>JAZRMG010000034.1:0-6567 GCA_045647345.1 Bacteroidaceae bacterium | reverse complement strand
AAGCGGTACCGTCTCAGATGAACAATCTGATGTATCTCAAAATAAAGACATATGGTTTTCATAACTTGAATATTTAATCTTTTGAATTCTTTTATTTTCAGCGTAACCGCCTCTTATTCTACTTTATATGTTTTACAGCATCAAGGTAGTCGTCATTATTGAAATAACCACGGCCACAAAGCTGGTTATAGCACTCACGTATGCGCAAGCCAACCTTCTCCCATGTGATACGATCCACCTCCTTGACACCCTCCTCAGAGAGGTAATTATACAGGGCATCGTTTGTACATACGCTATACATAGCGTCTGCCAAAGCGTCGATGTCCCAGTAGTCGACCTTGATTACATTGTCCAAGATCTCGCCACAACCTGATTGTTTAGAAATGATGGAGGGGCAACCGCACTGCATAGCCTCCAATGGTGCAATACCAAAAGGTTCAGACACCGATGGCATCACAAACACATCGGAATTCTTGTAAGCCTCATATACTTGACGGCCTTTCTGGAATCCGGGGAAATGGAAACGATCGGCAATACCGCGCTCGGCAGCCAATTGGATCATAGCATTCATCATATCACCGCTACCGGCCATACAGAAACGGATGTTGCGAGTGCGCTGAAGCACCTTAGCTGCAGCCTCTACAAAGTATTCGGGGCCCTTCTGCATGGTGATACGTCCCAAATAGGTAACTACCTTTTCGTTAGGGTTCTTATTGGGTACGATATCTACCAATTCCTGACTGAGAGGATATACGGCATTATGCATAGCCACACACTTGCGTGGGTCTTGGTGATACTGATGGATCACGGTCTGACGAGTATGCTCTGATACGCACATGATACAATCAGCATGGTCCATACCGTTCTTCTCAATGCTGTACACTGTGGGGTTGACCTTACCGCGTGAGCGGTCGAAGTCGGTAGCATGCACGTGGATACACAGGGGTTTACCACTTACCATCTTGGCGTGAACACCTGCGGGATATGTCAGCCAGTCGTGTGCGTGGATCATGTCAAACTCCTCACTACGAGCCAACACACCGGCGATGATGCTGAAGTTGTTGATCTCGTCATGCAGATTGCTGGGATAACCACCGGCAAACTGTATGCAACCCAAGTCGTCAAGTCCCTGCAGATAATTAAAATCAGCATAGAGATGATCGCGGAAGCGGTAGTAGTCCTCTGCTGTGTGGCCTACGAATCTATCCTTGATCCAGTCGTAATTGACATCGCGCCATACGACAGGCACCTGACTCATGTTTATAATTTTCAGGAATTTCTCCTCCTCACCCGTTGGCTTGGGCAAACAGAAGGTAGTTTCCACATCGCCCTGAAGGCTTAATCCCTTCGTTATACCATAACTGGCAACTGCGAGACCTCCATATATCTTAGGAGGAAACTCCCAACCGAACATTAATACTTTCATACTTTCGTTCCTCCTATATATTATATGTCATACTCATTTAACACATCCAATATGCGCAGTATCTCGGCCACGTTCATGGCAAAGGCTACGGCACCACGTCCACGGAACGGGGGATTACCATCGAACAGTTCGGGAATAGATCCGATACAGTGCGAAGTCATCTCATCCTCAAAGCCGATGAGCTGGCGCTCTACGAATGACAAACCGCTCATCTTGTGGATGCGCAAGTATGCCTCCATATAGAATCCACCGAGCCAAGGCCATGCGGTACCCTGATGGTAAGCATAGTCGCGCTCTACCTGCGGGCCCACATAGTTGGGGTTGTATCCGAAGCTCTTGGGGCTGAGTGAGCGAAGGCCCTTCGGGGTGAGCAACTCCTTGGTAACGATATCGAGCACGCTCTTCTGCTGCTTACGGTCGAGCGGTGAGTGCTCGAGAGCAACGGCAAAGATCATGTTGGGACGTACGCTCCAATCGGGAGTGTCGCCATCCACGAAGTCGTAAAGCCAGCCATGCTCGTTGAGGAACTTGCCCACGAATGAGAGCTGACAACGCTGAGCGAGGTCATTGAGTGTTTCTGACATGTCTTCGTTGCCACCCACGTGACAAAGCTCTGATACGAAGCGCAGCGCATTGTACCAAAGAGCATTGATCTCTACCACATAGCCGGTACGAGGTACGACGGGGCGACCATTAGCTACGGAGTTCATCCACGTTACTGCCTTATCCTTACCATGGGTATAGAGCAATGCATTGTCGTGGAGGAAGAGGTTGTCGTGCTTACCAAGACGGATATAATCGATGATGTTTTGAAGCAATGTGCCATACTCGTCCCAACATTGCTTGAGCGAGGTCTTCTTGGCATATTGCTGCAGTGTCCATACAGCCCAAAGCAGTACGTCAGGATGTTCCATTTCATATACCTTGCACTCGCTGGGGCGTTCGTTGATAAAGTCGTTGATTGCCTCGGCAGCAGTCTTCATGGCTGATTGGAACTCGTCCATTTCACCTACGGCCAATGTCAGACCTGGAAGCGACACGAACATATCGCGAGCACGGCACTTGAACCACGGATAACCGGCCAAGATGTAGTGCTTGTCGCCCTGCAGGTTGTGGAACTGATGGCCTGCAATAATCATGCTATTTTTAAATGTATCGCGCGGAGGACGGATTTCGTACTCATGCTCGAACATCTGCTTCAGTTTGCGTGACGAAGCTTCAGAGATACCGGCCGAGAAGATCACGGTCTCACCTTTCTTGATGGGTACCTCGAAATATCCGGGTACGTAGAGGTCCTCATTGAAGTGGTAGCCACGCTCCTGCTCTTTGGGGTACTCCATACCACGATACCAGTCGGGATTGTACACAAACTCACCCTTCTTGTTGGTCTGCATGTAAAGTTCGGGATAACCGGGGTACATGCATGTCTTGATACCATTGTCAACCTCCTGATAGGTCTTGTCGACCTGCCAATTCTCGTGTGTGAACTGACGCACACTACGGAACGCAAGGAACGGACGCAAACGCAATGTCGTGGGCGAATGCGCGTCGAGCAATGTGTAACGGATGAGGATGCGGTTCTCGTGATGTACGAAAGCCTTCTCTTTCTTGAGGATGACGCCGCCTACACGGTAGATAGTGGTCGGCACGCGCTCCCAGTTAAACTCTCGGATATACTTGTGTCCCTGGGGACTGAAACTGTTACCCGAATACTTGTGGACACCAAGGTTAAACTCAGCGCCGTGTTGAATCACTGTCTCATCGAGCGAAGAAAGGAGTACATGATTCTCATCGTCCATCTCGGGGATGGGGATGACGAGCAGTCCATGGTACTTTCTCGTATTGCAGTCAATAATGGTTGAGCAGCTGTAGGCGCCCGACCTATTGGTGCGCAATATCTCGCGAGGGAGCGATTCTTCTAAGTTCGTCATTAACGTCTTGTCGAATCTTAAATATCCCATAGCTTTAGATTATTAATAAAGTAAAGTGACTCAAAAGTAGTAATTTTTATTTAGATACAGCCAAAACTTTTAGGATAATTTTACAAAAAAACTTTTTTTTACCGTTTTAGCCCTATTTTTATGGAAAAAAGGGAGATAAATCTGGAAAATCGTTGAAAGGGAACGGTTTGCAAGCAAAGAAATGCTTCAAGGAAGAGGCACGAGTTCTACCACGGTAAGCACCCCATTGGCTACACGGAAACGGACATCGTAGCCTTCGTAAGGCATGCCATAAACCTTGTCCGGATTGTCCTGATACTGCGGACGCGGATCCAAAGCCAATACCCGGATTAGCGCTGTCAGGCTCTCTGCAGAGAAACGGCTCGTCAGATGCTGGGGAAAGTCCACATTCAGCTCCTGCCACTGGTGTTCGTCGACAAACCCACTCCGCGCCTTGGGATGACTGTCAGCATAGGTCACATACGGCTTGATGTCATAAATAGGAGTGCCATCCATCAAATCCGCTCCAAGAACATGTATGACGGGACCTTCCGGAGTGTCCGATTCTATGCGGTCTATGCAGACCGAGGAAAGTCCTAACGGATTGGGACGATAGGGCGAGCGAGTGGCAAAAACCCCCATCTGCACATTACCGCCAAGCAAAGGCGGACGTACAGTGGGTTGCCACGAAGAAACCGCGCGTTCCGATTTGTTCGCCGAAAACCCCCAAATTATCCAAAGAAAGTCAAAGCCATCAAGTCCCCGCAAAGCATCCTTATCCCTATATTTGGGCTCAAAAACGATGCGCCCTTTAAGTTCGGGCACAATGCCACTCTGGCGCGGTATGCCAAATTTGGTAGAGAAAGCGCTCCGGAAATAGGCTATAGGTTGCATGTTACAAATAAGGGTTAAACTTCATTTCGTCACCAATCGTTGTGGTTTCGCCATGACCGGGATACACGACAACATCATGAGGTAGCACCAACAGACGTTCTTGGATAGAGCGAATGAGCTGTGTGTAATCTCCATCAGAAAAATCTGTACGCCCTATAGAGCCATGAAACAAGGTGTCGCCGGCAAAAAGCAACCCCCAATCCCTGACATAAAAACAAAGCCCTCCAGACGAGTGCCCGGGTGTCGCAATGCACTCAATGGTCCCATCTCCGAGAGTCAGCATATCGCCATCATGCAAGGGATGTCCAACGGGACGTGGCTCTCCATTGGGTCGAATGCCGAATCGGGCCACCGTATGCGTGAAGTTTTCAATCCATGGAGTGTCATAAAGGCTTGCACTGAGTTTCACGCCATAGGTGTCTTCCACAAAAGGCACACCAAAAATGTGGTCAAAATGGAGGTGCGTGCACAACAAGTACTTCACCTTCAAACCATTATTACGAATGAAATCGACAAATAGCTGCTTTTCATCATCCCAATAAACCCCCGGGTCAATTACGGCCGCCTCACATGAAACCTCATCGTATACGACGTAGCAATTCTCATGCAACATGTTGCAGATAAATGTCTGTACTCTCATAGGCTCTATTTTATGGTCACATACACCACCTTTTTCTCGGCAAAGTAGGGTTCGCGAAAATAGTCTTTCAAGCTTGTGATCTCGGCGATATGTTTATAGGCACGTGTCTCATGCTGCAGTTCACCACCCTTGAGGCAGAACAAACCGTTGGGATAACTGTTGCGCTGCTCTTTGGAAATGTTCTTGCGGCAAATCTTGAGCAAATCTTCGAGAGGCATCACAGCACGGCTGACCGCAAAGTCGAACAGCCCTTTTTCCTCTTCGCAACGACAGTGACGGAAAGTGACATTTTCCAGTCCTATACTTTGTGCCACCTCAGTTGCAACACGTATCTTCTTGCCGATGCTGTCGACCAGGTGGAATTGCACTTCCGGGAACATGATGGCCAATGGTATGCCCGGGAAGCCGCCGCCAGTGCCAATATCGAGCACACGGCTACCAGGGGTGAAACGTATCACCTTAGCGATACCGAGCGAGTGCAACACATGGTGTTCATAGAGATTCTCAATATCCTTACGTGAGATCACATTGATTTTCGAGTTCCAGTCGGTGTACAGTTCGTAGAGCTGCGCATATTGTGCCTGCTGTTTTTCCGTGAGATTGGGGAAATATTTCAGTATCGTTTGCATACCTATATAAAATATGTGTTGGTTGTCGGATTTATTTGGCAAAAGTACGCAAAAAGTTTCATTAATTTGCATTGTGTGATTGACAATTTTGCGTTCGCTTCACTATAGATGTTGTCTATTGCCTTATTGAAGGTAAAAAAAGCCGAAAAAGGATAAATACATATATAATATATGTGCCATGCCGAAAAAAAGTAGTACCTTTGCATCGTTTTTATGAGAAATGCATTATAGAGAACAATAAATTTCAACCATAAACATCTCAAGTAACATGGAACAAAACTTTATCAATGGACTTTGGAACAAAGAAATCAACGTAGCTGATTTCGTAAGTGCTAACATTGCTCCTTACACTGGTGATGCCTCATTCTTGCAGGGTCCCACAGTGCGTACAACAAACCTCTGGAACCTCTGCTTGCAGGCCCTCGAGGAGGAGCGTAACAATGGCGGTGTACGTTCACTCGACAACGTGACCGTATCGACCATCACTTCACACAAGGCCGGATATATCGACCAGGAGAACGAGCTTATCGTAGGTCTCCAGACCGACGAGCTCTTGAAGCGCTCTATCAAGCCCTTCGGTGGTATCAACGTAGTAGCCAAGGCTTGCCACGAGAATGGCCTCGAGGTAGACGAGAAGGTAAAGGATATCTTCACCCACTACCGCAAGACCCACAACGACGGTGTGTTCGATGCATATACTGACGAGATTCGTTCGTTCCGTTCACTCGGCTTCATCACCGGTTTGCCCGACAACTACGCTCGTGGCCGTATCATCGGTGACTACCGTCGTCTTGCCCTCTATGGTATCGACCGCTTGATCGAGGCTAAGGAGGAGGACAAGCGCCACATCACAGGTCCTATGACCGACGCCAACATCCGTCTCCGCGAAGAGGTAACTGAGCAGATCAAGGCCCTCAAGGAGATCAAGGTGATGGGTGAGTACTACGGTCTCGACCTCAGCCGCCCCGCTACCTCAGCTCAGGAGGCTGTACAGTGGGTATACATGGCCTACCTCGCTGCCGTGAAGGAGCAGGACGG
>JAZRMG010000033.1:0-7141 GCA_045647345.1 Bacteroidaceae bacterium | reverse complement strand
TACCAATGCCTCCTGGATGATACCTTCCTTCACGTTCAAGGTGAGCTTACAAGCGCCCTGCTGAGGTGCGCACCAACCGATACCGTGTGTCAAACCTGAGATATCCTTGATCTCTTTTGATTGTACCCACTTACCCTCTTCGGGGATGGGAGCGGGACCGTGGTTAGGACCCTTCTTTACAACACACATGTGTTCTACTTCATGTGAATAAACCATGTTTTCTTAATTTTAATTAAGTGAATGAAAATGTAATTTACAATTCTTGGAGGCAAAGTTAAGAATTAAATTCACAATTCACAATTCACAATTCACAATTTTTCTTTTTCAGCCTCTTTTTATTTGAGTTTTTCTGAGCCGCAGCCTAAATTCTCCTAATTCCCATAAGCCGTTTCCAGTCGCTCCAGCTCCTCGGCGGTCACCGACATGATGGTGCCGTGGCGGGGGAAGAAGTCCTTGGTGAACGATTCGGGCTGCTCGGTGAAGGTGTAGAGATCCGTGCTGCGCTGGAACTCGTAGCGTCCCGAGCCGTAGAGGTCGTACATCAGGATGTACTCCTCCTTGTCGTTGAGCTTGAATACGCCGCTGCCCTCCACGGCTGTGCGTGTATCGGCATAGGCATCCAGGTACTTGAAGTCCTCTACCCACGGACCCATCAGGCTCTCCGATGTGGCCTGCTGTATGCCGTTCTTGTACTCGCGGCCGCGCTCATCCTTCGTGTTGCCCTTATAGAAGAGGTGATACACTCCATCCTTGTAGATGATGTCGTTGTCGATAGAGCCATACTTGGCGGCAAAGAGCTGACGGGGTTCGCTCTCAAATCCCGTGAAGTCCTCATTGGCATAGGCGTAGTAGGTGATGAGCGAGCGGCGGTCGCTGCGCTGCAGGGTGAAGTAGATCATATACTTCTTTGCCTCGCGATCGTAAATGCACTGCGGTGCCCACACCCAGTAGGCATCGCCGAAGTTCTCGGGAAAGTCGTTCGCAAGGTGTATCTTGGCATGGTCCCAGTGCACGAGGTCGGCCGATCTCAGCAATACGATGCCCGGGTTGCTGCCCCATCCCTGTGCGGGGTCGTGGGTATACATATCCGTGGCTACCATATAATAGTAGCCCTCCTCGCCGCGCATGATGTAGGGGTCTCTGATGCCCCCACTATTGCTGATGGTGTCGCTGGCTATGATGGGTCGGTTGCCGTTCAGTGCGTGCCAGTTCATAGCATCCTCGCTCACGGCAAAGCGCAGCTGCTCCTGCTGGTGCGGGTCGCCGCCTCCCTCGAAGTAGGCAAAGAGGTAGCCTGCGAAGTCAAGGTTTTGTGTACTCTTCGTGGTGCACGATGTCATCATCATTGCGGCCGCCAACAGGGCCAGTAGACTTGTGTGTCTCATAGTATGTGTTTTGTGATATAATTGTCCATAAATTAACAGGTGTAAAGATAATATGAATAAGTGTACGAAGCAAGCCTTCTATAGACTTTCAACGGCAAGCGTCTGTATGAAGTGTCTACCTCCTTCCGTTGCGTCTACGATACTCTTGCGGGCTTATGCCTACGGTTTGGTGGAAGAGTCGGATGAAGTATGAGTGGTCGCTGAACCCCAGTCGGTAGGCCACCTCCTTCACGGGCAGCTGCTCGGTGAGCAGCATGAGCTGGGCCCGCTCTATCTTCTTGCGGTTGATGTAGCGTGTGGGAGATATGTTCATCGCGTGGGTGAAGAGGCGTATGAGGTAGCTTTTAGTGATGCAGGCAATTGATGCCAGTTCGTCCAATGTTATTGTCCTGGCAATATGGATGCTGATGTGATGTATCACCCGGATGATGCGTTCGTCCTTGGTCCATACACGCGGTTGTGCGTATTGTACGAATCGTGCGAAGAGGGTGAACGCGAAGCCGCGAAGGCGCATCTTGTCGTGGAGCGGCAACTTGTGGTAGCGCTTCATGCTGTCGGTTATGCTTGCTGTGTTGTCATAGGTCTGAGGATCGCTCGATGGCAGTGCCGCTCCCTCGAAGGTGTGGCAGATGGCAGCAAAGAAGGCCTTGTCAAGTTCGTCGGTCTCAATCTCTGTGGGGAAGTCGTAAGCTTCGTGTACACCAGCCTCATTCTTGAATTCTTCGTACACATGCAGATAGTAGAGCGCAAAATCACCGTGGCACTCGTAACTGTGGGTTACGTAGGCCGGCACCATATAGGCGTGCCCAGGGCGCATGTTCACGACCTTGTCGGGCAGATGAATTTTCGCTTCGCCTTCGATTACAAGAAACAGGCGTGTGAAGGGCGACGATACTCCTTGCCAGTTCCAATCGGCATTATGGCGTGCAAATCCTACATTGAGCATAATTGGGCTCAAGGATTCTATAGGTATGTTCATAGCGTGCACTAAATTGTGCTGCAAAAATAATCGTTTTTTTATAGTGTGATGAAACAAATGTGCATTTTTGTCCTATTCTTTTGTGAAATACTGATATCGGCAATTCTTTTTTGTTGGCTATCTTTGCACATAATTTTAAATAATAATAAAATGCTTCACGATGAAACACATACCACTATTCCTGTGCAGCCTTGTACTGTTCCTTACAGCTTGTCGAGCAGATCGATTCACCTCGCCCAACGGCAAGCTTGTCCTTGTACACGATGTCTCACCTTCGGGAACGCTATCCTATACTCTCTATCATCATACCGATGAAGGGTTAGAGCGAGTGTTGGATATACCCACCGTAGGTGTTGATACCGAGAGCAACCTTGGCGAAGGTCTTATATTTAAAGAGGTGAATGGTCCTCGCCGCCATACTGATGACTATGCTATGCTCAGCGGTAAGCGTCGCCAGTGCCATAACGAGGCCAACGAGTATGTCTATCGTTTGGAGGATGTCGAAGGTAACGAGGTGTGCATAGTGATGCGCCTCTATAATGATGGCATCGCCTTCCGCTATGAATCTGATGCTCTCGCGGGCGAGTCTATCATGGGCGAGCATACCCAGTTTCAGTTTGCTGCTGATGTCAAACGCTGGACACAGCCCTATGCCGTAGGCTACGAAGATTTTTATTTCCCCAACACCGATGGCAAAGCTCACAATAAAAGCTGTCGTTGGAATATGCCTGCCCTCTTTCAGCCTGCCTCCTCATCCTATGTGCTGCTCGCTGAGGCCAATGTGTTGCGCAATCAGTGTGGGGCATATCTCTCCAATGCTGAAGATGCTTCATGCTACCGCGTACAGCTTTTTGACGAGCGCTTTGTATGCCCTGAAGGGTGGCACTCGCCTTGGCGCTTGGCTATAGTAGGCTCGCTGGCCGATGTGGTGGAGTCGACCCTCGTGACCGACGTGAGCGATCCCTGTCAGCTCGACGACACCTCGTGGATAAAGCCCGGTGTAGTGTCGTGGATCTATTGGGCACACAACCACGGATCGCGCGACTATCAGATAGTGAAGCGGTATATCGACTTTGCCGATACGCTTGATCTCCCCTATATGCTCATCGATGCCGAGTGGGATGTGATGGGTAATGGAGGTACCCTATCTGATGCCTTGGCCTATAGCCGCGAGAAGGGGGTAAAGCCCATGATATGGTACAACTCATCTACCGCCTGGTGCAGTGGTCCTGGTCCGGGCTACCGCCTCAACGATCCCGAGAAGCGCGATCGCGAGTTTGCTTGGATAAGCGGCATGGGAGTCAAGGGTATCAAGGTGGATTTCTTCGGTGCCGACAGCATTGGCATGATGAACTACTACCTCGATATCCTCGAGACTGCCGCCAAGCATCACCTCATGGTCAACTTCCATGGTGCCACCATCCCTCGTGGATGGCAGCGTACCTATCCGCATTTTATGACCTCCGAAGCGGTGTATGGTGCTGAATGGTACAACAATAATGGTCGTCTTACCCCCAATGCCGCATGGCACAACTGTACACTCCCCTTTACGCGCAACGTGATAGGCCCGATGGACTATACCCCCTGTGCCTTCACCGATTCGCAACACCCCCACATCACCACTCATGCTCACGAGCTGGCGCTGACGGTTGTGTTCGAGTCGGCCTTACAGCACCTTGCTGATCGTCCCGAGGGCTTCCTCTCTCAGCCCACCGAGGTGCAGCATCTGATCGCTTCACTGCCCGTAGCGTGGGACGATACTCGGCTCCTCGCAGGCTATCCTGGCGAGTGGGTAGCGATGGCACGCCGCAAGGATAACACCTGGTATGTAGGTGTCATCAATGGTCTCGACTCTCCGCAAAGCATCTCCGTAGACTGGAGTTTCCTGGGCGGCGGCGACTACCACGCCACTACCTTTGGTGATGTAGAGGGTGAAGCCCGCGCATGGAGCATCCATATCGATGCCCAGCTCCCCTCGAGTGTAGACCTCGCTCCCCGTGGCGGCTTTGTGGCTGTGCTGACCGCGGAATAGGTATATGACTGCTTACGCGCAAGGATAGCCAAGGTAGTGACATCATACACATCCTGTTATTCACTAATCTCCCATTGAAGGCTATTGTTGTGCTATTGCTCGATTTTGATAATAATGTATCTTTGTAACATTGGATTGAATAGTAAAAATATGTATCGCTATGAAGAAAACTCTATTTATGGTATTGCTGATGGCTGCAAGTGTTGTTGGCTATGCGCAGCAGACCGATGTTGAAGTAAAGAAAGGCGACTATGCTCCCGAGTGGAGCTCGCTCAATCAGTGGGTATGTCCCGAGTGGTTTATGGATGCCAAGTTTGGTATCTGGGCACACTGGGGCCCACAGTGCCATGCCGAGGCTGGCGACTGGTATGCCCGATTCATGTACTACGCTGGTACGGGACAGCAAAACTGGCATTGGGATCACTTTGGCGACCCTGCCGTATTTGGACTCAAGGAGCTGTGCAACGATTGGAAGGCACAGAACTGGAACCCCGAACGATTGGTCAACCTGTACAAGAGTGTGGGCGCACGCTACTTTATGGCATTGGGTAACCATCACGACAACTTCGATCTGTGGAACTCGCCATATCAGGAGTGGAACTCAGTGAACATGGGCCCTAAGCGCGACTTGCTGAAGGAGTGGTACGATGCCTGTCGCAAGGCCGACCTCAAGGTGGGCGTCAGCATGCACGCCAGCCATGCATGGACCTGGCTGGAACCCTCGCAAGACTACGATGGCAACCTCACCAAGGAGGATGGCTATACCCTCAATGCCGATGGCACCGAGAAGTGGTGGAAGGGCTACGATCCGCAAGAGCTGTATGCGCAGAACCATGTGCCCAGCAACGGGTGGCGTAGTTCGGGCACTATACATAGCCAATGGGAGTGGGGCAATGGTGCTTCGCTACCCTCTGAGGAGTATAAGCTGAAGTTCCAAAACCGTGTGCTGCAGTGTATCAACGACTATCAGCCCGATATGATATACTTTGACGATACGGCAATGCCCTTCTATGGCTGCGACGACAATGTGGGCAAGAATATCCTCGCTCATTACTACAATACCAGTGCGCAGCAGCACGGAGGTACACCTCAGGTGGTTGTCACAGGCAAGCAGCTCGATGCTGACCAGAAGAAGTATATGTTGTGGGACGTAGAGCGCGGTATCCCCGACCGCATGCAGGAGAAGTACTGGCAGACCTGCACCTGTATAGGCAGCTGGCACTACGATCAGGGCGTATACAACAGCAATGGCTATAAGAGTGCCTCGCAGGTGGTGCGCATGCTTGTCGATATCGTGTCGAAGAATGGTAACCTGCTGCTCTCAGTGCCCATACGCAGCGATGGCACCATCGATGAGAAGGAAGAGGCTGTGCTGGCCGACATCAAGGCGTGGATGGATCAGAATAGCGAGTCTATCTATGGTACGCGCACATGGAAGACCTTTGGCGAGGGGCCGCTTGCCGAAGCCAGCAACCCGATGAATGCACAAGGCTTCAACGAGGGGCAGAACTACTCGTCACGTGACGTGCGCTACGTACAGAAAGAGGGTAAGGTGTATGCTACCATCATGGCTTGGCCTGGCAGCGGAGCGTTTACCTTCGAGAGTTTCTCCATCATATCCAAATATTACAGCGGTAAGGTGACCTCGGTGACTCTGCTCGGACATGGTGCTGTAGAGTATGCGCAGGGGGTAGACGGACTCACTGTGACCGTACCTGCCACACGCTGCAATGAGATAGCCCCTGTATTTGTCATCACCCTCGAGGAGGATGCCGTGGATGTATATGACAAGTTGCAGGCCACCATCATGACGGTAGAGGAATATATGGCCCAGACTGAGTCTATGGCCAGCTTTACCAATACCGGCAAGCCCAGCACATTGGCGCTGCCTGCACTGCGCGAAGCGTTGGCCAAGGCCAAGGAGGCTACAGACGAGATGGACGACGTTGCCCTCGAGGATGCTATTGCCACTCTGCTTGCTGTATACGAAGACTTCAAGAAGAATGGTATGAACAAGGGAGGCAAGTTTACCGGTACTGAATATACCGACATTACCGACGAACACCTCATCGAAGCATCCGGCTTTACACGTGCCGAGGGAAATGCCCGATTTGGCAAGCCCTATTACTGGACAGTCGAGAACTTCTCCATCCCCAACGGTGGCGATGGCGTGAAGCAGGGTCTCGACCGCTACTCGGGCAACGACGCCCTCATGCTGGGTGTGTGGAACGACGCTGCCAACAATCAAGAAGGCGACCTCGCCCATGCACGCATATACCGCAAGATACATCTCGATGAGGGCAAGTACTACTTTGGTGCGGGCTACAACACACGCTACGGCATAGGGCGCGACGCCTATATGTTTGTCTCCACCACACTGCTTGCTACCAGTCAAATCCCCGATGGGTCCATAGCCTGCTATCCCATACAGGAGGCTAGCGAAGACAAGCAGCTCTGCGGACTGTGGTTCGAACTGAAGGAGGAGGCCGACCTCTACATTGGGTTCCAGGCCGACCTTACGGGCAATGCTACACAGGAGTTCCGTGCCGAGGCTGTGGCTCTCTATGCTTTGCCTGATACCTATCTTGACGACCTGCTCTATGAGATGGATGCCACACTGGCCGAGATGGAGGTGCTACTCGGAGACAATACCGGCTACTACAATCGTGCGGCATGGCAGACCATGCTCGACAAGTGCTACGCATGGATTGACCTGATGGGGACACTCACCCCTGAGGAGGAGAC
>JAZRMG010000032.1:0-2409 GCA_045647345.1 Bacteroidaceae bacterium | reverse complement strand
TCTCCGCATCGGTTCTCATCAATCTTGATACGTATGCTGTCGCCGTAGGGGTAGTCGGTGGTTTGTGTGAGAGCCACTTTCTTCCCCCCTACATTCAGAGTCGATGAGTTGCTGAGGAAGAGGTTTACATATACGTCGCGGTCCTTCACAGCATATACATAGCCTGGTAGTGAAGGGATGAAACGGCAGATGTTGCTGGGGCAGCAAGCGCAGCCAAACCAAGCCTGACGTTCGTGCTGACCTACCGACTCCAAGGGGTTGGGGTAGAAGAACTTACCACCATCGAGGCTCACACCGCTGATGAGGCCGTTGTAGAGCGAACGCTCCAGCACATCGTAGTACTTAGACTCGCCGTGAAGGAGGAACAAGCGATGGTTTACATATACGTTACCGATGGCTGCACAGGTCTCACAGTAGGCACTCATGTTGGGGAGGTAGTAGTTGGGGCCGAAAGCCTCGCCCGATGCTGTAGCACCGATACCACCAGTGATGTAGAGCTTCTTGTTCACGATGTTGTCCCAAATGGCATCGATAGCATTGATGTATGCAGAGTCGCCAGTGAGAGCTGCTACATCGGCCATACCTGCATACATATAAGTAGCACGTACAGCGTGGCCTACAGCCTCGTCTTGCTCTACTACGGGCATGTGGCTCTGTGAGTACTCAGTCTTGATGGTAGTCTTGCCACGAGAGTCGAGGAAGAACTTAGCCTGATCAAGGTACTTGCGGTCGCCTGTTACCAGGTAAAGGCGGCAGAGCGCCATTTCGGCAATCTGGTGGCCGGGCACTACGCATGCCTGTCCGGGCTTGTCGCCTACCTCGCGGATTACGCAGTCGGCATAGCGGATGGCGATGTCAAGGAACTTACGTGAACCTGTAGCCTGATAATGTGCTACGGCACCCTCTACCATGTGGCCAAGGTTGTAAAACTCGTGGCTGAGGTCTTCTACCTTGCTCCAGCGTGTGTCGCCAGCCCAGTGGTGAGGATCGCCAGGATTCTGTGTACGGGCAGTATAGAGATAACCGTCGGGCTCCTGAGCCGATGCGATAACGTTCAATACACTGTCGATGTAGAGCTTGAGCTTCTTGTCAGGATAGGTCTGCAAGATGTAGCTGGCACCCTCGATGGTCTTGTAGGGGTCAGTGTCGTCAAATGAGTAGCCTACGCCGTTTACCTTGAACACCTTTGAGGGGTCTTTCATGTGCTCGGCGGCATTCGAGAAGTTGGTGTAGCGACCTTCGCTCTCACACTTGCTGAATGCCAAGGGGATGGTAACCTCACGACTGGCCTCGAGGCGTTGGCTCCAGAAGCTGTTGCTTTCAACCTTTACCGATGTAAAGGGGACCGGAGTGATAGGATAACCACTCGACTGGTCCTTCTTCTGTGCACTTGCCGGCAGGATGATGGCTATGGTAAATATGATAAGGAGAAGTCGCTTCATCGTTGATATCTTTCCTCGTGTGTACTATAACTTGATTGCAAACTTCTTGAGTCGCGTGTCTATCATCTCGTCGGGGATGATGGCCTTTACGGCATCGGCAACGGAGTTCATGAGGCGCTCGCGCACGTAGTCCTGACGGATGACGAGCGATATCTCACGTACGGGGGTGGGGGCGGCCAGTTGTCGTACGTGGCATTGCTGCTTGTCGTGCAGCAGGGGGAGGTGCAACTCGGGAATCACGGTGTAGCCGCCATTCTCGTCCACAATCTTGATGAGTGTGTCGATGCTGCCTGCCTCGTAGGTGGTGGAGTAGGCCGATTGTGTCTGGCAGAAGTTGAATACCTGATTTCTCATGCAGTGGCCCTCCTTCAGTACCCACAGATGTTCGGTGGGCATCTCATGAGCAACAATTTCCTCTTTCTGATACAACTCTTCGTTGGGTGACACATAGGCGGCAAACTTCTCATAGTAGAGCGGCACTTCGAGGAAGTCGGGTTGCTCGAGCGGAGTGGCCAGGATGGCCATGTCGAGTTCGGCCTTGCGTAACTGTTCTATGATGACGGCCGTGCGCAGTTCGAAGGCACGCAACTCAATCTGCGGAAACATCTGCTGCATCTGCTTGAACAGTCGGGGCAATATGTAGGGAGCAACCGTAGGAATGACTCCGATACGTACTATGCCGCTCTCCATTTCCTTCTCAGAGCGTGTCATCTCCTTCAGTTGGGCGATGTGGTAGAGTACCACACGCGCTTGGTTTATTACGGCGCGTCCGCTGTCAGTTGTGCTGATGGGGTGGCTCTTGCGGTCGAAGAGCGTGAGGTCGAGCTCCTCCTCCAACTTCTGTATCAATGCACTCAGCGTAGGCTGGCTCACACCGCATGCCTCGGCTGCTCTTTGGAAGTGGCGATGCTTGTCGAGCGCCACGATATACTCTAACTGCTGGATGTTCATCTTTTATATTTCTTAA
>JAZRMG010000031.1:0-5994 GCA_045647345.1 Bacteroidaceae bacterium | reverse complement strand
TTGTTTGTCTGTATGTTATATAATAGCATTCAGGTGGTTATAGTGTCGGGGTTCCACCTCTTCCCATTCCGAACAGAGAAGTTAAGCCCGACCGCGCCGATGGTACTGCGTTTGTGGGAGAGTAGGTAGCCGCCGTTTTTGGAGAGAGGAGTTGTCCGACAGGATGACTCCTTTCGTCGTTTATGGAGTATACTCTGCGTCTCTGGATTATTTAGGGGCTATGGATGTTCCAGATGTATTAGGTTTCCTAGATGTGCTAGATATTCTAGATCTACTAGATCTACTAGATAATCTAGATGTATTAGTCAATCTATAAGTGCTATGGATTCTGTTGCGATTTGCTATTGGACAATAATGTAGGTGAAAAGTTTGTTTAACATAGTTTTTGTTTATTACTAATGAGATTTGGGGTTATATATAAGAATACGCGCAATATATATTGCGCGTATTCTTATATATAAATCTGTTCTATGTCTGGTGGGCTTATACTAAATGTGCTATTAGCTCTTCACGATTTCCATAGAGCATATCAATGACAGGAATTTCAATCATAGTGTAGGCTCCTGGTTGCTGATGCATGGTTGCGCGAGCAACGTTTACGAGTACTTGACTTGTAAGGGCTGGGTTGTTAATTCTCATATTGAACTCGAAAAGCTGGTTCTGTGTTACACCCGAAACGCCTTTACGTGTGAGGTTTACGCCATGACCCATATCCTTTAGCTCGTCTACGCATGGAACTTGCATCACATGAGTCTCGTCGTTCACAAAGTATGCATCGGCCTTGATCGCAGCTGCAACTTCATTGAAGTTATAACCATCCTTAAGTTCTATGTATACCATGCGACGGTGTATCCCCGTACCAACAGGAATAGTCATAGAGAGTGCGTCTTTTACTCCGTCAATGGCTTTTACAGCGACTGTATGTCCCATGCTCATGCCAGGTCCAAAGTTGGTATAGCTGATACCTTTGGGGGCGAGACTTTGCATGAGGGTACGTACAATAGAATCACTGCCGGGATCCCATCCTGCCGAGATAATTGCTACTGCACCATGTTCTTTGGCTGCTGCATCGAGTGAGCGTCGCAAATCGACTATTTTACTATGTATGTCAAAACTGTCTACGGTGTTGATACCTAATGTGAGGCATTCCAATGCATATTGCTCTACGCTGCGTGTTGGAGTAGCGAGGATGGCTACATCAACGTTTTCCAGTTCGCTCACATGTTTTACTACGGGGTAGGGAGTTAGTTCTGTGGGCTTGTTTTCGCTGCCACTGCGGCGTACTACACCTGCTATCTCCATATCAGGAGCTGCTTCTAATGCTTGAAGGGCATATTGCCCAATATTACCATATCCAACGATGGCTACTCTGATTTTTTTCATATCTATTTACTTAATTCTTTCTGTTATAAATTCTGGACAAAGATACAACATGCCGCGGGGAGAACAAAATAAATCATTTATTTTTTTAACGAGATAATATGTGCCACTCGTGCTCATCCAAGACTCCTCAGAGATATGTCATGCAGCAGCGTTTCCTTGGATATGTCTTTTTGTTATCTTTGTATATTTATTAACATTACAGCATGAGCCGAAACAAATAATAAAGCTGAGATGGTAAACGAAATAGCTAAAAGAATCCACAGAAAACTCATATGCATATAATATTTATGGAAGTCAACTTTAATTATCAGTAAAAACTAGTAAATTGTTCATCATGTGATTAAGTTTAGTAAATAATACAGAAATACTCGGGGTATAATAAAGGAATAATTCAAACATTTTTCCACGGTGATTGTTAAAGAGAGGTGAATAAATCTACCAATTCTAATAACAGCTTTTGATAATGGAAAAGAATCGATTGACCACGGCCAACGGACGTCCGGTGGCCGACAACCAAAACTCGCAGACTGCCGGACAGCGTGGCCCCATCCTCCTACAAGACCTCTGGCTGATAGAGAAACTCGCCCACTTCGACCGTGAGGTAATCCCCGAACGCCGCATGCACGCCAAGGGGGCGGGAGCCTACGGAACCTTTACCGTGACGCACGACATCACGCAGTATACCCGTGCCGCCATCTTCAGCCAGGTGGGCAAGCAGACCGAGTGCTTCGTGCGCTTCTCCACCGTGGCGGGTGAGCGCGGTGCTGCCGATGCCGAACGCGACATCCGTGGCTTTGCCATGAAGTTCTACACCGAAGAGGGAAACTGGGACCTCGTGGGCAATAACACCCCCGTATTCTTCTTGCGCGACCCGCTGAAGTTCCCCGACCTCAACCACGCCATCAAGCGCGACCCACGCACAGGCATGCGCAGCGCATCGAACAACTGGGACTTCTGGACCCTCCTTCCCGAGGCACTGCATCAGGTCACCATCACCATGAGTCCGCGTGGCATCCCCTTGTCATATCGTCATATGCATGGTTTCGGTAGTCATACGTACAGTTTCTATAATAAGGATAACAAGCGCACCTGGGTGAAGTTTCATCTGCGCACCCTGCAAGGCATCAAGAACCTCACCGACGAGGAGGCCGAAGCTATCATTGCCAAGGACCGCGAGTCGCACCAGCGCGACCTCTACGAGAGCATCGAGCGTGGCGACTATCCCCGCTGGCTCTTCCAGGTGCAGCTCATGACCGAGGAGCAGGCCATGGACTACTACATCAATCCCTTCGACCTCACCAAGGTGTGGCCCCATGGAGACTTCCCCTTGCACGATGTGGGTATCCTGGAGCTCAACCGCAACCCCGAGAACTACTTTGCCGAGGTGGAGCAGGCCGCCTTCAACCCCATCAATGTGGTAGAGGGTATAGGCTTCTCGCCCGACAAGATGCTGCAAGGCCGACTCTTCTCCTATGGCGACGCTCAGCGTTACCGCTTAGGTGTGAACCTGGAGCAGATACCCGTAAACCGTCCCCGCTGCCCCTTCCACGCCTACCATCGCGACGGTGCCATGCGCGTCGATGGCAACTACGGCTCCACCAAGGGCTACGAACCCAACAGCTGGGGCGAATGGAAGGAGTCGCCCCACACCAAAGAGCCTCCGCTTCCCATCCATGGCGATGCCTACAACTACAACGAGTGGGATTACGATGACGACTATTACACCCAGCCGGGCAATCTCTTCCGTCTCATGCCCCCCGATGAGCAGGAGTTCCTCTTTGCCAATACGGCCCGTGCCATGGGCGACGCCGAGCTCTTCATCAAGCAGCGCCACGTGCGCAACTGCTACCGTGCCGATCCCCGTTATGGCGAAGGCGTAGCCCGAGCCTTAGGCATCAGTTTGGAGGAGGCGATGAAGGGGAGTGATGAATAGTGGGTGAAACTGGAAAATGGTGCGCAATATCCGCGCACGATTTTTACAGGCTTCTGCCCTTTGTCTTTTATGAATAAACCGTATCTTTGCAGTGACAAGTATTTAACTGAAGAGAATTATGACAAAGATTTATGTGATGGAGAGTTGTCCCGACTGTACGTCGGTGAAGGCGCTCTATGCCAATCGTTCGGAGTATGAGTTGATTGATATCGGTCAGCAGGCGCGTAGCTTGAAGGAGTTTCTTGCCTTGCGTGACCATCACCCTGCATTTGCCAAGGTGCGCGAGCGGGGCAACATAGGCATTCCCTGTTTCGTAAGGGAAGATGGCTCTGTGGCCATATCGCTCAAGCATTACGAGGCTGAGCACTTCACTGAAGCGGAGCCGACACCCGTTCAAGGCGCCTCTTGTAGTTTGGATGGCACAGGATGCTAAGAATTTTTAAGCATTTCGTCCCCTCTGTGAGGGGAATGGCCTTTGGCACTCCTTTATGCCGATAAACCGGCAGTTGTCGCTATCATACCGCGTCGGCCTCCTAACTTAGGAGGAGAATTTCAAGGTGGGTAAACATCTATATTATTACCATTACGGTAATATTTCTTGGTGGTAAAAGTTCATAAATGGGTTGGCTGTGGCAAGATAAGGAAAAGACAAACGCTACGTCAGGCAGTGCAAACATAAGAATTGGGCAGTGCGAATTGTTAGTACTGAGCCTCCAGTATTCGAATACCGGAGGCTCGGTACTACAGTACTGGCACGTCAGTACTGCCTCATTTGTCAACTTATTTAGTACAGCAAGAGCCACCGCCAACCTATTTATGAACTTTTACCACCTGAATGTGGGCTGAAATAGAGCGAGACAACTATAGTTGTCTCGCCGCGTATGACATTGCACCATGAAGAAAATACAATGTCGAGTGATTAGTGGAATTAATATCCTGATGGGACTCTTATTGAAGTCGGAAGCTTACGGGGAGGGTAAAGCGTGTACGTACGGGTTCGCCCTTCTGCTTGCCTGGTGTCCAGTTAGGCATAGCATTGATTACGCGCAGTGCTTCTGCGTCGAGCTGTGGATCAACGGCCTTTACTACCTTAGAGTCGCAGATACTACCATCCTTGTTTACAACGAACTGAAGGACGACACGTCCTTGGATGCCCTTGTCTTGTGCTTCCTTAGGATACTTGATGTTTCTAGAGAGGAACTTCATCAGTTCTCCCATTCCGCCAGGATACACAGCCAGTTCCTCTGGAGCATTAACGATTTCGTCTTCGGCGTCATCTTGTTTGGCGACAGTCTTTTGCTTTACTGTAGTATTTGTATAGGTATGAGGAGTGCCTGAGGTTGTATTGCCACCCATGCCGAATGCTACAGGCATTGTGAAGCGTACACGTACAGGCTCACCCCTTTGTTTGCCAGGTGTCCAGTTGGGCATGCTGCGAACTACTCGGATGGCTTCAGCGTCGAGTATAGGATCTACTGACTTTACTACACTGTCGTTACAGATGCTACCATCGGTATTTACCACAAATTGTACGATTACCTTGCCTCCGATTCCTTTATCTATGGCTTCTTGTGGATACTTGATTTCCTTTTGGAGGTACTTCATCAGCTCCTCCATTCCTCCAGGGAACATGGGTTGTTCTTCTACGACCATGAAGATTTCACCCTGCTCTTCCGCCCTAGGTGTGGTCGCATAAGCAACAACTTGAGTTTCATCAATGCTGGTAGGTGTGTCCTTTTGGACAGACTCTGCCACATCTTTGTTTTCTACTTTCTTCTCTTTGGGCGAGGTACATGAGAAGATTGATACTGCAGCGAATGCTACGGGGAGCACGAACAGAGCTTTCATCCGTGCCCACGGACTGGTTTGTGTTTTCATCATCATAATAATACGTTTTTTAGTGGAACAATTAATAAAATTATTGGTAAATGAACTATATTTCACGCCTGTGGCAGCCTCGAAGAGGCGGAGCTGGTATTGGCGGGCATCAAACCCTTGGCGCAGGGTGTCGCTGTCGGCCTCAAATTCGTGGATGGCTTCGAGTTCTTGCTTCAAGAGCCATGCTGCGGGATTGAACCATTGCAATATGGCGCACAATTGAGTGAAGAGCAGGTCCCACGAGTGACCGAGACGGATGTGGGCTCGCTCATGAGCGAGTATCATAGCGTAGTTCTCCCGTAGGTCATGCTCCGATACGATGATATAGCGCATCCAAGAGAAGGGGCTGTAGTCCTTGGTGTGGGTGACGAGGATGATGCCATCGGCCATCTCGCGGCATTTGCTGCGACGGATGAGTAGGGCGATGGAAACCAATCCGACGATGAACTTGATGAGATATACCACTAATCCTATGAGGTAGATGCTCACGAGCAGGGTACGCCAAGGAATGTACTCCCACGGGATGCGTTGCCAAAAGGTGGAATGTGGGATGCTGACTGCTTCGGCACTATCGGCAACAGGCTCGGCTGTAGTCACGAGACTCAACTCCTCGATAGCTACGGTGGCTTCGGTGAACACCACATCCAAATCGATATACATGAAGGGCACCACGGCCGAGAGGACCAGGATGAACAGCAGCAGACAGCGGTTGAACCGATGCAGCGTGTCGCGACTGCAAAGCAGCTTGTAGAACATATAGAATGCTGCTAGGCTGAGCGATACTTTTAATATATAGGATA
>JAZRMG010000030.1:0-5923 GCA_045647345.1 Bacteroidaceae bacterium | reverse complement strand
GGTACGGGTAAGACCACATTGGCGAATATCATTGCCAAGAAGTTGGAAGTACCCTTCTATACGCTCAATGCCGTGTCGTCGGGCGTGAAGGATGTGCGCGAGGTCATCGAGAGTGCACAGAAGAATCGCTTCTTCTCGCAGAACAACCCCATCCTCTTCATCGATGAGATACACCGCTTCAACAAGTCGCAGCAGGACTCGCTGCTCAGTGCCGTAGAGCGCGGTATCGTGACGCTCATCGGTGCTACTACGGAGAATCCTTCGTTTGAAATCATACGTCCCCTGCTCTCGCGCTGCCAGCTCTACATTCTCAAGTCGCTCGACAAGGACGACCTGCTCGAACTGCTCGACCGCGCCATCCGCGAGGACTACTATCTGAAGGACAAGCCTATTACCGTACGTGAGACCGATGCACTGCTGCGTTTTTCTGGAGGCGATGCGCGCAAACTGCTCAATACCTTGGAACTTGTCGTAGAGGCTGAGAGTGGTGCCGAAGAGATTGTCATCACCAATGAGGTGGTGACCGAGCGTCTGCAACAGAATCCCTTGGCCTACGATAAGGATGGCGAGATGCACTATGATATCGTATCAGCCTATATCAAGTCGATACGTGGCAGCGACCCTGACGGAGCGCTCTACTGGCTGGCTCGCATGATACAGGGTGGCGAAGATCCATCGTTCATCGCTCGTCGACTTGTTATCTCGGCCTCTGAAGATATAGGATTGGCCAATCCCAATGCCCTGCTCATTGCCAATGCGGCCTTCGATGCTGTGATGAAGATTGGCTGGCCCGAAGGGCGCATCCCCTTGGCTGAGGCTACCGTATATCTGGCCACCAGCCCTAAGAGCAACTCGGCATATATGGGTATCAACACGGCACTCGCCCTCGTGGAGCAGACGGGCAACCTGCCTGTGCCTCTCCACTTGCGTAATGCACCTACCAAGCTGATGAAGGAGCTGGGCTACAGCGAAGGCTACAAGTATGCTCATGACTACGAAAATCACTTCGTGAAACAGCAGTTCCTCCCCGATGAGCTTACAGGTACCCAACTCTGGACACCGCAACCCAATGCCGCTGAAGACAAGCTCAAGGAACGCATGCGATTGCTATGGGGGAAGTAGGAGACCCACCCTAACCCTCCCTGTAGGGAGGGAACTCAATTATCGTCAAAAAAAATAGTTATAACATTGACATCTTACCTATGTGTAATAAATTATTTGTGCCAGCTGTTCCCCCTCCCTGCAGGGAGGGACGGGGTGGGTCTGTCCATCTCGTCATCCTCGACGGCTATGCCCTCAACCCTGGCGACCTCAGTTACGACCGCCTGCAGCAGTTTGGTACCCTTAAGGTATATGACCGCACGACTCCCGATCAAGTGATAGAGCGTGCCTGTGAGGCCGATGCACTATTGATCAATAAGGTGGTGTTGGGCGAGAAGGAGTTTGCCCAACTGCCTCGCTTGCGCTATATCGGTGTGCAGGCCACGGGTTACAATGTGGTCGATGTGGAGGCAGCACGCAGATATGGCATCACCGTCACCAATATACCGGCCTATAGTACTGCTTCGGTGGCACAGATGGTGATGGCTCACCTGCTCAATATTACCCAAGGCGTAGCCTATTATGCCCAGCAAAACTGTGCAGGACGCTGGTGCAGTAGTCCCGACTTCTGCTATTGGGACAACCCGCTCATCGAACTTGCCGGCAAGCAGATGGGTATCGTAGGTTTTGGCCGCACGGGGAGTGCTGTGGCACGCCTTGCTCAAGCTTTCGGTATGAAGGTAGCCGTGTACACCTCAAAGCCGCAGGAGGCTTTGCCCGATGGGGTAGTGAAGCTTTCGCTTGATGCCCTCTTTGCCACCTCCGATGTGGTGAGTCTGCATTGTCCGCTCACTCCCGAAACCCACAGCCTCGTCAATGCCGAGCGCTTGGCCTTGATGAAGCCCACGGCCATACTCATCAATACCGCTCGTGGCCCTGTTGTCGATGAGCAGGCATTGGCCAATGCACTCAATAGCGGGGCACTGCATGCAGCGGGCATCGATGTGTTGTGTGAGGAACCCCCTCTTGCTGGCTCTCCTCTGCTCACGGCACGCAACTGCTTCGTCACTCCACATATTGCATGGGCCACACTGGAGGCTCGTACCCGATTGCTCGACATCTGCGAGGCCAACCTCAAGGCCTTCATCGAGGGGCAACCTCAGAATGTGGTGAGTTAATCCGTTGTTTTTTATCTGCTATTGATAAAAGGAAGCGGCCGAGGTCGGATTTTTAGGAAAATAGCAGTAATTTTGCATACAGAATTATGATTAAAGATACAAAGCTCAGACTGACAGTGATGAACTTCCTGGAGTTCGCCGTGTGGGGTGCCTATCTCACCTCGATGGGGGGCTACCTTGCCCGTGTAGGGTTGGCCGAGCATATCGGTTGGTTCTATTCGGTACAGGGCTTTGTGTCGCTCTTCATGCCTGCGCTGATGGGCATCGTGGCCGACCGCTGTGTGCCGGCTCAGCGCATGCTCGGCATCTGTCATCTGGTGGCTGCCTTCTTCATGGCAGCGACGGGATATGTGGGCATGACGCATGGTGATAGTGTGAGTTTCGGTCAGCTGTTTCCCCTCTATGCTTCGGGTGTAGCCTTCTTTATGCCCACCATTGCGTTGGGCAATTCGGTGTCGTATCAGCTGCTCAGCAGAGCGGGGTACGATACGGTCAAGGCCTTTCCTCCGATCAGGGTGTTTGGTACCATAGGATTCATCGTGTCGATGTGGATGGTCGATCTTCTGGGGTTGCAGCATAGCTACGGGCAGTTCTTTGTGAGTGCTGTATGGGGTGTAGTGCTTGGATGTTATGCCTTCACCTTGCCGGCTTGTGCGGTCAATAGAGGCGGCGGTTCGCGCTCGGTGGTCGATATGCTTGGGCTGCGTGCTTTTGCCCTGTTTAGGGAGAAGCGGATGGCCCTCTTCTTCGTCTTCTCGGTGCTTGTGGGTGTGTCGTTGCAGATCACCAATGGGTATGCCAATGCCTTCATCTCCAGCTTTGCAGGTGTGCCTGAGTATGCAGGCTCTTTTGCCGTCCGTCATGCCAATATGCTGATATCGCTCTCTCAGATGTCCGAGACGTTGTGTATACTACTTATCCCCTTCTGTCTCAAGCGCCTCGGCATCAAGAAGGTGATGCTTTGTGCCATGATTGCCTGGGCGCTGCGTTTCGGCTTCTTCGCCATGGGCAATCCGGGCGATGGGGTGTGGCTCTTCGTGCTGTCTATGCTCGTTTATGGTATAGCCTTCGATTTCTTCAACATATCGGGTTCTCTCTTTGTTGATAAGGAGACCGATATTAGTATGCGCTCCAGTGCCCAGGGAGTGTTTATGATGATGACCAATGGGTTGGGTGCCACGATTGGTACCCTTAGTGTACAGGCTGTAGTCAACGCCGTTGTATATAGTAAATCCACCCCTTTGGCTCGGATGGACGGATGGGTCACCGTGTGGTATATCTTTGCGGGATATGCACTCATCGTTGCCATATTGTTTGCATTGATTTTCCGTTACGATCGAGCTGAGGAGGTTAAATGAAGATTATGAATAAAGTAGAGCTAATAGTACAAGACCTATTGCAGAAGGCAGCGAACGATAAGTTCTATATCGCCTTGCTGCGCGAGAAAGAGGGCACTCGTAGCCTGCCCATCCTCGTGGGTTTGCTCGAGGCGCAGGCCATCGCCATGCATCTGCGCGAGGTACATAGTGAGCGTCCCATGTTGCACGATCTCTTGGCTGGCATGGCCGATGCCTTTGCCATCCATATCCGTGAGGTCTATATATATAAGATAAAGGCCGGTGTGTTCTATTCCTATCTGGTGTGTGAGCAGCATGGGCAGACGGTCAATGTCGATGCCCGCACCTCAGATGCCATTGCTGTGGCTTTGCATCAGCGATGCCCCATCTACATCGACGAGGCACTGCTCAATGCCCAATGTATGCACGACGAGGGTGGGGGAGCCTACTCCATGCCCATCACCGTGATGAATACCGAGGTGCTGCGTGGCGTGCTGCAGTCGGCTATCGAACGCGAAGACTACGAGCTGGCCGCCCATCTGCGCGATGTGATACGTGAGAGAGAGGAGAATGAGGGAGCCCCCCTCTAAAGACTTTATTGTAAATAGAATAAAATACAAATAACCACTACCAAAGATCCCGCGAAGCCTGATTCCCCTCCCTTGGGAGGGTTAGGGAGGGTCTTCATTCATAATTATGCACCTGTTCTATACCCCCGACATTGCTACTACCCTTGAGCTCCCCCAGGAGGAGGCAGCTCATGCTCTCCGTGTGCTCCGCCTCACCGAAGGCGATGAGGTGATGCTCACCGATGGTAAAGGCTCGTTCTACCGGGCCGAGATTGATATGATAAGCGGCAAGCGCTGCTATGTACGCATCACGGAAACGACCACGCCTGCTCCTCTGTGGCGCGGACATCTCCACCTCGCCATGGCTCCCACGAAGAATATGGACCGCATCGAGTGGTTTGCCGAGAAGGCCACCGAGATCGGCTTCTCCGAACTCACCTTCCTCGACTGCCGCTTCTCAGAGCGCCGTGTGGTCAAGACCGAGCGTGTGGAGAAGATACTCGTGTCGGCCATGAAGCAGTCGCTTAAGCCTACCCTGCCCATCCTGAATGGCATGACCCCCTTCGACAAGTTCATCGCCCAGCCCTTCGCGGGGCAGAAGTTCATCGCCCACTGCTATGAGGGCGACAAGGAGCCCCTGATACAAGCTCTCACGCCCGGCGAAGATGCCCTCGTGCTCATCGGTCCCGAAGGCGACTTCAGCCCCGAAGAGGTCGAGAAGGCTATCGCCAACGGCTTCCGCCCCATCACCCTCGGCAAGTCGCGCCTGCGCACCGAGACAGCAGCCCTTGTGGCCGTACATGTCATGAACTTGAAGAATTCTGAGTTTGGTGAATAATTTTATTTGGTAATGATATAGATGTAGTCCAAAAACGCAGTTTGTCATGTTGAACGCAGTGAAACATCTCGCAAACGTCTCTCGCAAAGTTCGTGCCAACGAGCGAAATGCAAACTCGTCTACAAACTCTCAGCCAAGCTAAAAGTTAAACATAAAGTTCCTGCGCGGGATCCTTCGTCGCTACGCTCTGTCAGGATGACAACATCGCAGAAAAAACATTCTTGGACAACTGCTATATTATTGCTTTCAATTTTCATTTTTTAATTTTCAATTCAATAGCGTGCGTTACTTCATCACCCTCTCCTACGATGGCACAGCCTATCATGGCTGGCAGATACAACCCAACGGCATCTCTGTGCAGGAATGTCTCGAGCAAGCCCTCACCACACTCCTACGCGAAGACACTGCGGTGGTCGGTGCCGGACGCACCGATGCCGGCGTGCATGCCCTGAAGATGATTGCCCACTTCGACACCGGACAAGCCGTCGATTGTGCACGTCTCGTTGATAAGCTCAACCGTCTGTTGCCACAAGATATCGCTGTGCAGCAGGTACAGCCCGTGAGCCCCGATGCCCATGCCCGTTTCAGTGCCACCTCACGCACCTATCATTACTATGTCTCTACGGCCAAGGACCCCTTCAGCCGTCATCGTGCCATGCGCCTTTTCCATGCGCCCGACTTTGAGCGGATGAACGAGGCCGCCCTTCGCCTCTTCGACTATATCGACTTCACCAGTTTCAGCAAGCTCCACACCGATGTGGCCACCAACAACTGCCGCATCATGCAAGCCCGGTGGGAGCAGGTCGCCGAGCATGAGTGGCGCTTCGTCATCCAGGCCGACCGCTTCCTGCGCAACATGGTGCGTGCCGTCGTGGGCACACTCCTCGAGGTGGGCCGCGGCAAGATGACCGTCGACGAGTTCTGCCA
Source organism: Bacteroidaceae bacterium (assembly GCA_045647345.1). Taxonomy (GTDB): domain Bacteria; phylum Bacteroidota; class Bacteroidia; order Bacteroidales; family Bacteroidaceae; genus UBA1189. The sequence continues at coordinate 33 of JAZRMG010000030.1, read as the reverse complement.
GGTGATCGAGAAGCGCGACCGCTGCAGCGCCGG
>JAZRMG010000029.1:0-14989 GCA_045647345.1 Bacteroidaceae bacterium | reverse complement strand
TAGGGGCGCTATGCCCACCATGGCAAAGAGAAGTGCAAAAAGTTTCTTCATATTATTTAATGTTGTTATACATCGCGGTTTGCTGTTGCTTGTCAGTCTTTGTAGATGATATGTGAGGTGTGTTTGTCTGGATTCTTTAAGCGTAACAAAGATACAAATTCTCCCCGAGCAATGCAAGTTTTTCGGGATGTTTTTATTTTTTTTACACACCATAGGACAAAAGACATAAGACAATTAAAATACGCACTCTCTCCCGATACGAGAAAATAGTGTGTAGTAAAAACTCTTATTTTTGTATTAGATATACTATGTATATATAATACTTAAATAAGCCCCTATATATAGGGCCGACGCGGTATGATAGCGTCGGTTGCGACGACGAGAACTTTAGTTCTCCAAAGGAGTGCTGCTTGCAGCCATCAGCGGCAGCAGATACAGCGCAGGGTAACTGTCCTATGTCTTATGTCTTACTCTCCTCGCGTGGCGCTAAATCTCCACTTCGTTTCGGCTCCTTCAGTGCCGATAAACCGGCAGCCGTCGCAAGCGACGCTCATCTCGCGTCGCCATAATGCGTATATGTTTTGAGTTGTGAGTTAGGAGTTGTGGTTGTCTTTGTCATTTTGAGCGTAGCGAAAAATCTCGCAGAGTCTCATGGTGAAAAAGAACTCCTCGGGGAAACTAAAGTTTCCTTCGTCGCAACCGACGCTCATTCCGCGTCGGCCCTGCGCGGGATCCCTCTCTCCGCTCGGGATGACACAGGAGTGTTGCCGCAGGCGCGGCCGATGATGGCCTCAGGTGCTCGGCGCGGCCGCCGTAGGCGTGGCGCGGCGGCGCCAAGGGTGTGAAAATTCTTTATCGCGCTGAAGGTGAGCGGTTTATCACAAAAAACTTTGCAGCACTTTGCAGCACTTTGCAGTAAGTCGGGATGCCGAAAAATAAAGCAGTAGCTTTGCAGCGTAGAAGTAAAGGAGACCCCCTCTAGCTCCCCCTCTATGGGGAGAGCCTGTCGGGGTGGGCAAATAAGACACTAAACCCTAAACCCTAAATCCTAAACTCTAAACACTAAACTCTATGAAATCCATTGATTGGGGCAAGTTGCTCAAAGTATTGATCGCAGTACTCACCGCTATCGCGGGTTCGATAGGCGTGGTGAGCTGCATATCCTAAGACGGCTATCCTTTCATATGAGGATTGATGAATAGGAATTACCCGTTCAGCACCGAGACGAGGTAGTCGCACTTCTGCTTGTCGCCGAGGGTCTTGCCCTTATCACACGAGAGCTTGACGCAGGGGTGCCACTCGCGCGACTCGGTGATGCGGCCACGCACGAGTTTGAGCACAATGTTCATGGGCGAGCAGCCGGTGACGTCGCAGGTGAGGAAGGTGCCCACACCGTAGCTGTCCATGATCTTGCCCTCGCAGTAGCGGTGTATCTCGATGGCGCGGGCTATGTCGAGCCCGTTGCTGAAAACGGCCTGCTTGGTCATGGGGTCGATGCCGAGCTGCATGTATTTCTGGACGATGAGGTCCACCTGCTCCTCCTCGCGGCCACTGTCGATGCGCAGCCCTGAGAAGGTCATGGCCATGCGCTTGGAGAGATTGTTGAAGAACACGCGGTCGCCAAAGCAGTCGTAGAGGAAGATACCCACGTTGCCGTCGTACACCTCTGACCACTTGTTCATCACGTTGTAGTTGCACTCGATGACACCGCTCACGATCTCCTCGAACGAGATGCACTGGTGGCTCATGGTACCGAGGCAGGGGATGCCCTTCGTCATGGCAAAGTAGACGTTCGATGTGCCGGTGAATCGGCCGCACTGTCCGTCGGTCTCGTCCTTCACCTCGCGGTACGACTGCATCAGGGCATCGATGACGCGCTCCTGATGGGCAAAGGAGAAGCGGCGACGGGTGCCCATATCGCCTAAGGTGAGTCCGCCCTGCCATATCTGACGGCCCTTGTCGAGGCTCTTGGCATATTCGGCCTCGGAGTCGTACTTCGCGGCATCACCGTTGAGGATATGCATCAGCTCCGATATGGTGGCCAGGATGGGCATCTCCCAGATGATGGTGCTCCACCACTTGCCCTTGACGCTGATGTCGAGATGGCCCTCTTCGTCCTGTGTGATGGTGAGCTCGGCGGGATTGAAGCGGAAACCGCGCAAGAAGACATTGATGAACCAATAGGGCAGGAAGGGAAACGAGCGGGTCATATACTCGCGCTCCTCGTCGGTGATGGTGAGCTGGGCAAGGTTATCGAGCTGCTCGCGCAGCAGGGCATCGAAACCCTTGGGATAGCAAGTGCGGTTGCGGTCGAAGAAGCTGTACTCGGTCTCGGCACGGGGGTATTTCTGCAGCACGTAGTACATGCAGGTGAAGGTGTAGAGGTCGTTGTCGGTAAAGTGGGTGATTATCTGCTTCATGGCGGATGGTGTTTGCTAAAAAGTGTTTTCAAAGGGCAAATGTAATAAGAATCTGTGAAAAAAGGGAGAAACCGCGAAGATACTTTCGCTCGCTGTGAAAAATATTGAAGCAAGCTTCATATTTCTCGCTCGTTTATCGTTATCTTTGCGGTAAACCGCGAAGATACTTTCGTTCGCTGTGAAAAATATTGAAGCAAGCTTCATATTTCTCGCTCACTTATTCGTATCTTTGCAGTGAACAAAGAAGGTGCATTGCGCCATTCCTATTGTAGAACCATAAAAAAAGACTTATAATACACATGAATCCGATCCTTCTGCGCCGGCTGGCTCCCCTGGGTGTCACTGCCACAAGTAAAACGTGGATTTATTGGCTCATCGCTGTAGCCGCCATAGCACTTGTCGTGTATATCGCCGATGTCATCTGCCGTCGCGCCATCATCCCTCTGGTCAAGAAATTTACCCGAGTCACGCGTGCCACGTGGGACAATATCCTGCTCAACGACACGTTGCTCAAGGACATCAGCCGACTGGTGCCTCCCATACTCATTGCCGTGCTCATGCCTCTGGCCTTCAGTGGAGGAGAACCTTTACTGGAGTTTCTCCTCAAGGTCAACACAATCTATCTCGTGGTGGTGATTGCCAAGCTGCTGTGCACCTTCTTCTCGTCGCTGTACGAGCTGTCGAACAGTCAGAACGGCTTCAAGACCCAATCCCTAAAGGGTGTGTACCAGATGCTCAAGATCGTGGTCATCTGCGTGGCGCTCATCATCGTGATCAGCATCCTCATCGGTAAGAATCCCAGCTACATACTCACTGCCTTGGGTGCTTCGGCTGCGGTGCTCATGCTCGTGTTCAAGGACACCATCCTGGGTCTCGTGGCCGGTGTGCAGCTCACGGCCAACGACATGTTGCGTCCGGGCGACTGGATATCGATGCCCAAACATGGGGCCGACGGCGATGTCGTGGAGGTGACCCTCACCACCGTGAAGGTGCAGAACTGGGACAAGACCATCACCACCATACCGCCCTATGCCCTCGTGAGCGACTCGTTCCAGAACTGGCGCGGCATGAAGGAGAGTGGCGGACGCCGTGTCAAGCGCTCCGTATACATCGACATGCGCTCCATCGCATTCTGCACCGAGGAGCAGATGGCCGAGTTTGCAAAGAAGGGCTGGCTCGAAGGCGTAGAGCGTGAAGACCAGTTTGTGGTCAACCTCCACGTGTTCCGCAACTATCTGGAAGACTACCTGCGCCATCACCACCGCGTCAATCAGGAGATGACCATCATGGTGCGCCAGCTGCAACCCACATCGCAGGGCCTTCCGCTGGAGCTCTACTTCTTCTCGCAAGGCACCGACTGGATTCCCTACGAGCACCTGCAGAGCGAGATTTTCGAGCATGTGTTTGCCGTATTGCCCACCTTCGGCCTCCGCGTGTTCCAGTCGCCCATGGGTATCGACTTCTCGGGAGAGGGGTTTGGAAATTAAAGACCATTGCCACACTGCTGACGAAAAAACGGTGCAAAGGCATAGAGATTTATAAAAAAGTTATACCTTTGTGCCAAATAGCAAAAAGACGACTATGCGTATCATTATCGCCGGAGCAGGTGCTGTAGGCACCCACCTTGCCAAGATGCTCGCCGATGAACGGCACGACATCGTATTGATGGATGCAGGTGAAGAGCGGCTCGCCAACCTCGAGTCAAACTTCGATCTCATGACCATCGCTGCAAGCCCCACCTCCATCAACAGTCTGAAAGATGCAGGTATTGCCGATGCCGACCTTTTCGTAGCTGTCACCCCCGAGGAAAGCACCAACATCACATCCTGCATATTGGCCCACTCACTCGGTGCCAAGAAAACCGTAGCCCGCATCGACAACTACGAATATCTGCAACCCAAGAATAAAGAATTCTTCAAGAACCTCGGTGTAGACTCACTGATCTACCCCGAGATGCTTGCTGCCAAGGAGATTGCCGACGGCTTGCACTTGAGTTGGATACGCCAATGGTGGGAGTTCAGCGGAGGCGCCCTCGTGATGCTCGGCGTAAAGTTACGCGAAAATGCCCAAATACTCAACACCCCCATCTTCCAACTCAAAAAGGAGCAACCCTATCATATCGTCACCATCAAGCGCATGGGCGAGACCATTATCCCTGGCGGCTCTGACGAGCTACACGCAGGCGACATCGTATACTTCATGACCTTCAAGCGCTCACTCCCCTACATCCGAAAGATTTCGGGAAAAGAGAGCCACTCGACCATACACAACATCATGATTATGGGTGGCAGCCGCATCGCCATGCGAGCCACACAACTGGTGAGCGATGCCATGAGTGTAAAGATTCTCGAAAGCGACCTCAACCGCTGCCATTGGCTCACCGATGTCGTAGACGATAACGTAATGATTATCAATGGAGACGGACGTGATTACGAATTACTCGAAGAGGAAGGCATCAGCAAGGTAGACGCATTTGTGGCACTCACCGACAACTCGGAGACCAACATCCTTGCCTGTCTCTCGGCCAAACGTATGGGCGTGTTCAAGACCATCGCCGAAGTGGAAAATATCGACTATATAGGCATGGCCGAAAGCCTCGACATTGGCGCCGTCATCAACAAAAAGAAAATTGCAGCCAGCTACATCTATCAATTGCTACTCGATGCTGATGTAGAAAATGTCAAGTGCCTAACCTTCGCCAATGCCGATGTCGCCGAATTCATCGTCAAGGAGGGTGCACGTGTAACCCGTTCACAAGTTAAGGAGCTCACCCTACCCAAGGGAGCCACTATCGGCGGATTGGTACGCGGTGACGAAGGTATCCTCGTTACGGGAGACACTCAAATACAAGCTGGTGACCATGTAGTGGTATTCTGTCTCTCATCCATGATCAAGCGAATAGAAAAATATTTCAACTAATGATTCATCCCAAGACCATATTCCGTATCATAGGTTCGCTGCTGCTGTTGCTCGCGGGAATCTTTTTCCTCTTCGGCATAGCATCACCCTTCCTTGAAGGAAATGACCTTTTTGGTTTCCTCGCATCGGCACTGGCAACCACACTGGTCGGACTGTGGTGTTGCATCATAGGTAAAGGTAGCAAGGGCGAGTTTTCGCGACGCGACAGCTACATCACCATCACTGCATGCTGGACAGCCTTTGCTCTCTTTGGGAGTCTACCCTACTGGCTTGGCGGACACATACCAAGCTTCACCGATGCCTTCTTCGAATCCATGTCTGGCTTCACCACCACGGGAGCCTCCATCCTCGACAACATCGAAAGCCAACCCCATGCACTACTCCTCTGGCGCAGCCTCACACAGTGGCTCGGTGGTCTGGGAATCGTGTTCTTCACGGTGGCCATCCTCCCCATGTTCGGTATCGACAAGGTACAGCTCTTTGCCGCCGAGTCGACAGGTGTAAGCCGCCGCAAGGTACATTCCCGCGTATCCGTAGGGTCGCGCTGGATATTCAGCATATACATGTTGCTCACGATAGCATGTGCCGTGTCGCTCAAGGTATGCGGCATGGGATGGTTCGACGCCCTCAACCATGCCCTCACGACTATCGCCACAAGCGGTTTCTCTACGCGACAAGGCAGCATAGGTGCCTTCGAATCGGCACAGATAGACTACGTGATCACATTGTTCATGTTTCTCAGTGGTATCAACTACACCCTATTGTTCTTACTGCTGTTCAAAGGCAAACTGCGTGAGCTATACCGCAACACCGAGTTCCGGGTATACCTGTTCACAGTGCTGGGCTTTACGCTTGTCATCACCTTAGGATTATTGGCACAAGGAGATATAGATACGGAGAAGGCACTGCGCGTTTCACTCTTCCAAGTGGTATCGTTGCAGACCACCACAGGCTTTGCCACGGCCGACTACATGCAATGGCCACCTTACCTTTGGATGCTGCTCAGTTTCGTCATGTTCTTCGGAGCCTGCAGCGGCTCTTCGACTGGTGCCATGAAGTGCGGCCGTGTGGCCATCCTTGCCAAAAGCATAGGCGGAGAGTTTCGCCGCATCCTCCACCCCAATGCCGTGATTCCCGTGCGCATGGACGGTGCCCCCATCAGTCCAGACACCCGTGCCACGGTACTTACCTTCACCTGTCTCTACTTCCTGCTCATTTTCGGAGGTTGGTTCGCATTCATGATCATGGGTCTCGACTTCGTGGAGGGTTACAGTATCTCGGTCAGCTGTGTAGGCAACATCGGCCCTGCTCTCGGCACCTTAGGTCCGGCCTACTCATGGAGCGCCCTACCCGCTTCGGCCAAGTGGCTCAGCACCCTGCTCATGCTCGTCGGACGCCTAGAACTGTTCACCATCCTGCTGATGTTCACCACTTCGTTCTGGAAAAAGCAATAAGACTTCCCCGACACACCTTATGGATGTCATGGGACGACGGGATACATTCAACACATAGAGCGCTGCACTGCAGCGCTCTATAACATTTTCAAGACAGATAAAGGGGTCATTCGTCCATCTCTTCGAAGTCCTCTTTGCCCACGAAACATATGGGGCATACCCAGTCATCGGGCAAATCTTCAAACAGAGTTCCAGGAGGAATATTGTGCTCTAGGTCACCTACATTGGGGTCGTACACCCAGTCGCAGACGAGGCATCTATACTTCTGCATGATGAAATTCGTTTTTCAGTAATACTTCTTTTATTTGTCTCTCTATTTCTTTCTTTGAGATGGCACCTACCATCTTGACAGGACGCCCCGTCATAGGTACGAAGAAGGTGGTAGGTATGGAGCGTATGTCGTAGGCATCGGCCACAGCCTCGCACTGGTCTACATCGACCTTATACACATCGATTTCGTCCCGGTAGACCGAAGCGATTTCTTCGAGCACAGGTGCCAGCGCGCGGCATGGGCCGCACCATCCGGCATAGAAATCCACAATGGCGGGGCGATTGCCCCGGTAGTGCCACTCGGCATGCGGAGTACGATAGTCGGCTACACGATTGAGGAATTCCTCCTCGGTCAGATGGATTACATTCATATCGTTTATCAGGATTTAGATTACAGGAATATAACAAATCCCTCTGACATTTGTTTTTTCGTTACACCTATATAGAGGAGATAAAATCGGGAGATCTATCATCCATCAAGAAAAGATTTCTCATGCCTAAATTTTATTCTCTTAATTAAAAGCTGTAACTTCGCGGCTCAAAAGTTTTGGACGTACAATTTATACTATTTATATACTTATTATATACTTAGCTTAAGGAATTATAAATTGTAATTAGTCAAATTGTAAATTACGACCTATGATTGTCTGTATAGCTGAGAAACCGAGTGTAGCCAAGGAGATAGCCGATGTGCTGGGTGCCAAGACGCGCCGCGAAGGCTACCTGGAGGGTAACGGATACCAAGTGACGTGGACCTTCGGTCACTTGTGTACCCTAAAGGAACCACACGACTACACTGCGCAGTGGAAGAGCTGGTCGCTGGGCAGCCTGCCCATGATACCGCCCCGATTCGGCATCAAGCTCATCGACGACCGCGGCATAGAGAAGCAGTTTGCCATCATCAAGAATCTCATGCAGCAAGCCGATATGATTATCAACTGCGGTGATGCTGGCCAAGAGGGAGAACTCATACAGCGCTGGGTGATGCAGAAGGCCGAGGCCAAATGTCCGGTGAAACGCCTGTGGGTGTCGTCATTGACCGAAGAGGCCATACGCGAGGGCTTCGCCAAGCTGCTCGACGCGGCAGACAAGCAGTCGCTCTACGAAGCAGGTCTATGTCGCGCTATCGGCGACTGGATACTGGGTATGAACGCTACACGCCTCTACACCTTGAAGTACGGGCAGAACCGTCAGGTACTCTCCATAGGCCGTGTGCAGACCCCTACCCTCGCCCTCATCGTGAAGCGCCAGCAAGAGATTGAGAACTTCGTGCCGCAACAATACTGGGTGCTGAAGACGCTCTACCGCGACATTTCCTTCAATGTCATCCAAAAACGCAGTGAGGAGGATCTCATGGCCGACATCGAAAAACTGAAGGAGAAGGCCGAGAAGAAGGGCGAACCCTTCGACACTGCCGAGGCTTGGCGCCGAGCTGAAGCGGCCAACGTGGGCATCGAGCCCATTGCCAACGAAGAGCAGGGACAAGCCATCCTCAACAAAATAAAGTCGGCCCCTTTTACCATCACCTCGGTAACCAAGAAAGATGGCAAGGAGCTACCACCATCGCTCTTCGACCTGGGTTCGCTACAGACCGAGTGTAACAAGAAGTTTGGCTTGCCCGTAGACGTGACACTGCAAACCGTGCAGTCGCTCTATGAGAAGAAGGTGACCACCTATCCCCGTGTAGACACCACCTACTTGAGCGACGATGTCTATGCCAAGTGTCCACAGATACTCATGGGGTTGCGCGACTATCAGCCATATATCACCCCATTGCACGGGCGTCCCTTGCTGAAGTCGAAGAAGGTGTTTGACAATAAAAAGGTGACCGACCACCATGCTATCATCCCCACAGGCGTATATTCACAGGCGCTGACCGACACGGAGAAAAAGGTGTACGACCTCATCGTGCGCCGCTTCATCGCCGTATTCCACCCCGACTGCAAGACCCGCACCACCACCGTGCAGGGCGAAACCGAAGGTATACCCTTCCGCACCTCGGGCAAGGAGATCGTTGAGCCAGGATGGAGAGTGGTCTTCGACCACGAATTAAAAAATGAAAATTCAAAATTGAAAATTAGCAATAACGACGAAGAGAGCAACTCCAACGATGAAGGCAATATTCCTCAATTCTCAATTCTCAATTCTCAATTTGTAAAAGGTGAGAGCGGCCCCCACCAGCCCGAACTCATGGAGCGCTGGACACAACCGCCCAAACCTTATACCGAAGGTACGCTTATCCGCGCCATGGAAACAGCAGGCAAACTGGTCGACGACGAGGAACTGCGCGATGCCATGAAGGAGAACGGCATAGGCCGCCCTGCCACACGCGCCGAGATCATCAAGACCCTCTACAAACGCAACTACGTAACCCAAGTGCGCAAGAGCCTCGTTGCTACACCTACGGGCATCGAGCTCATCAGCCTCATCCGCGAAGAACTGCTCAAGAGCGCCGAACTCACCGGTATATGGGAGAAGCGACTGCGCGAGATTGAAGCCAAACGATACGATGCCAAGCAATTCATGGGCGAGCTGAAGCAGATGGTGACGGAGATCGTGCATCAGGTATTGGCCGACAATACACCACGAAGGATTTGACATTACCACACAACACATAAAGATACAAATATATGAACAAACGCTGGCACCTCCCTTTCCTCCTGTTCCTTATCGTAGGAACCATCCTTATCGTGGGCGAAAACAAGCCCACCTACCGCACTCAAAAGGGCAAGATATTCGGCACACTCTACACCGTGACCTACGAGCACAATGCCGACCTGCAGCCACAAATCATGGCAGCCATGCAGAGGGTGGACAACTCACTGTCGCCCTTCAACAAGGGCTCCGTCATCACCCATGTGAACAACAACGACAGCATACACGTAGACGCACTCTTCACCGAGGTGTTCTGCACCGCCGAACAGATATATCGCGACAGCCACGGAGCCTTCGACCCCACCGTTGCCCCCTTGGTCAACGCTTGGGGGTTCGGTTTCAAGCAGGGAGTAGATGTCAGCAGCGCCACCATCGATAGCCTGCTCACACTGGTCGGCTTCGACCGTATCAGCCTCAACGGCAACCACGTGGAGAAGGCTGATGAGCGCATTATGCTCGACTTCAGTGCCATCGCCAAAGGATATGGCAGCGACTGCGTGGCCCGCGTGCTCGACAGCTGTGGCATAAAGAACTACATGGTAGAGATTGGTGGCGAGGTGGTAGTGAAAGGCCACAACAAAAACGGTAATCCGTGGGGAATAGGCATTACCAAACCCGTGGACGACTCACTCTCGATGAACCAGGACCTGCAGACAGTGCTCCGCCTCACTGACCGTGCCATTGCCACATCGGGCAACTACCGCAACTTCTACTACAAAGATGGCGTGAAGTATGCCCACACCATAGACCCACGCACAGGATACCCCGTGCAGCACTCCCTGCTCTCAGCAACCGTCATTGCCGACAACTGTATGCGTGCCGATGCCCTCGCTACCGCCTTCATGGTATTAGGCACAGACTCAGCCATGGCTTACTGCGAGCGTCACCCCGAGATTGACGGCTACTTCATCGTGGCTGCCGACAGTGGACGCTATGAGATAAGGCAGACGTTCGAGGCAGAGAAGTACAAATAAAAGAAAGAATACTCAGCAGCCCTTTGCCTGTGCACTGATATTGATTATCATCTGTGCAATATTATCAGTAAAGAGGCGTGCGGCCACGGCTATAAGGATAACACCAAAGAATTTGCGTATAACGTATACACCACCCTTACCCATCCAGTGCTGTACCTTATCGGTCATTGTCAACACAAAGAACACGAATGCCATATTAGCCAAGAGACCGAGCAGGATATTGATGTCGGCATACTCGGCACGCAGTGAGAGCAATGTGGTAAACGAACCGGCACCGGCGATAAGCGGAAACACGAGGGGTACGATGGTGGCCTCACTGGTAGGGCCGTTGAATTTGAATATCTCCACATCGAGCAACATCTCCAGAGCCATGAGGAAGATGACGATAGCACCCGCTACAGCAAAGGATGAAATGTCTACGTGAAAGAGCTTGAGCATCACATCTCCGGCATAGAAAAAGCCTACAAGTAGCAGTGTGGAAAGCAGCGTGGCCTTGATGGGCTTGATGGTCTTGCCACTCTGGCGCAATGAAATGATGATGGGCGTAGAACCTACGGCATCGATGACGGCAAACAGAATGATGAATGCGCTGATGAACTCTTGAAGGTTAAATGTTCCAAATGTCATAACATCTAATTTTAATTAATTCACATGCAAATATACGAACAAACGAGCGAAATAATATAAACTTTACTTTAATATTTCACAGCGAGTGCAAGTATATTCGATACAAACATTAAATATAACAAGGAGTATTGAAACAAAGATGCTTTTAACACACACGAAAAACAAAACTTACAATTGCATAGTGAAAACGTAAGGAAAGGGGCTTGACACACCACATTCACCTTACAAATAGAAAGAAAACTCCTATTTACCCTAAAAGCATGTTATAGGACATCAAAAAATGTTTTGTAAAACAAAAAAAAACACAGACCTTTGCAGCGTTATCCTAAAACAATCTTTTTACCTTAAGAACTAATACCTATTGAATCTAATAAGGGCCTCTGTGAAGAGCCCCTTATTAGTTTTACCCCCACCCTTAATTAAGAAAAATCAAGCACCATCTTAATATTCGTTCACTGAGATTTGCGTTTTCGCTCGCCTTGCACTAATTTTGCAGATTGAAACAAAATAAGATAGAAGAAAAAACTATGTTTGAAAACCTAAGCGAAAGACTTGAACGGTCATTTAAGATACTGAAAGGTGAAGGTAAAATCACCGAGGTAAACGTTGCCGAAACACTCAAAGACGTGCGTAAGGCATTGCTCGATGCCGACGTAAACTATAAGGTAGCCAAGACCTTTACTGACACGGTGAAGGAGAAGGCATTGGGACAAGATGTACTGACATCGGTACGCCCCAGCCAATTGATGGTGAAAATCGTACACGATGAGCTCACCGCCCTCATGGGTGGCGATGCTGTAGAGCTCGAGCTCAAGGGTCGCCCCTCGGTGATCCTCATGAGCGGTCTGCAGGGTTCGGGTAAGACCACCATGTCGGGTAAGCTCGCACTCATGCTCAAGAACAAGAAGAACCGCCGTCCCTTGCTCGCAGCCTGTGACGTATACCGTCCCGCAGCTATCGACCAGCTATCTGTGCTGGGCGAACAGATTGATGTGCCTGTATATAAGGAAGAAGGCAACAAGAACCCCATTGAGATAGCACAGAACGCTATCAAGGAAGCTAAGGCCAAGAACTACGATGTGGTAATCGTCGACACAGCAGGTCGCCTTGCCGTAGACGAACAGATGATGCAGGAGATTGCAGCCATCAAGGAGGCGGTGAACCCCGACCAGATCCTCTTCGTGGTAGACTCCATGACCGGTCAGGATGCCGTGAACACGGCCAAGGAGTTCAACGACCGACTCGACTTCAACGGTGTGGTTCTCACCAAGCTCGACGGTGACACCCGCGGTGGTGCAGCACTCTCAATCCGCACAGTAGTGAGCAAGCCCATCATGTTTGTGGGTACGGGCGAGAAGCTCGAGGCACTCGATGTGTTCCACCCCTCACGTATGGCCGACCGCATCCTCGGCATGGGCGACATCGTATCGCTCGTTGAGCGTGCACAGGAGCAGTTCGACGAGGAGGAAGCTCGCAAGCTCACCAAGAAGTTGGCACGCAATCAGTTTGACTTCAACGACTTCCTCACTCAGATAGCCCAGATAAAGAAGATGGGCAACATCAAGGACCTCATGGGCATGATACCCGGTGTGGGCAAGCAGATCAAGGACCTCGACATCGACGACAACGCCTTCAAGAGCGTAGAGGCCATCATCTACTCGATGACTCCCTACGAGCGCAGCCACCCCGAAGCCATCAACGGCAGCCGACGCCAGCGCATCGCCAAGGGTAGCGGCACCAACATCCAGGAGGTAAACCGCCTGCTAAAGCAGTTTGAGCAAACCCGCAAGATGATGAAGAGCGTAGCCAACATGCCCATGGGCAAGATGGGAATGCCGAAGTTTAGAAAGTAAGAAGCGGGCCTCTCCCCCCGCCCTCTCCAAGGAGAGGGGGCTACAGAGTCCACTGAAAGATTATAGTATAAACTAAAAAAAGTCCTCATACTCCGCGATGACCGTATCACCCCTCCTTGGGAGGGGCAGGGGGGAGGCTTCCATATCATGACACTCATTGACGGAAAAGCCATATCGGAGCAAATCAAGCAAGAGATTGCTGCCGAAGTAGCCGAGCGTGTAGCGCGCGGCGAGAAGCGCCCCCATCTGGCCGCCATACTGGTAGGCCACGACGGAGGCAGTGAGACATACGTAGCCAACAAGGTGAAGGCATGTGAGGTATGCGGATTCACCTCCTCGCTCATCCGATTCGAGAGCGATGTCACCGAGGAGACCCTGCTCGCAGAGATCGACCGCCTCAATCAGGATGCCGATGTAGACGGCTTCATCGTGCAGCTCCCCCTACCCCGCCACATCAACGAGCAGCGCATCATCGAGGCCATCGACTACCGCAAGGATGTCGACGGATTCCACCCCATCAACGTGGGGCGCCTCGCCATCGGTCTGCCCTGCTTCGTATCGGCCACGCCCAACGGCATACTGCAGCTGCTCAAGCGCTACAACATAGAGACCTCGGGCAAGAAATGCGTCATCCTGGGCCGCAGCAACATCGTGGGCAAGCCCATGGCTACGCTCATGATGCAGAAGGCCTATCCTGGCGACGCTACCGTGACCGTATGCCACAGCCGCTCTAAGGACCTCGTCAAGGAGTGCCAGGAGGCCGATATCCTCATCGCTGCCATGGGTCAGCCTAACTTCGTGACAGCCGACATGGTGAAGGAGGGGGCCGTAGTCATCGACGTGGGCACCACCCGCGTACCCGATGCTACCCGCAAGAGTGGCTTCAAGCTCACCGGTGACGTCAAGTTTGACGAGGTAGCGCCCAAGTGCTCATACATCACTCCCGTGCCTGGAGGCGTAGGCCCCATGACCATCGTGTCGCTCATGATGAACACGCTGCTGGCAGGCACAAAGGCGATATACAAGTAACAACTTCTGTTTTATTTCATTGTTTTATAATAAAAGGGGGACACGTGTCCCTCTTTTATATTATGATGCAACGCACGCAGACGGCCAACTTATCACAATAACAGCAAGGAACAGAAGAGAATCTTTGTTTTCGCGCAGAATGACATTCTTGGATTTCGCATTTTATTGAAAAAACAAACATTAAACACAATTATTACAACAAAATGTGTAACTTTGTAGATGAATAGTCCGCATTTATTCTGAGATGACTGTTAGTACATGAAAAACACTATGGGCCATCAGGAAATTAATGCGGGCTTTCATTGAGTATAAAAATGAGAAGAATACATATTGTGAGATAATATCGACACAACCGTTAACCTTAAAAGATAGATAATGATTTCAGTAGACGGATTGGCCGTAGAATTTGGCGGCACCACTTTATTTAAGGACATATCGTTTCAGATCAACGAGAAAGACCGTATCGCCCTGATGGGTAAGAATGGCGCGGGCAAGAGCACCCTGCTCAAGATTCTTGCCGGTGTGCGTCAGCCCACCCGTGGTAAGGTGTCGGCACCGAAAGATTGTGTCATCGCCTACCTGCCCCAGCACCTCATGACCGAGGACGGGCGCACCGTGTTTGAAGAGACCTCGCAGGCCTTTGCCCATCTGCACGAGGCCGAGGCCGAGATTGAGCGTATGAACAATGAGCTGGCCACACGCACCGACTATGAGAGCGACGAGTATATGGCCCTCATCGAGCAGGTGGCCGTGCTGAGCGAGAAGTTCTATGCCATCGACATGACCCA
>JAZRMG010000028.1:0-5686 GCA_045647345.1 Bacteroidaceae bacterium | reverse complement strand
TTATCGTTCCTTGATAGAGATTGGCAATACGAAGGCCTTGGCTCAAATCATCAAGAACGACTATCCCATATATTCGGGCCTTGTGCTCGAGCGGTGGTTTCGTCAGCGTATGATGGAGTCGTATCGCTATGCCAACATTGGTAGTTGGTGGGTACCCAAGCAGGGCGAACCCTACGAAATCGACATTGTGGCTGTCACCCTGGAGGGCGATGTGGAGGCCTATGAGGTGAAGCGTCAGCGCAAGAAATACTCCCCGGCACTATTGGAAAGCAAGGTGGCCGAGATGCAAAAACATCTCTTCAAGGGGAAGGTCATCCAAACGGCTTGCTTGTCGTTGGAGGATATGTGAGGAAGGAAATAAGGTTCCCCTTCTTCACCTGCTACCCTCCGCCAAGGAGTAATAAATGTCAGTAAATAAACAAATCCGTCGCGGCGGATAAACTTTGGGTAAATCTGTCCGTTCCCTACATGAAATATCGCACAAATAGCCGTTGAGGGTGGGAATGCTATCCGGAATAAAGATGGGGATGACGCACCGGTTTAGCGGTGCTTGTTAATGTTCGAAATTGATGATGATGTCGTCCAAGAACTAAATCATAATGAGCTGATATACCGTTTCGCTTCATCTATAGTCATTGCTTGTGCATTCTCGCTCTCTTTCTTGGCGCGAGTGTTGCCGGAGAGGTTTCTTAGAAATAATTGGCGTTATCGTGTGGTAATTCAGAACTTATGATTACTTTTGTTGCATGTAATTTATAATGTCTATGAAAAAAACAATTCTGTTCTTCTTGTCGCTTGGGGTGACATTGGCATCATGGGCTAATCCAATTGATATTGAGACGGCTCGAAGTATAGCAGCGAATTTCTTCAAGTCGTCTTCGTCGCAAGCTTGTGCTACTAAGCGTTTGCATCGTCCCAACGCAAAAAATGATATGCAGTTGGTATATCAACCTACCATGTCTACCCGTACAACACACGAGGCTGCCGAATTTTATGTGTTTGCTCCTGCAGACTCTGTTGGCTTTGTCATTGTTGCTGGCGATGATGAGGTGAAGCCTATTGTCGGATATTCGTTCGACTCTTCTTTTTCTAAGGATTTTATGCCTCCTGCACTTGAAAAGTTCTTGACGGCATATCAGTTATATATCGATGATGTTAGAGCCGACAAGATAGAACCCAAGAAATCTGCTGACGAAGAGGTCGTACCTGTCTTCCCTTTTATAACTTCTACATGGGGACAATGGTATCCATATAATTATTATTGTCCCCAAGTTGGAGGAAAATCTACACTTGCTGGGTGCTTGGCGATTGCTACTGCTCAAATAATGAAATACTACGAATGGCCCAAGGCTGGGCATGGTGAATGTTATGCCTATTTGAATGATGCTGATAATACTGTAGTATATACTACTCTGGGTAATGAATACGATTGGGGAAACATACTTGATAGTTATTCCAATGGATACAACGATACAGAGGCAGAGGCTGTAGGCCAATTGGTGAAAGATGTAGGTTATGCATGTAAAATGATTTATGGCAATAATGAGAGTTATGCCTATACTGTAGATGCATTGAAGGCTTTTTTGCGTAACTTTGATTATTCACCTGATATAAGACTGGTTGATAGAGATTACTACTCTTATGCGGACTGGAAGGAACTCATGTATAGGGAACTTTCAGAAGGAAGACCAGTGTGGTATATTGGGCAAGATGAAAATGGGAAAGGAGGTCATGCATTTATATCATGTGGAGTAAGCCAAGATGGTAAGTACTATATCAATTGGGGCTGGGGAGGATGGTGCGATGGCTATTTTGATCTTGACGCTCTGAATACAGATGGTTATATGTACAATAATGAGCATCAGGCTATTATTAACATCAAACCTATTGAAGAAGGCGAGAACTTAGAGGATTATATCCCTATCCCTCATGTTGGAAGGATAGAAATCACAGAACAAGACAATTCTTTGGCAACTCCTTATGCCCTATATAAGATTTATTTGGAGAACTGTTCTGATGAAACTATATCAGGTCAGACTGGTTTTGCCATATACAAAGATGGCGTGAT
This sequence comes from Bacteroidaceae bacterium, assembly GCA_045647345.1. Taxonomy (GTDB): domain Bacteria; phylum Bacteroidota; class Bacteroidia; order Bacteroidales; family Bacteroidaceae; genus UBA1189. The sequence continues at coordinate 3,618 of JAZRMG010000028.1, read as the reverse complement.
GGAATCTTCCTATGTATACGATTTGATTACATATACCGATGTCCAGCCCGGTTGGTATTGGTGGTATGAAGGAGTTAGAGTGGGGTGGAGCAATGCTGTTGGCATGTCGCAAGGCATAAGAGAAATCCGATTCTTTTGGCAACCCGATGGAAGCACTGAGTGGTACGAGCCTCATGGCGAACACGTGATTTATATGTTGACGACAGAGGACGGACATTATTTCAGCACAGACAAGGATGGGTTTGGCGATATTGATGGTATCGAGGCTATACAAACCGACGGATTAAGCATTGAACCTTTCAAGGGAGGGGTAGGCCTGACATCTTCAAAGGCTGTTAAAGTCGGTATATACACGATGAACGGAATACTGATAAAGGAGGTAGAACTCGCGCCTTGTCAAATGCAGATTTGTACACTACCGCAAGGCATATATCTTGTGAATGGTACTAAAATAGTAATAGACTAATTCATCTGCCACCCTCTGCCAAGGCGATATAATCATCAGTAAATAAACAAACTAATGGCGGATACTGCGTACGATAATCTATGTGCGCCAGTGTCCGCCATTAGTATGATGCAAGATGTTATAGCTCTTAACTTTCAACCCTTAACCATTTCCACCGGTATCACCGCATATACCCTCTTGTCGTGGTGTTCGCTGCGCACGGCACCGAGCCCGCGGAGCACCTTGCCGAAGGTCTGGGCACAGACGTTCTTCATCAGGCGGGCATCGCAGCGGGTGAGGTGCTCGTAGATGTGGGCGGCGCTGAGCAGGGTGGGGGCTTCGCCCTCATGGGGCAGACGGTAGTGGCGGAAGAAGAGTTCCTCCACGGGGCGGTGGCGACGGTAGTCGCGGTTGCGACGCTCGATGTCTTTCACCTCTTCGGGGGTGAACCAGTGGCGCGCGCCTTCGGCGGGCAATGTCATGCATTGGGCATAGAGCTGGGGGTGGTCGATGGGGGTGTCCACATCGATCATCTCGCGGATGTCGATGCAGAGGAAGCGGCGGCTGCCTGTGGGGTCGGTGAGCAGGGCAGCGGTATTGCTGGTGCCGATGAACGAGGCGATGCGCGGCAGCGTTACGGAGTGGTTACGGTAGGCCTTGCGCATGCGTAGCGAGGTCATCTGCATCAGGTTCTTCAAGGTGCTCTGCTTGCGTGAGGAGTAGCGGTCAAACTCGTCGAGATTGATGAGCAGACAGTCGAGCAGCTTGCGCTCGCATTGGCTCTCTGCCGTGAGGTCAAAGTTGTCGGTATAGTATTCGCGTAGCTCGGGCGGCAGCAGCATGCGGCAGAAGGTGCTCTTGTGCATACCCTGCTGTTCGCTCACGAGGAGCGGAGCCACGCTGTTGGCATACACCGCATCGGTGCGCCCCTGTGCCTGTGCCACGAGGGCCAGCATCCAGCGGCAGAGGTAGTCTACCATCACTTCGTTCGTGGTGAGGCGCATCATCAAGGGACGCAGACGGTCGGTGCCGTCCCACTGGGGCAGGGTGGCGAAGTACTGCGTCACGGGATGATACGACGGTATGTGTAGCGATTCGGCGGCGATGCGCACCCCTTCGAGCCAGGTGTAGTTGTACCCTTCGGCCTGTATGTCCATCAGCCACGTCATGTAGACGCGCTTGGTGATGGGGAGGAAGTCGTCCTCGCTGCCCCGCTCGCGGTACTCGCTCTGCTCGCTAAGCAGGTTGTAGCGCAGTTCGTATTTGTGGCATAACACCGCTTGTACTTCGGGGAGAGTAAGTGAGCGCCTCGCTTGGTTGAGTGTGTAGAGTTTAGGGTTGAGTGTTTCTTTTTCTTCCTTAACCATTAACCCATCACCTTTAACCCTTACAATGGCTGTTACTCTGCTTCTCAGCCATGCTTTTACTGTTTCAAACAATTTTTTCATAGTAGTTGCTTATTTATATAATGTGTATGTCTCGTTCTTATTCTTTCTCTCACAGATCTCGCAAATCTCACAAAAGCACACGCGCTATCGCTAGTGTGTACCTCCGGATGAAAGCGCTCGGCAGAGCCGACAATCTGCGAGCCTTTTGCGATGCAGTCTCTGTGAGATTTGTGGAATCTGTGAGAAACTAAAAAAGTCATTTGTGTGAAATTCGTTTTCATTGTTATTTCGTTTTTCTTCAGCAAAGTTACGATGCCGCCAACAGCGCTTGTTCTGCAATTGATAGGCTACAGCAAAAGTTTTCGTTTTCGTCATTGTTTTCGTTGGAAGCTCTGTTGCCTTCGGCAAAGATAATACACCACGAAAGCGGAATCAATAGAATAATTTCGCACCTTAGAAGTTGGAAAATCGCCAAGAGTTTTGTACTTTTGTATCAAACAAAGTTATTTACCGCTGCGCAAGGGTAACCTTGATGTTGCGCAACAGCAAGGTTGCTGTTGCACAAAGGTAACGTTGCCGTTGGGCAGCGGTAAATAGATTGGAAAAGAATTAATCCACTAACTATAAGCCCTTATGACGAAAAAGACAACAACCAAGAAATCAGGCACTATTGCCTACCAGCTGCGTAGGCAAAACGACCTCACGGGAACCGCCACAGAGAAGAATCCGCAGATGGCGGTGACCGTAGTGAACAGCAAGCTCACCACCACGAAGGAGCTGGCAGAGTATATCAACTTCGCGTGTAGCGTGACCGAGTCGGACATAGCGGCCGTGTTGCAGGCCCTCGGCAAGTGCGTGTGTGATGAACTGCTCGATGGCAACCGCGTGGAGATAGACCACATTGGCACCTTCAGCCTGTCGCTCACCTGTGGACGTAAGAAACTCGAAGACCGTGTGACGAAGAACGACATCCGCGTGAAGAACATACTCTTCACTCCCTGCGCGGAGATGAAGCAGGCCATGCGCGGTGCCGATATCGTGAGTGGTGGCCCCAACCCCAACAAACAACTGAGCGACGAGGTGATACTGCGCCGCCTGGCGAAGTACTTCGAGGAACATGAGTTCATGCAACGCCGCAACTTCGAGTCCGTCTGCGAATGCTCGCGCTACACCGCCACGAAGAAACTCAAGGAACTGGTCAAGGCTGGTAAGCTACGCGCCATGGCGCAAAGAACGTGCGGTTCTATGTGAAGGGGAGCCTTTGAATGATGAATGTTGAATGCTGAATGCTGAATGCTGAACCGAAGGTCGACGCCCGCAGGGGCCAAAGTCAATGTTGAATGTTGATGGCGGACACTGACGTATGTGGATTATCGTACTTAGTGTCCGCCATAAATGATCTAATCTATAGTTGATTATCATTCCTTGGCGGAGGGTGGCAGGTGGAAAAGGGGATCCTGTGATACGTATATAGTTTTTATTTCTTGGAAATTTCTTTTGTTTTCCAGAAAAGATTGTTACCTTTGCTGCAAATTCTTAAGTGATGAGAATCTTTACCGAACAGACTCTAAGGGAGTACATAGATAAGCATCCTGACACGCGCACTGCTCTGCAAGAGTGGGTGACGATAGTCAAGCGGAGCGAGTGGCGCTGCTTTGCTGATGTGAAGGCGACGTTCAATAGCGTCGACAATGTGGGCAATCAGCACTATGTGTTCAATATCAAGGGAAACAATCATCGCTTGGTGGTGGTTATTAAGTTTACGATTCAGTTCGTGTATATTCG
>JAZRMG010000027.1:0-5605 GCA_045647345.1 Bacteroidaceae bacterium | reverse complement strand
ATCGCTGCTGAGGGTAATCGCGACAAGCACGCTCGTGCCGAGGCTTTCGAGGCTGTACGCGAAGAGTTCAAGGTGGCTTACACCGAGGCTCATGCCGAGATGGATGCCGATGAGCTCGCTGAGAAGATGTCGCTCATCAACCGCTACTACCACGACGTTGAGAAGGACGCTATGCGTCGCTGCATCCTCGACGAGGGCAAGCGTCTCGACGGTCGTGCCACCACAGACATCCGCCCCATCTGGTGCGAGGTAGACTACTTGCCCGGTCCTCACGGCTCAGCTGTGTTCACCCGTGGTGAGACCCAGTCATTGACCACCGTGACCCTCGGCACCAAGACTGACGAGAAGTTCATCGACGACGTGCTCAACCAGTCACGCGAGCGTTTCCTCCTCCACTACAACTTCCCCCCCTTCTCTACCGGTGAAGCCAAGGCACAGCGCGGCGTAGGCCGTCGTGAGATCGGTCACGGTCACCTCGCATGGCGTGGTTTGAAGGAGGTACTTCCTGCCGACTATCCCTACTGCGTACGCGTAGTATCAGATATCCTCGAGTCAAACGGCTCATCGTCTATGGGCACCGTATGTGCCGGTACCCTCGCCCTCATGGGCCCTGGTGTGCCCATCCGCAAGCCCGTTTCAGGTATCGCCATGGGTCTCATCAAGAACCCTGGTGAAGAGAAGTATGCCGTGCTCAGCGACATCCTCGGCGACGAGGACCACTTGGGCGACATGGACTTCAAGACCACCGGTACCGTTGATGGCCTTACCGCTACCCAGATGGACATCAAGTGCGACGGCCTCTCTTACGAGATCCTCGAGAAGGCTCTCTACCAAGCACGTGACGCACGTCTCCACATCCTCGGCAAGATCACCGAGTGCATCGCCGAGCCTCGTGCCGACCTCAAGCCTCACGCACCCCGCATCGTGACCATCACCATCCCCAAGGAGTTCATCGGTGCAGTCATTGGCCCGGGCGGAAAGATCATCCAGGGCATGCAGGAGGAGACAGGTGCTACCATCTCTATCGACGAGGTGGACGGCGTAGGCAAGGTAGAGGTTGCCGGTACCTGCAAGGAGGTTATCGACGCAGCCCTCTCTAAGATCCGCGCTATCGTAGCCGTACCCGAGGTAGGCGAGGTATACACCGGTAAGGTACGCAGCGTGATGCCCTACGGCGCATTCGTAGAGTTCATGGCTGGTCGTGATGGCTTGCTCCACATCTCTGAGATCGACTGGAAGCGTTTCGAGACTATGGAGGAGACCGGTATCCAGGAGGGTGACGAGATTGAGGTCAAGCTTCTCGAAATCGATCCCAAGACAGGTAAGTTCAAGCTCTCACATCGCGTGCTCATCGAGAAGCCCGAGGGCTATGAGGAGCGTCCCGCACGTCCCCGTCGCGAGCGCCCCGAGCGTGGTGAGCGTCGTCCTCGCCGTCAGGAGTAAAAAGGAATATATTCCCTCCCCAATAGTGAAGCAGATTTGACTGCTTCCACAGCAATGCCGCGAAGTGATTTCGCGGCATTGCCTTTTGTGTACTTTAATAAAAGGAGGGTGTGCATTCAATGCACACCCTCTCTATGTCATTATATGTGTGGTTCTTAGAAATACATAGCAGATTCTTCACTACCCCACATCTGCTTGTAGTCTTGTGCCAGACCACCTTCAGCGGTTTCCTTGTATAGTGAAGGTAGGTCGTGGCCAGTTTTCTTCATTACCTCTACTACTTTATCGAATGATACGCGATGTACACCGTCAGTGAACATGGCATATGAGTTTGCATCCATGGCACGAGCAGCAGCGTAGGCGTTGCGCTCGATGCAAGGAATCTGTACTAGTCCGCATACAGGGTCGCAAGTGAGACCCAAGTGATGTTCGAGTCCCATCTCTGCTGCATATTCAATCTGTGAGGGCATTCCACCAAAGAGTTGCGCGGCGGCAGCGGCTGCCATGGCACAGGCCACACCAACCTCACCCTGACATCCTACCTCGGCACCCGATATGGAAGCATTCGTTTTGACGATATTGCCAAAGAGGCCGGCTGTTGCCAAAGCGCGAACAATGCGCTGCTCAGAAAAGTTGCGTGACTTGTATAGATGGTATAGTACGGCTGGAAGCACACCACACGAACCGCAGGTGGGAGCGGTGACAATCTTGCCTCCAGCTGCATTCTCTTCACTTACGGCGAGAGCGTAAGCGAAGAGTAGTCCGCGTGTGCGCATCGATTGCTGGTAGCCTTCGGCACGTACGTAGTAGAGAGCAGCCTTGCGACGTAGAGCAAGTGGCCCAGGTAATACGCCTTCTTGCTCGAGGCCACGCTGTACGGCTTCTTTCATGGTATTCCACACCTCGTGGAGGTAGTCCCATATCTCAGGGCCTTCGCATTCCTCTACATATTCCCAATAGCTCTTTCCGGTGCTAATACACCATGAGAGAATTTCGGTGGCGGTGCTCATATTGTAGATATGTTTGTGCTCTACAGCCTTCTGCCCTTCTTCTGCAAGTGCACCTCCGCCTACGCTAAAGACGGTCCATTGATCAAGGCTTTCTCCAGAAGTGCTCAGTGCACGGAATTTCATACCGTTGGGATGGAAGGACAGAAATTGCTTAGGCTCCCACACGATAGTAGTGCGTTGTTCGCCCAGAACTTCAAGGATGGCTTGGTCAGTCATGTGTCCCTTGCCTGTTGCGGCAAGGCTGCCGTAAAGAGTCACTTCGAAGCGAGCGGCTTTGGAGTTTCGACTAAGGAATTGGGTAGCGGCATTGCGAGGTCCCATGGTGTGACTGCTTGATGGACCATGGCCTATACGATAGAGTTCTTTTAGTGTAATCATGTTAATGGTATGTTAATTTTAAGGCAAAGATAGTGCAATTCTGCAAAATACACTATCTTTGTTCTCGTAAAATGCAAAACAAAGCTTTCATGGCAAGATTATTCTGTATATTGGTTGCATTGATATGCACGATCTCGCTCTCTGCACAGAACGTGAGTGATAGTCTTCATGTGAAATCCAATTTCAAGATAGGGGAGGTCGTCATGCCATTGTCGCTGATAGGCGCAGGAACGTTAGGCTTCGTTGAACCTATAAGAAACTCTCGTTACGAGGTACGTGACTTTCTTGAAGAATGGCGTGGTGATCATCGTGTTTCTGCCGACGATTATATGCAATATGTGCCATTGGCATCTGTGTATGGACTCAGTTTGCTTGGTGCCGAGGCTAAACACAATTATGTGGATCGCACGTTGGAATTCGCAGCCTCATACGTTTTCCTCGGTGTCGTAGTCAATGGCATAAAATATACCGTGAGAGAACCGCGCCCTAATGGATCGGCAAACAACTCTTTCCCTTCGGGACATACTGCTACTACATTTATGGGGGCAGAATTGGTGCGTATCGAGTATGGTGACGAATCACCCTGGTTCTCGGTAGGTGCTTACACTATAGCCGCCGCAGTGGGTGTACTGCGTGTATATAATAATCATCATTGGTTTACCGATGTCTTTGCTGGAGCTGGTATAGGAATTCTCAGTGCTCGCATAGGCTATTGGTTATTGCCCTATACAAGGAGAATTATGCATCGTATTACGGGTTGTGAGGCATTCGTTTGTCCTACGCTCAGTTGTGAGGGCGCTACATTAGATATGGCCATACGGTTCTGAATAAACTCAGAGACGTGATGAAAAAAGGGATCTGCAAGCAGATCCCTTTTTGTAATAAGAAAAATGTGAATCTATATTAGTCTACTTGTCCGAGACTATTGCCATATTCCATTTCGGCTTGTACTATAAGTTCAATGTCCTCGGGCAGCCAATCACCGATTTTGTCTTTCTTAGCTTCCTTGATGATGTAGGATACAATCTTTTCGATATCAATCTCTACGCACCCTTCGTCATCTGGTTTGGCATCGAGCAAACCGCTGCTAAAGTAATAATCAGCAATAACATCTATGATGTAGTAGAGGTCGTCGTCGGTGAACTTTTCTTTAAGCTCTACAGGGAGAAAATTGCGGATAAACTCTACGGTCTTGTCATCGTCGAGGTCGTCCATGAGAAATTCGTCATTCATACTTTTGACTTTTAGGTTGTGCGGTTTGTGAGTTTCTGAGTTTGGGAATCCCCTAGTGTGGTGACCTATAAATTCGAAAACTCAATAACTTATAGACTTACTTCAGCAATGCTTCAATTTTTTCTGCAAAAGCGGATTTGGTGGCTGCACCTATGGTCTTGTCTACCACTTCACCGTTCTTGATGAAGATAACGGTAGGAATGTTGCGAACGCCAAACCTTGAGGTCAACTCGTCATTGTCGTCAACGTCGCACTTGCCGATAATAATACGTCCTTCATACTCCTCGGCCAAGGCTTCGATGTCGGGAGCAATTTTTTTGCAGGGACCACACCATGTAGCCCAGAAGTCTACTACTACGGGTTTACCCTCAGCGAGGAGGGTCTCGAAATTGCTGTCTGTGATTTGTATTGCCATAACGTTATAGTTATAAAGTTTTGATTTCTGTTTTCAGTGCAAATGTACGAATTAATTTATTTGGTAGGTTATCCCTTCATTAATTTTTATGTAATTGATAAGCTCTTTTTGTATACTAGCTTTTATGTTACGTGATTTCAGTTCTGTACGTAGGCGTTTCTCTGTATCGTGGATAACGAAGTGTACGTTTGTCTTTCCTGGATGTTCGATAAGTAGTGTGGTGAGTTCGTCTACTAACCTCTCGTCCAACATATCAAGTGGGATGGTGATGGTAATACGCTCTATGAGTGAATCTTTTACATCGGGTAACAATTCGATAGAACCAATTTTTAATTCATACATGTCTTGTCCAAATCTACGTGGTACTATGCGGCCTTTGATGAAGAGGAAGTAACCCTCTTTCATGTAATTGTTGAATCGCATCCAATCGTCACCGAATAGCGCGATTTCGTAAGTGCCAGAAAAATCCTCGAGTTTGGTGATTCCAAAGGGCTTGTTGCTCTTGGTAAAACCACTGCGTGTAGCGGTGACTACACCGCCGATGGAGACATCGCGCTCTTCTTTCTTGTCAAGTACTTCCTGCATGTCAATAAGGTGTACCGAGCATACGTCTTCAAGGATGATGCGGTATTCGTCAAGCGGATGGGCCGAGAGATAGATGCCTACGAGGTCGCGCTCCTTGTTGAGTCGCTCGATGGACGACCACTCTTGAACGTTCTCGGGTACTTTGGGCTGGGCGATGGCATCAGCCATGCTGTCCATGCCGAAGAGGGAGTTCATGGCTTGAGTGCGCTCGGTCTGTACCAAGGAACCGTAGCGGATGAGTATGTCGAGGAAGCTCTCTTTCTTGGCGTTCTCGGCAAAGTACTCTTCACGTTTCATGTCGGTGAAGCAGTCGAAGCCGCCTGAAAGGGCTAAACACTCAAGGTTCTTGCGGTTACAAGTCTGTAGATTGACACGTTCAACAAAGTCGAAGATGTTCTTGTAGGGGCCATTGGCCTCGCGTTCGCGGATGATGGCTTCTACAGCACCCTCGCCTACTCCCTTCACACCTCCGAGGCCGAAACGGATATCGCCCTTGGCGTTGACTGAGAACTTCATGTAACTCTCGTTGACATCGGGGCCA
>JAZRMG010000026.1:0-3370 GCA_045647345.1 Bacteroidaceae bacterium | reverse complement strand
ATGTCCGTACCGATTGTTTATGTAGAATGACCAAGTTTTGTCCTCACCCCACACTCCCTTCATCTCGAGACGGAACACGCGGTCGGCGTCGGGGAAACATTTGTTATAGCTAAAGTCATAGTTCACCTGTACCAAGATGATAAAGGCCGAAGCGAAGGCGATAGCCAGACCGAGGATGTTGAGTACGGACGACACCTTGTAGCGTCCGAGGTTCTTGAAAAATTCTTTCATTGTCGTATCGTTTTATTTTGTTTCGGTTACTTTGTTTTTCCTCTGCGAAGTTAATCGTTCGTGCAAGCACCATCGCAAGAAAAAATGAAGAAAATGCTTTTTTCGATGAAAAGTGTCCAATTTTTTGACACTTTTGGGCGAGGAAGACAGCGAAATACCGAAAAAAAGGTCAATTTCCCCTAAGAACAATCCCCCGAAACCAAGAGAGAAGTTTCGGGGGATACTATCATCTGTATATTAACGTGAGTTCGATATAAGATTCCCTTTAGAGATTGTCCACCTAAATTAGGGGGCCAACGCGGTATGATAGCGTTGGTTGCGACGACTGAAGCTTTAGCTTCATAAAGGAGTTTTAAGCGGAGGGGGTATTTTCTTGCAAATAATCGTACCACCTCCCCCTCTACGAGGGGACTCCTCCTACCCTAGGAGGAGAATCTAAACAACTCGTTCTTATATCGAACTCACGTTATATCATTCTTTGAGTCTACTCAGTCGTTCTGCAACAAGCCGCTTGAATTGCTCTTTTAGGTCTTCGGCGAGAAAAGAGCATTCTATAATATCGGTCCATTTGTTATGGAATTTGCGGAATCGCCCGACGATGTTTGCTGCTATATTCCTGTCAATACCGCTCTTCACCATAGCATCGACGAATGCTTCACCATCGTAGCCTCCTATGGTGGCATCGTCATCAACCCCATAGCCCGTCAGTGGCATGGCCAGTTCATCGTGATCGTCTATCCCTGTCAGATGCACGGCAAGTAGGTCATAGGCAGGAGAAAGGCTGTAACCCTCGTGATTGTTTTCGATGAGGGAGAAATTCTTACAATGCATATCCGAGTTACCCACAATCCATGAGAAGATGACAATCTCCCAGAAGCGCTGCACGTCCAGCATAGGCGCCGAGGAGTAGCGTCTGATGACCTCGGCCAATTGGGTGTAGGCTCCACGGTATTTATGCTCGGTGAGTCGGTTGGTGAGCTGGCACATATCGAGCAGTGAGTGCTTGGTGCCATCATCATTGCGGTCGATGCGTCGGGTGATGTAAGCCAGTTCGCCATCGCTCATCCGTATCAGTCCATGGGGTACGGTAGCGATACCCGCTACTTCTGCCATCTGCATGGTCGTGTTCTCCAGTTCGGGCATGGCCTTATACCTTGGGCTCTGTGGCTTGAGGATATATCTACCCCATAGCCCAACGATGGTGAGCCTATCAACCTCGTTGCGTCCACCCTTGTTCAGGTCTAATGAGAGCTTGGCCTGTACACCAGTGACTGAGGAGTTCGACTTCAGCACATCGAGCGCCAGACTATCGATATTGTCCCGCGAATAGGGAAGTATGGGAGCCAGCTTGTTTCCAAACAGTCTCCGTGCACATGCCGCATGGTAATCAGTTTCTCCCCTGAGCAAGGGTTTGCAGCAGCACAGACATCTCTTCACGTCACTCTTGTTCATAGTTTCTCACACTTATATTACCGATACAATCCTTGCAGCAGGCCAGCAAGAGCGACATCCTGTCTCGTGGGTCTATCTTCCAGGTGTTGTGCACAATGGATAGCATCCACCCCTCTGGGATGAGCCCATCAAAGACCGGAAACATCACCTCCTTCTCGTAGGCTTCGGTCTGCAATGGCATCGTCGGGCTCAACGCCTTGGCCTCAGGCATGGCCAGATACTCCTTCGCGTATGCAAAGCGGAACCCATCGATGTCTTCGGTGAGTACACCGCAAAAGGTATCATTGATATAGATTCTCGCTCGTTTCATAACTGAATAATCTTGGCAGGCTGCAACTCCTCACCGAAGAGCTTCAACACCTGGTTCACCTTGTCCAACTGCACGGTGGCTTTCCCGCGCTCCAATTCTCTGACGAAGCGGATACCTACGCCCGACCTCTCAGCAAGTTCCACTTGCGTGAGGTTATACAACTTACGCTTAGCGCATATATATTCTCCTAAATTCATATCACACATATTCACCCCTTACGGGTATAATCATAAGAGAAGAACAATAAAATCATCCCTTACGGGTACAAATGTACAATAAAATTCATTACATTGTACCCTTAAGGGATGATTTTTCATTCACAAATGACAATTCTCAGAACATTTTATATGAAAACATCTTCATTAAAGAACTTTCCGCGATGCTAAGTCCTCCCCCTAGAGGGGGAGTTAGAGGGGGTCTTCATTCTTTATACAGCGCCCCCACGGGATCCTCCTTCGCAGCACGGTAGGCGCGGACTACGACGATGGCCGAGGTGATGACCAGCACGATGGCGAGGGCGATGAGGAATACCCACCAGTAGAGCGGGATGTGATAGGCAAAGCCTTCGAGCCAGCGCGACATGATCAAGTAGCTCACGGGAGCGGCGAAGAGGAAAGCCACGAGCACCATCTTCACATATTGACCGACGAACATACCGAGCACCTGACTTATCTGCGCACCGTGTACGCGACGCACGGCAATCTCGCGACGACGATACTGCGTCTCGAAGAAGACGAGGCCGAAGACTCCCATCAGCGAGATACAGATGGAGATGAGAGCAAAGATGGTAATAAGACGGTTCAGCTCGCGCTCCTTCTCGTATTGGCGTCCCAGCTCTTCGTCGAAGAACTCGATGGTAATCTTGTCCGCATCATCGCCCATCTTGGTAACACAATCCTTGATGTGCTTCTCCACGGCCTCAATGTCTGCATTTGCTGCAGTACGCACATAGCAATGCTTCATATACCCTGTATGCTCTCTTACGCAGAAGGCAAAGGCCGAACTTTCATATTGCAGGGAACGGAACTTGAAGTCCTTGCAGAAACCGACGGCAGTGGCTCCATGCAGATCTTCATTGACCTTTAGACCAAATTCTTTCTGTGCCTTCTCGTTGAAGATATAGAGCTGCTTGTCGTCTTGTTGCTCGTCTTCGGGCATATAGTCGCGTCCTTCAATCAGTTCGATACCCATAACGCGAAGGAAGTTGTGCGACACGGAATAGGCTTGGAAGAAGATGTTTTCACCCTTCTCCGTCACTCTGTTATGCGTTGAGCGAGTGTCTGCGATAAAGTTTTCCGATCCAAAGGCTGCATCTACAATCATCGGATTGGTCTTCAGTTCATTGGTGAACTGCTGTCGCGCATTGAAGTCCCACCG
>JAZRMG010000025.1:0-9359 GCA_045647345.1 Bacteroidaceae bacterium | reverse complement strand
GTCTTGGGGTCGTGCCACTCGAGGGGGAACACGGGGAAGCCGAGGCGGTCGCCATCGCGCTTGCTGAGCTTACCGTTGCCCTCGGGCTTGAGCAGCAGGGGCAGGTGAGCAAAGGTGGGCATGGTGTCTTCCCAGCCGAAGGCGCGGTAGAGCAGTACGTGGAGCGGTGCCGAGGGGAGCCACTCTTCACCACGGATGACGTGTGACACCTCCATGAGGTGGTCGTCGACGATGTTGGCCAGGTGATAGGTGGGGAGCTCGTCGGCACTCTTGTAGAGCACCTTGTCATCGAGCACCGATGAGTTGATGACTACGTTGCCACGGATGATGTCGTTGACATGTACCTCTACGCCTGGATCGATGAGGAAGCGTACTACATACTGATGACCAGAGGCGAGCAATGCATCGACCTCCTCCTTGGGCAGGGCGAGTGAGTTGCGCATCTGCATACGGGTGGTGGCATCGTACTGGAAATTGGCGATTTCACCGCGCTTGGCCTCCAGTTCCTCGGGGGTATCGAATGCCATGTAGGCCTTGCCCTCGTCGAGCAGCTGCTGCACATACTTCTTATAGATGTCGCGACGCTCTGACTGACGGTAGGGACCATGATCGCCACCTACGCCCACGCCCTCATCGAAGGCGAGGCCAAGCCACTGGAACGACTCGATGATGTACTCCTCGGCGCCGGGCACGAAGCGGTTTGAGTCGGTATCCTCGATACGGAAGATGAAGTCGCCGCCATGCTGACGGGCAAACAAGTAGTTGTACAACGCGGTACGTACGCCACCAATGTGCAAGGGGCCTGTAGGACTGGGTGCAAAGCGCACTCTTACTCTTCTTTCGGTCATATATGTACGATATTAGTAATTAGCGAAAATTTATCAATTGGCAAAGGTACTTAAATTCTCATAACAAAAATAGGAGAATCCAAAGATTTTTTGTAATTTGCGCCGTTTTTAGCATCAGAAGCCTATGAAGCCCACTACTAAATCACATTTGTTCATCGCTACAGCCTTCATCGCTGCAACCATAATCATCAGCATCTTCTTGCCCAGAGAAAAGGTCATCAACCTTGACTTCACGGAAGGAAAGCCCTGGAAATACGAGCAGCTGAACTCCCCTTTCAGCTTTGCCGTATACAAAAGCGAACAGACACTGCAACACGAACGTGCCAAGGTACTTGCGGAACAACGCCCTTACTACAAACTCGAAGGAGACAAGACTGCTGAAGCAATCAACACTTTTGACACGATCTTCCAGCGCGAACTGCATCTGCTCATGGGCAATAAGTTGAAGCAGAAAATATCACTGAGACTAAAAGCGATATACGACAACGGCATTATCAGTAGCAGCGACCTCGCGCACCTGCAAGCCGACAGCATCTCCACCATCATGCTCATCAAGAACAACGTGGCTATCGCCAGAGACCTCGATGAGCTATATACCGTGCAGCAAGCATACGAACATCTTATAGCCATCGACACCACACTATGGGGACGCCATACGCTGCAAAGCTGTAACCTAAACAACTATATACAACCCAACCTGAGCTACGATGCCATCAAGTCTGACGCTATTCGCGATGAGGCATTGGCCAGCATATCGCTCACAAGCCAGGTGATACAGAAAGACCAGAAAATCATCGGGGCAGGCGACATGGTAGACCAAGAGCATTACCAGACATTGCTCTCGTATCAGCAGGAGCTCAACAAACGCGTAGACGAACGAGGCATACACATGACCATCATCGGCCAAATACTCCTGATCGTATTACTCATAGGCACCTATGTCCTTTACCTCATCAACTACAGACAAAATTATCTCAAGGAACGCAACAAGCTGCTCTTCCTCGTGACGCAACTCACGATCTTCCCCGTCATAGCCTCATGGCTGCTCAGTAGAGGCAACAGCCTGATGATTATCCCTTTCGCGATGGCTCCGGTGATGATAAACATATTCCTGGATGCACGCACGGCCTATATCACACACACCATCATCGTGCTCATCATCTCACTCATCGTGCCCTCTCCATTCATCTTCGTATTATTGCAACTGACAGCAGGCATCACTGCCATCTACTCACTCACCGAACTCACCGAACGTTCCCAGATATTCAGAGTATCGCTCGTGGTGATGCTATGTTACTGCTTCGTGTTCTTCGGCTACGAGCTGATCACCAAAAGTTCGTTAGCCATGTTTGACAAGCACATGTATATCAATTTCCTGCTCAACGGAATACTATTACTGTTCACCTATCCACTGATGCTGCTTTACGAAAAGTTGTTTATATTCACATCTGACGTTACGCTGATGGAATTGTCGAACTTCAACCTCAAGCTGCTGAGCCAACTTTCCGAGAATGCTCCTGGCACATTCCAGCATTCGATGCAGGTATCAAACCTCGCCGCAGCTGCGGCACGAAAGGTTGGAGCCAGCAGCCTGCTGGTACGTACGGGTGCCATGTATCACGATATAGGCAAACTCGAGAACCCCATCTTCTTTACGGAGAACCAGGGAAACACCAACCCCCACGCCTGCTTGCCCTACGAGCAAAGTGCACAAATCATCATCAGTCATGTGACCGACGGACTGAAACTTGCCGACAAACATCATCTGCCCGAGGCCATCAAGGACTTTATACGCACTCACCATGGCAAGAGCAAAGCAAAGTATTTCTACATATCTTACCAAAACGAACACCCTAATGAGAAGGTCGACGAGACACTCTTCACCTATCCAGGCCCCAATCCACACTCTATGGAGACCGCCATCCTGATGATGGCCGATGCTGTAGAAGCCGCCTCGCGTAGCCTAACGGAATACACTGAAGAGAATATCAGCAATCTGGTAGACCGCATTGTCGACGGACAAGTTGCCGAGGGATATTTCAATGAGTGCCCCATTACCTTCCGCGACATCACGGACATAAAAGCCATATTCAAAGAAAAACTGCGCACCATACACCATACACGCATCAGCTACCCGAAGCTGAACAAATGACACAGAAAATCCTATCGAGACCTACATAGGATCTACATCATAGAAGAGCATAAGCCCATGGAGCATTTCCAGCTCCTGCAGCTCTCGCTCCACAGCATGAAGACATTGGCGCACACGCTTCACACCTAAAGTGGGTTCAACCTTAAGCATCAGCTTGCGTATATGGAGCGAATGCACACGGGCTACGGCCGGTGCCTCGGGGCCAAGTATGCGTTCACCGAAATAGTATCGCAACCGCTGCCCCAAGATGTCAGAAGCGCGAGCAACGTTCACCTCATTGCGCCCCTTGACGTATATGTATATGAGCCTACAGTAGGGCGGATAATGAAAAAGCTCACGCTCGGCCACTTGGTCGGCATAAAGCCCCTGGTAATCATTAGTCGTGACCTGATGGATTACCGGCACATCAATATTCCTTGTCTGCAACACGACCATCCCTTGCCTTCCGCGACGCCCGGCACGCCCAGCGACCTGTGCCATCAGCTGGAAGGAGCGTTCGTAGGAGCGGAAATCAGGAAAGTTGAGCATAGTATCGGCATTCATGATACCTACAACATCGACATTATCAAAATCAAGTCCCTTGGATATCATTTGCGTGCCGATGAGCACATTAGTGCGTCCCTCCTGAAAGTCTGTAAGTATCTTGTCATACGCATTTTTCGTACGTGTGGTGTCCAGATCGAGCCTTGCCACACGTGCTGCCGGAAAATGACGCAACACCTCCTCCTCAATGCGCTCTGTACCCATACCACGCTTTTCAAGTGCATGGCCTCCGCATGAAGGACACTTGACGGGCACACTGTAAACATTACCGCAATAATGGCATTCCAGTTGATGAAGCCCCCGATGATAGGTGAGACTGACATCACAACGATCGCACTTAGGCACCCAGCCACACGCTACACACTCGAGCATGGGAGCATAGCCCCTACGATTCTGAAAAAGAATAACCTGACGGCCATTAGCCAAAGCATCATGCATGGCATCATGCAACAGAGTAGAAAAGGGACCATACATGCGCTTCTTGCGAGACTCCTCCTTGAGGTCGACAACAGCAATCTCAGGCAACTGCACCTGACTATAGCGCTCACTCATCTGCACCAATCCGTACTTGCCGCATCGGGCATTGTAGTAGCTCTCAATCGACGGAGTAGCCGTCCCAAGCAATGTTTTCCCCTTATGTGAAGCTGCCAACATCACTGCTACGCTACGAGCATGATAGCGAGGCGCAGGATCTTGCTGCTTGTAGGTAGTCTCATGCTCCTCATCCACAATAATCAGGCCAAGGTCCCTAAAAGGCAAAAAGACCGATGAGCGCACACCGAGGATAACATCATAAGGAGCATCGGAGAGTTGGCGCTTCCAGATTTCCACGCGCTCAGCATCTGAAAACTTAGAATGATATACACCCAGACGAGTGCCGAAAGCACGTTGCAATCGCTCGGTCATCTGTTGGGTAAGCGCGATTTCAGGAACAAGGAACAAAGCCTGACGCCCTTGCTTCAACTGTTCGTTGATGAGATGAATATACACCTCAGTCTTACCACTGGAAGTTACACCATGAAGAAGACATACATCATGCTTCTCCCAACTTCTGTTTATTTCATCAAAGGCACGCTGCTGGTGTATACTAAGCGGCGACATGTTGGACAACAAAGAGGTAGCCGTTGCGGCCAGTCGTTCCACCTCAACACTATAAGTTTCTACTATCCCTTTAGCAATGAGGGCATTCAGCACTGCTGGTGTCATGCCACTCTCCTTGAGGAGAACACTGCGAGGGAGTGCTACCGCTGAGAAAGAATCGGATTCCTCACATTGGGCCAGCTCGATAAGTTTAAGCAACAGCATCTGCTGCTTGGCTGCTCGCTGAAGCGACAGCAATGCCTTGTTAAGTGCCTCTTCAGAACGATAAGCCTCAGCAATACGCACATACAGCTCCTTCTTCGGCTTATAGCTCTGGCGCATGGCCTCGTCCACAGTAACAGCCCCCATATCGAGTAATGCCTTGACCAACCTCATACCGTTCTTCTGCCCACTATTCTTGAGCAGTTGCTGTATGCGTTGCTTAGGATTGACCAAAAGGGCATCAAGCAACGCCTGCTCACTATCCTTGAGCGGCATATCAGCCACAAACGAGGGATTGAGCTCAACCATCGTTTCACTCTCCATCTTCAACCCCGAAGGAAGCGCAGCCTTATAGACATCGCCAATAGAGCACATGTAATAATCGGCTATCCATTGCCATAACTGCAACTGCTGAGGCTGTACGATAGGAGCAATATCAAGAACCTCTACTACCTCTTTTATCTCGTAATCTCCCTGCGGCTCCTCTGTATGTTTGCGTAATACAATAGAAGTATAGTACCGTTTTACACCAAACTGTACCACCACCCGACTTCCCACCTGCACATCCGCTTCACACGACGCAGGTAGCCGATAGGTGAAACTACCGGCTAACGGAAGAGGCAATATGACATCTACATAGTATTCCGTAATGCTATACCTTTTTACACGTACCTCTCGCCATGCTTCAACAGCGCATTGTTACGGAACTTCTTGAAATCGTCATCTTCATCCTTCTTGCAGATAACAAGAACATCATCCGTATCATTAACAAGATAGCCCTCAAGATCCTGAAGTATCACTAGTTTATTGTCTGCTGCTGCCACCAAGTTGTTACTGCAGTTATAAAATTCTGCACGACCGCTCTGCACGACATTGCCTTCAACGTCCTTACTTGAATAGCGATACACATCATCCCAACGGCCCACATCAGCCCAACCGAAGGAACCAATCTGCATATAAACATTTGACGCGCGTTCTATAACAGCATAGTCCACCGAAATATTGGGAAACGACTCATAACATGCATACAAAGCGGCTCGACGCTTGTCGCGGTTGGGTTCACTACTAAAGATCTCACTCAAACGCACACTCACCTCAGGAAGCAACTGCATCATGGTGGTTATGATTGTATTAACGTTCCAGATAAACAAACCTGTATTCCAGAAAAATTCGCCACTTTCAACAAAGATGCGTGCAAAGTCATATTCAGGTTTTTCGGTAAACGTCTTTATTCGAGAAAAACCATTAATCTCCTCACCTCCCGACTGTATGTATCCGTAGCGAGTCTCAGGATGGGTAGGACGAATACCTACTGTAACTAAACAATCATGCTCAGCAACATGCTCCAAAGCACAGAGCATATCGTTTGCAAACGATTGTTCGTCCAAGATCAATTGGTCTGCCGGTGCCATCACAATATTAGCCTGAGGATTGAGCGTTCTGATGTGATAAGCCGCAAATGCCATACTCGGTGCAGTACCGCGATGCGCTGGCTCGTGTAATATCTGCTCTAACGGCAACTCTGGCAAATGCTCACGCACTAAATTAGAATAATCAGAATGGGTAGACACTATAATATTCTCTTTAGGCACTATACGGGAGAAGCGCTCATACGTCTGTCTCAAAAGTGACTTTCCCATGCCAAAGAAGTCTACAAACTGCTTCGGACACGCCACACGGCTCTGCGGCCAAAACCGGCTTCCGATACCGCCAGCCATAATGACGCAATAGTTATTTTGTTTCATACTTCATATTAGATTTCTAAATGTAATTGCAAATATAAAATTTTTACTCATAACATCTCGTACAATTTATGAGTTTTTCTCTTTTTTACATCTTTTTATACCAATTGATTGGAAAACTATGGAGATATTAAGCATTTACATCAGCATCTATATACTTACTAAAACTATTCAAGGAATATATATAGAGAAAAGAGGGTGTGTCATAATTGTCGACACACCCTCTTATTCTCAAAATCTATATAGCAAATTACTTCGCTACAGCCTCAAGACGCTTGAGGATAGAGAAGATGAATGCTGCTGACACGAGGCAAATACCGATGAGCACGCCCCAGATGATAGAGAGGTTCATACCCCACATGAGACCAGGCACCATGATGAGGAAGTTACCGATGGCTGTAGCCACAAACCATCCACCCATCATCATACCCTTGTACTTGGGAGGTGCTACCTTAGAAACAAATGAGATACCGATGGGTGAGAGCAACAACTCAGCGATAGTCAACACAAAGTAGGTGCTGATGAGCCAGTTGGGTGATACCAATGTAGCGGTACCAGCTGCTACTGCTGCTGCCTGCTCCTCTGCAGGAGGAAGGCCGATAGAAGCAACCATGAGCACCACGAAAGCCATGGCAGCCACGAGCATACCGAGACCGATCTTCATGGGTGAAGAGGGCTCCTTGCCCTTCTTAGCCAATGCACCGAAGATGATACCGATGATGGGGGTGAGAGCTACTACGAAGCAGGGGTTGAACTGCTGGAAGATGGGGGCCTCTACAGCTACGGGTGCCAAACCATCTACATTCATAGCCTTGTAAACGAGTACGCCTACAGATGCTACGGTGATGAGCGATGCTACAACCTTGCCCTTAGCAGTCTTAGACTGGAAGATATTGAGCACACCATAAACGGTGATTACGCAGAGGAGGAGGTTCCAGAAGCTGCGAATCTCTGTGAAGCTGAGCGACTTGCTGAGGAAGAGGCTCATGAAGCCAGTTTCAGAAGTAGCAGTATACTCACGAGCGAACTGGTTCATGGTGATACCATTCTGGTGGAAAGCCATCCAGAAGAAGATAACTACTGCAAACACGAGGCAGAGGCAGATGATGCGCTCCTTGGTCTGAGCAGGAGTAAGTTCCTCCTCAACTACTTCAGCAGCACCAGGAGCAGCAATCTTAGCACGATCAGCATGAGCAAATGTCTTGCGGAATGCATAGTAGATCGCAATAGAGAGAATCAATGAAACGCATGCTACAGCAAATGCATAGTGATAAGAGTCGCCCTTGCTGATACCAAGCGAATCCTGCGCCCATGCCATGATAGAAAGAGCTACAGCAGCGGCAAACATAGAACCAAGATTGATAGCCATGTAGAAGATGCTGAAACCCTCGTCACGCTTGGCCGAGTACTTGGGATCATCGTAAAGATTACCAACAAGCACTTGCAAGTTACCCTTAAAAAGACCTGTACCAACGCAAATAAAAAGCAATGCCAATGCCATCACGCCAAGAGCCACAGCACCAGCACCGAGAGGCAACGACAACAACAAGTAACCAAGGAACATAATCACGATACCGCTTGTCACCATCTTGCCGAAACCGAACTTATCGGCCAACATACCGCCAAAGAGGGGAACGAAGTAAACAATACCGAGGAACGCAGCTTGGATAGAGCTGGATGTTCCCATTGAAAAACCGAAATTGTCCTGCAAAAAGAACAGGAACACAGCCAACATGGTGTAGTAGCCGAAGCGCTCACCGGTGTTAGCAAGGGCTAATGCCCACAAACCTTTAGGATGTCCTTCAAACATAAAATAGTTTCTATTAATTAATGATTACTTTGTCAAATTCGCGCAAAGATAATCATTTACAAGAAACTATCCAAAAATTTCAAGGGCTTTGAAGCATTTTAGCATTTTTTCCAATGCAAAATCGACCTGCTCTTTGGTGTGTGTGGCCATCAGGGAGAAGCGGATGAGGGTGTCGCCACTGGAACAGGCGGGAGGCACCACGGGATTGACAAATATGCCTTCGTCGAAGAGCATGCGGGTGACACGGAAGGTCTTCTCCATATCTCTCACATAGATGGGAATAATAGGAGTAGAAGTAGCGCCAATCTCAAAACCAAGCGAGCGGAAGCCATCAAGGGCGTAGCGCGTCACCCTCCAGAGGCGCTCTAAATGCTCGGGCTCCTCTTGCATGATATGCAGCGAGGCTAGTGCCGCGGCTGTGGCTGCGGGGGTGAGCGAAGCACTGAAGATGTAGGGGCGCGAATTGTGACGCAGGTAGTTGATGGTGTCGCTGTCTGAAGCGATAAAACCTCCGATGGAAGCGAAGGATTTGCTGAAGGTGCCCATGATGAGATCTACCTCGTCGGCCACGCCGAAGTGATGACAGACACCACGTCCACCAGGACCGAGGACTCCGAATCCATGAGCCTCATCGACCATCACATTGGCATTGTACTTGCGAGCCAAGCGCACAATCTCGGGCAGATTGGCGATGTCGCCCTCCATGGAGAACACGCCATCGGTAACGATGAGCTTCACGGCCTCGGGGTGGCAGCGCGCCAGCTCATGCTCCAACGAGGGCATATCACCATGCCTATACTTGCGCGGCGTAGAGAAGGAGAGGCGGCGCCCCTCGACGATGGAGGCGTGGTCGAGTTCATCACAGATGACGTAGTCTTCACGTCCTGTCACACACGACACTACACCGAGATTGGTCTGAAAACCCGTGGAGTATACCATCACATCCTCCTTGCCCACCCAAC
>JAZRMG010000024.1:0-3101 GCA_045647345.1 Bacteroidaceae bacterium | reverse complement strand
TCTTTGGGTGCAGCAAATAGTGGTCTATTTGCAAGAACAAAGAGGATAAAGATGCCGGAAAGAATCTTAAATAAACAGAAAAGCCCAATCAAGTACATATTAGCGGTAAATTCAAGACAGCTTCTAACAACCCTTGCCCTTGCCATAGCGGTGCTGCTGGGGGCGTGTGCAAACCAAGAAAGATATTACACGTTGACGGGTGAACTGCCTGATTCGAGTTACAATGGAAAGACCGTCTATCTCACCGACTTTGATAATGGCTGCAAGATTGATTCTACTACAGTCGATGGCAATAGGGTGACTTTTAGAGGCATTGCTCCCGACACTGCGCTTAATTGCCGCATTGACATTGCCCGTGCTCTCTTTTCAAACCCCATCTTGGAAAAGGGCGATATTGTGACAGACTTTGTGAACCACCGCACATCGGGTACGCCTCTCAATGACGAGATGGCACGCATCCTCACATCCATAGCCGACTGGCACGACAGGGCCAATAAGGCACGCGAGGAGTTTGAGGGAACACAAGAGGAGTTTGTAGCCCGGTATATGGACGAATTCTATGCCGAACTAACCTCGCTGATGAAAGAAGAATTTCTGAAACACACCAATGATGCCGTAGGCTATTTGATTGTGAGAGAGGTTGTCGGTAGCGTGGAGTTAATGAAACACGTATGCGACAACAGTGGCCCTTGGCTCAACAACAAGGGGATGGTTAAACTAATGAGACAAAATACGCAAGGGCTTCTTGCTACAGCTGAAGGCATGACCTATACCGACATCAAAGGCACCGACATTGACGGTAAGCCCTTAGCGCTATCGGACTATGTAGGTAAAGGGAACTACGTGTTGGTGGACTTCTGGGCATCGTGGTGTGGTCCCTGCCGTGGTGAGATTCCCAACTTGCGTAAACTGTATGAGAAGTACAAAGGAAAGAACCTTACCATCCTTGGCATCTATGTCTGGGACAGCATAGAAAACATGAAGACGGCCATCAAGGAGGAACAGGTTGCCTGG
Source organism: Bacteroidaceae bacterium (assembly GCA_045647345.1). Classification (GTDB taxonomy): domain Bacteria; phylum Bacteroidota; class Bacteroidia; order Bacteroidales; family Bacteroidaceae; genus UBA1189. The sequence goes on along the minus strand of JAZRMG010000024.1, from coordinate 2,087 downwards.
CCACAGATTTTCGATTCTGAGGGGACAGCTACTGGAAGCTATGGTGTAGACGGCACTGGCATCCCTCATCTCATCCTCTTTGGTCCCGACGGCACAATCCTTGAACGTGACCAAAACAAACTCCGTGGTGAGAATATGATAAAGACCGTGGGTGAGTATTTGGAGGCTGAGCAACAATAATTCATGAAAATTTGTGGCCAATTACATGGCAATTGCCTTTAGCCCCTGCGGGCGGCGAACTTCGTTTCGTGTTCCTTTTTTCAACATAAATTCCCGTAAATAGCCCATAAATTAGCCATAAATAAAATTCGTGTAACAACATAAACAACCAATACAATGAAACCAACCAGACTATTCCTCTTCCTTACCGTGGCGGTGCTGCTGGGGGCGTGTGGAAATAAAGAAAATGCTTATTGGTTAGAATATACAAGTCACGACATCAAGTTGATGGATGATGTACAGATTGCCGTAGCTGACTCATTTGTGATTCTCGTATCGGCTTTCTTCGAAGACGGTGTATGTCATACGTATTCTATTGCTGACAATCTGGAGTTCTGCCATGCATACGGTCGTATAGGAAGCGGTGTTGATGAATTCCGCCAGCCAGTACTTACATTTGCATCGGACAACACTTTTGGCATTAACGACATCAACGAGATGTCGCTGAGAGTCATCGGTATTGACTCCGATGGTGCTATGAGTGCAAAGAAAAGACTGAAGGCTACTTACCGAAGAGCGAAACCTGGGGAAGAGATTATGCCCAAGGACACCCGATATACGCTGTTACCCAATTCCAACCAATACGTATCGTGCCTGTTCAAAGGTGACGGCAGTCTGTTTACATTATCGAATAGCCTGTTACAGCCTAGTTGTCGCTTTGGAGATTCGCCAGTGGGTGACTCTCTTACATGGTATGCCATGCGCAATGACCTTAACGGTTATATGGCTGCGAGTGGTAGGACATTCTTCTATGCCGCCGAGAACTTGCCCTATATGGCAGCATACAGGTTGCAAGGTGACACTATGCAGAAACAGTGGGAATGCTTTTACCGTACTCCTCATTATAAGATATCCAACGATGCCATACGATACGACAAAGAAAAAGCCACTGGCCCACTGAAGTCATTGGCAGCCGATGAACATTATGTATATCTGCTGTATGTAGACACACTCATGAGCCGATACGACGTGAATGACATCACCAAATCCTGTTCGGACAAGGTGTTGGTATTCGACCATAGCGGGGAATACGTCTCAACGCTACACCTCAATTGTCACCTGAAAAAGATAGCAGTGGGCAAGAATGGCAAGTTATATGGTATTGCCCGTATGCCTCAGCATGTACTTGTTGAGTTTGATTTACCTACACAGTTAAGAGGTGGCAAGGGTACTAAACGCAGTGCGGAGAGGAAGTCGGAATTGCAGCAGCAAGCAGGACCACTGGAAATAGGTGACACCATCCCATACATAGCCTTGTATGATACACTTGGTAATACGCATTATCTACAGGACTTCAAGGGGAAATATCTTCTGCTCGATTTCTGGGGAGCCCATTGTGGCCCTTGCAAACTCAGTATCCCTGAGTTGAAAACAATTGCCGAGACAATGTCCGACAAGCTGGAAGTGGTTAGCATCAGCATTGATGCAAAAAGTACATGGAAGCAATCCTCAATCGAACATGGAATTAGCTGGTACAGTCTCAATGACCTCAAGGGACGGGAGTATGATGCCATCAGCACACTATATAATGTTATGGGATATCCTACGTTTTTCATTGTCTCTCCCGAAGGAGTAATACTGGATAAGATGAAAGGATATGGCGAAGGTGTCGTGACATATTGGCTCAAGATGAATATGGACTAAATGTTTTTAGTGAAGTGATGAAGCAACCAAAACAATAATTCCCGTAAATTGCCATAAATTGAATTTGTGTAACTAAGAATAACCCAAAACGATGAAGACCAAACTATTCCTTGCCCTTGCGGTGGATATACGAAGGATACTTTTCCTACTTCCTTCTGCATTTATTGCACATAGTGCATTTGCAACTCCAAAGAATAGCGAGACCATCGATACCTGCCGCATGT
>JAZRMG010000023.1:0-3557 GCA_045647345.1 Bacteroidaceae bacterium | reverse complement strand
GTACATATATAAAACCTGCTCTTGAAGAAGGTTATATAGAGTTTACTCTACCAAATGAGAAGCGAAGTAAACTGCAGAAATATCGCCTTACAGCAAAGGGTATAGCTTTGAAAAATAGCTTAACAAGCAATAAGTAATTTTGCTCAACCTATCATATAATATGTAAAAATCGTGCTTTTTCTATATTTTATGATAGGTTATGATTATAATCTAATAATCTATTAGATACTGTACCAAAAAGTGTGTCTGCTTTAAGTAGTAAAAAAGGACCAGCCATGTTTGGCCAGTCCTGACAAGTTTGTAATTTTGGGTGTCCAAATCTAAAACTACAACTTATGTTACTTACAAAGGAACAAATTGCTGAGTAAAATTATAGACGATGTCAATCTCTATTTTAACCACATTGCAAGAACTCCTTCGTTCCCTTTTCGGTAATTTGGCATTATCCTATTCGGCAAAATGGCATCAGCCTGCAATGTCTTATGGCATCGTATTGAAAGATACTCCATAAGAACCATCTCATTGGCTTAAAAGATGATATCTGCAAGGGATGAGTCGTAGCTCATAACAAGCAGATTTAGCTACATGGCAAAACTGCTACAACCTGTTGCAGTAATTCGTTATACTTTTCTTCGCAGAATGGCCTTGTAATGGTTAATCCTTCATAGTATTACCTCTCTGTTGCTTAAACCAACAACAAAGATATAAAAGTTCTTTGGTTGTAATACTAATCAACCAAACTTAAATGCTACAGGGTGATATTGAATCCAGTCTAGTTCACCGCCCAATTTACGGTAATCAATGTTCTCAAGAGAAGACAAATAGAGGAATCCTTGCCTTCTTCTCGCCCAATCCCCAAGGTGAACAAAAAGAACGCAGCCACGAGGCATTAGGATTTTTCAGGAAGTAACGGAAATTAGGGAACCGATGACAATCTGCCACGAGAGCGAAGAAGTTTATACTTCCGATTTCTGTAGCGCGTAAGCAAACCGCAGGATTTGCCTAACAATATGCTACGAAATTTTTGTACAGGATTTACGGGCGTTTCGTTCACACACGAAGGCTGATTGCTGCAAAACGGCAAAAAGTCACTGAAATATTGAAATATCTGTCTTGGTGTATAGTGTAATAGGGAAAAAGTGTTACATTTGCATGTCGTATGACGGAAATGCTGACTGCGCGAAAGGTGAAGGATGGCGTAAAGGATAACATTTGGTAAAGAATAGATACACTATGCACTACTATAGCACGAATAAACAGGCACCGCTGGCTTCGCTCGAGGAGGCGGTGGTACGTGGCCTTGCCACAGACAAGGGGTTGTATATGCCCGAACAGATAAAGAAGTTGCCGAAGGAGTTTTTCGACGGCATCGCGGAGATGAGTTTTCAGGAGATTGCTTACCGGGTGGCCGATGCCTTCTTCGGTGAGGATATCCCTGCCGAGGAGCTGAAGCATATCGTGTATGACACGCTGGCATTTGATGCTCCGGTGGTGCATGTGGATGGGAATATCCATTCGCTGGAGCTGTATCATGGCCCCACGCTGGCATTCAAGGATGTGGGCGCACGGTTCATGGCGCGGTTGTTGGGGTACTTGGAGACCCACCCTAACCCTCCCTGTGAGGGAGGGAATTCGGGCCTCGCGGAGTCTCAAGTCCTCCCTTATAGGGAGGATTTAGGTGGGTCTTCTGTCAACGTTCTGGTAGCTACTTCGGGCGATACGGGTTCGGCAGTGGCCAATGGCTTTCTGGGGGTGGAGGGCATCCATGTGTATGTGCTCTATCCGAAGGGTAAGGTGAGCGCTATACAGGAGTGTCAGTTCACTACGCTGGGGCAGAACATTACGGCACTGGAGGTGGAGGGTGTGTTTGACGACTGCCAGCGCCTGGTGAAGAGTGCCTTTATGGATGCGGAGCTGAATGCGCACATGCGGCTTACCTCGGCCAACTCGATCAATGTGGCGCGGTTCCTCCCGCAGGCATTCTACTACTTCTATGCTTATGCGCAGATGAAGCCCCAGGGCAAGGAGGGCGAACTGGTGATATGTGTGCCAAGTGGTAACTTCGGTAATCTGTGTGCCGGACTCTTTGCGCACCGTATGGGACTTCCCATCAAGCGCTTCATTGCTGCTAACAACCGAAACGATATCTTCTATCAGTATCTGCAGACGGGTGAGTATAATCCGCGTGCCTCGGTGCAGACGATTGCCAATGCGATGGATGTGGGCGACCCGAGCAACTTTGCCCGCATACTCGACCTCTATGGCCACTCGCATGCCGATATATGCGGATTCATCGGGGGGGCTACCTATACGGACGAACAGATTGCCGAGACGCTGGCCGATACGTACCACCGCACGGGCTACTTGCTTGACCCGCACGGGGCTTGCGGCTATCGTGCGCTGAGCGAGATGTTGCAGCCTGGTGAGCAGGGCGTCTTCCTGGAGACGGCACACCCGGCCAAGTTCCGCGATACGGTGGAGGGCATCATCAAGGCTGAGGTGGCTATCCCCGAAAAGCTACAGGCCTTTATGCGTGGCACCAAGCAGAGCGTGCCCATGACGGCGCAGTTCGAGGACTTCAAGGCGTATCTGATGAATCGATAAAATTTTCCAGTGAAAAAGAATGGAGAGGGAGTGTCAAAATGCAGGCACCCCTCTTTTTATCATTCTTGTCATTGACTTCACCCTTTTCGGGTGTGCTATGAATGTCTTTTGTAAACGCAACTTGGGGCCCCCATATGGAGGCCCCAAGTCTATTGATAGAAATGTGAGTAGCAGATTACTTCTGGTTCTCCACCCAGATGCGGGCATTCACGAATGCCTCGATCCAAGGTGTCACCTCATCGGCACGGCGCTCGAGCGGATAGTTACCGCACTGCCAGGGGAAGATACAACGCTCCAAGTGGGGCATCATAGCTACGTGGCGGCCATCGGCGCTGGCGATACCAGCGATATTGTAGTCCGAACCGTTGGGGTTGGCGGGATAGCCAGCATAGTTGTACTTGGCTACGATGTGGTAGCGGCTCTCCTCGTAGGGGAGGACAAACTTACCTTCACCGTGTGCTACCCAGATACCGTGCTTGGTACCGCTGAGCGAACCGAAGAGTACGCTGTTGTTCTCGGGAACGTGTACACCCACGAAGTTTGACTCGAACTTGTGCGAGTTGTTGTGGTGCATAGCGCCCTTCTTCTCGTGCTCGGGAGTGATGAGGCCGAGCCCCATCATGAGCTGACAACCGTTACAGATACCCAGTGAAAGGGTATCCTTACGAGCATAGAAGCGGTCGATGGTCTCCTTGGCCTTCGGGCTGAAGAGGATAGCACCTGCCCATCCCTTTGCTGAGCCGAGTACGTCAGAGTTAGAGAAGCCACCACAGAAGACGATGAAGTTGATATCATCAAGTGTCTCACGACCCGTCACGAGGTCGGTCATCGTTACGTCCTTCACGTCGAAGCCAGCGAGCCAGAGTGAGTAAGCCATCTCGCGCTCACCGTTGGTACCCTTCTCACGGATGATGGCGGCACGGATGCCTGTGGGCTTGCGACGGTCGGGGTTG
>JAZRMG010000022.1:0-9328 GCA_045647345.1 Bacteroidaceae bacterium | reverse complement strand
ACATACTAATAATGACTTTTAGAAAAGTCCTCCTCTAATCTATCGCGAGGATTGGAGTCCCCCTCCTTGGAGGGGTTAGGGGAGGCCCCTGTTTATTATGGAAAACAACTTAACAAACCAAGCTATGCAAGAATCTAATGTGAACCAACAGCCCATGTCTTACGCCGACATACAGACATCGGCCATCTACGACCGCTTGCGCCGTGAAGAGAAAGAGGAACCCAAGCAGCCTGTGTGCATCAGTCCGCTGGCCTTCCTGAATCTCCTGCCCCGACAGTTCACCACCGCCATTGCCAACAAACTGGGTGAGGAGATGGATATGAAGACACGCACCGTGAGCAAGCACCTGCGCACCCTCTGCCTCAAGGGATATATAGAGCGTGTGAGACAGGGCGTATACAACAAAGCATCGCGCAAAAGCAAGAAAATCAAGCACGCCTCATAGCGTGCTTAATTTACGCCCTACAAAGCTGAGCATCACGGAGTTTAAGACACAAAATCGTGCGTAATCACGTGCATAAAAGAATCGCAGTAAACACGTAGCCTACTGCGATTGTATACTATATATAGTTATGCTGCAACTAGCTTACTTCACAATGATGCGTGCATTCTCCACCTTCTGTCCCTTCTCGGTCAGCGTGATGTTGTATATGCCCGAGCCCATACGGTCAGTAGTCACGGGCACTGAGGTCTGCCCTGCCTCTACGTGGCTACGGCCTACCGTACGACCATTGCTGTCGGTGATGATAAGCTCGCCACCGTTCTTGACGGTCTCTGCATCGAGAGTTACGTTTACAGTGCTATTACGCTCTGCGAGTGCCGGCATTACGCTCATCAGCGGAGCAGCATTTACCTTGCGGACACTATTGGTTTCCTTTTCGATGAGGTAGATGTCCCAAAAATAAGTATAATCGTTGGTGTATGAGTATATACCAAAATAATACTTGCCATTCCATTTTAATATACGTGGATATGAACGATAGCTATCTGCAGGGCTGTTAATTGTGGCCAGCACTTCATTGTCCTCGTTGACAACTTCAAAGGCGGTATATTTATATCCTTCTGCTACAAATCGTACAAATTCAAACTTGTCATCGTTGTTGAATAAAGTCTGAGTAAGAAAAAAATAGTAACTGCCTGCATCAGAAACTGACGGCTCGTCTAAATCTATAAGTGCAGTAGCAAAGCCTTCATCACTTCCTGTATACACACTCAATGAACGAATTTCTTCAAATCCTTCGTTATAAAGTTTAACACTAAAGTAGCCGTCTTGATAATTTTCTAAGGCATACGCAATACTTTTCCCTGAGGCTGTAACTTCTCTTCCTGTAGAGAGTAAATTTCTTCCATTTAAGTCTATTCCCGAATCGGAGATTTGTGCACTTGCTCCCATCGCCAACAAGCAACTGAGAGCACCTAAGTAAAACTTTTTCATAATGTTTGAAATGTTTTTGTTTTGCCTATGAGTCTCCCGAAGTCAGCAGTCAATAAATATGTTTGCTTAAATCGTACAAGAAAAGCGTAGAGACTTGTCACGCTCATCGTACGAATGGTATCGCCAAACACCGCAGTAGAAATGAACCGAGAACAAATACCCCACGCTGTTTGTATACACTTTGCAAAGTACAGCGCAGGGCTGTACGCGTACATATACATAACAGAATGAGCGTAACTTTGTCTCCATCCCTCTACTTGAATTTGGCGATTTTTTCGTACAGGATAAAGCAAGAAACGCATTCTTGACCCGAGGATTTCTCCCCTCGGATGCTGCAAAGATAGCGCTAAATTTCATATAACCGAAATTTTACACTAATTTTATCTTTGCTTCACAAAGAAGAAATTAGGTAGCGGCTCGGAAAAACTCAAAACAAGTTTTGGTTTTTCTCTCGCCTTGCACTAATTTTGTCCCCACAAATTTAGCAACAGAATAATTATGGAAAAGAAATACCGTCCCGAAACCCTCTGCGTGCAGGAGGGTTGGACACCGAAGAAGGGTGAGCCGCGCGTGCTGCCCATTTACCAGAGCACCACGTTCAAGTACGACAACAGCGAGCAGATGGCCCGCCTCTTCGACCTCGAAGACTCAGGTTACTTCTACACCCGTCTGCAAAACCCCACAAACGATGCCGTAGCGGCCAAGATTGCTGCCCTCGAGGGCGGTGTGGCTGGCATGTTCACCTCATCGGGTCAAGCGGCCAATTTCTACGCTGTGTTCAACATTTGCGAGAGTGGCGACCACTTCGTTTGTTCTACTGCCATCTATGGTGGCACCTACAACCTCTTCAGCGTGACAATGAAGAAGCTCGGCATAGAGATGACCTTCGTTGATCAGAATGCGTCGGAGGAGGAGATCGAGAAGGCTTTCCGCCCCAACACGAAGTGCCTCTTCGGCGAGACCATCTCTAACCCCGGCTGCGAGGTGCTCGACATTGAGAAGTTTGCCCGCATCGCCCACCGCAACGGTGTGCCCCTCATCGTGGACAACACCTTCCCTACCCCCATCAACTGCCGCCCCTTCGAGTGGGGTGCCGATATCGTGACCCACTCTACCACTAAGTATATGGATGGCCACGCCACTGCCGTAGGTGGTGCTATCGTGGATAGCGGCAACTTCGACTGGGATGCCCATGCCGACAAGTTCCCCGGCCTCACCACCCCTGATGCTTCGTACCACGGCCTCACCTACTCGAAGAGCTTCGGCAAGATGGCCTATATCACCAAGGCTACGGCACAGATGATGCGCGACCTGGGCTCTATACAGGCACCGATGAACGCCTTCCTGCTCAACCTCGGCCTCGAGACCCTTCACCTGCGTGTGAAGCGCCACTGCGAGAATGCCCAACGTATTGCCGAGTGGCTCAGCCAAAACGACAAGGTGGCCTGGGTGAACTATAGCGGTCTGCCCGACAACCCCTACCACGCCCTGGCACAAAAGTATATGCCGGGGGGCTCGTGCGGTGTCATCGCCTTCGGCCTCAAGGGCTCACGCGACGAGGCCATCCGCTTCATGGACAGCCTAAAGCTCATCTGCATCGTCACCCATGTGGCCGATGCCCGCTCATGTGTGCTGCACCCCGCCAGCCACACTCATCGCCAGCTCACCGACGAGCAGCTGCGCGAGGCAGGCGTAGCACCCGACCTCATCCGCCTCTCGGTAGGTATCGAGAATGTCGAGGACCTCATTGCCGATATAGAACAGGCATTGGGATGATATGAATAGAAATATATAGAGAGGGTTTACTTCGAAGTAAACCCTCTCTGTATGTTTATTCCACAAATTGTTACAATTCGTTAAAGCTGATGGCAAAGCCTCCGGCGCGTGCCATGTCGAGGGTGAGCATGTCGGCTGCGGTCACCTGCTTACGGGTGATGGTGTAGGCCTGCGGATTAGTGGCATAGTCGGCATCGGGTGCATCGGCATAGATGGTGGCCTCGTAGGTGCGGCCCTCGTCAAGGAAACTGAGGGGGAACTCCACGCGACGCTTCTGTTCATCTGTGACACCACCGACAAACCACTGTCCGCTCTCTTTGGCTTGGCGGGCTATCACGAGGTAGTCGCCAGGCTCGGCAAGGAGATACTCTGTACGCTGCCAGTCGACCGCTACGTCCTTGATGAACTGGAAGGCATCCATGCGCTTCTCATAGTGCTCGGGGAAGTCGGCCGCCATCTGCAGGGGCGAGTAGAGGGTGACATAGAGAGCGAGCTGGTTGGCAAGGGTAGAGTTGACTTTAGAGTTGTTGTTGCCACCGGTGACGGGGCCAAGGTCCATCTCGAAGATGCCGGGGGTGTAGTCCATGGGGCCACCATTGAGACGGGTGAAGGGAAGGATGGTGACGAGGTTGGGCTTGGAGCCACCAAACGACTGGTACTCGGTGCCGCGGGCGCTCTCGTTGCCGATGAGGTTGGGATAGGTGCGGCACAGACCTGTGGGGCGAACGGCCTCGTGGGCATTGACACAGATGTGATGCTTGGCTGCCTCGGTGACGGCGTAGAGGTAGTGGTTGACCATCCACTGGCCATAGTGGTACTCGCCACGAGGGATGATGTCGCCCACGTAGCCGCTCTTGACAGCGGTGTAGCCGTAGCGGTTCATCAGCTCATAGGCCTCCTCCATGTGACGCTCATAGTTGCGCACCGATGAGGAGGTCTCGTGATGCATCATGAGGCGCACGCCCTTCTTATGGGCATAGGCATTGAGCCCCTCGATGTCGAAGTCGGGGTAGGGGGTAACGAAGTCGAACACATAGTCCTTGGAGTTGCCTGCCCAGTCTTCCCAGCCTTCGTTCCAGCCCTCGACGAGCACTTGATCGAAGCCATGCTCGGCGGCAAAGTCGATGTAGCGCTTCACATTAGCCGTGTTGGCACAATGCTTGGGGCTGGGGGTAGCCGAGGCATAGTCGGTGTGGCCGAGCTTCACCGTGGGGTAGTCCTCGGTGTAGGCCCAGCTGCCTTTGCCCGAGATCATCTCCCACCACACGCCTACATATTTTACAGGCTTAATCCATGACACATCATCGTAGGCACAAGGCTCATTGAGGTTGAGCACGAGGCGCGAAGCCAACTGCTTGCGGGCATCATCGGTGACCTGTATGGTGCGCCAGGGGGTGTGGCAAGGGGTCTGCATGTAGCCCTTCCAGCCTGTAGCGTCGGGGGTGAGGTGTGACACGAAGGTGTTGGTCGCGGGGTTGAGTTCGAGGTGCATGCAGGGATAGTCCACAAGGGCCGCTTCGTGCAGATTGATGTAGAGGCCCTCGTCGGTCTTCATCTGCAGGGAGGTCTGCACGCCTGTCATCGAGAAGGGGGTCTGCGATGAGTTGGGGGTGATGGCCTTGGTCATCAGTGAACTGATCTCTGAGAGGCGCGACTCCACGTAGTCGTACTCCTGAGTGTCATAGTCGCCTGGAATCCAGAGGGCATGGTGGTCGCCCGTCATGGCAAACTCGGTGAGTTCCTCCTTAATCACGAAATAGGCAAGGCCACGCTGCTTGGGAAACTCGTAGCGGAAGCCGAGGCCATCGTCGTAGAGGCGGAAGCGGATGTTCATCAGGTAGCCCGTGCCCTCCTGCTCCATGCACACGAGGAGCTCGTTGTAGTGGTTGCGGATGGCCGACTCTTCGCCCCACACGGGGTGCCAGGTCTCGTCGAAGGTGTCGGTCAGCACCTCTTTCACGACGAAGCCAGTGTTTAAGGGACACACCGCATTGGCATCGCCTGCCTCAGCATCATCGGTCCAGAACTCCTTCTTGCGGGTGTCGCCACGGAGCTCAAATCCCATGGCACTGGGGAGGATGGCGGCCTTGTCGCCAAACTGCAGACTATAGGTGGGCGTGCCGCTCTTGGGGGTGACGCCAAACTGCAGGGTGAGTGTGTTACTTGGTGAGGTGAGCACGTGCTCGCCCTTAAATGCGCTCTCTTGTGTTGTCTTGCTATCGCAGCCCACGAGGAGGGCTGTGGCGAGGGCAAGGAGGGTAAGGGGTTTCATGATTTTTGATTTATGATTTTTGATTTTTCTAGGATTTCATAGGATGGCCTAGGAGCTTCTAGGACTACCTAGAAACTCTCAAGCTAACATCTATCTCGTAAACTCTACCACTAGCGCCTGCTCGGGAGCTACGATGGTGTCGTCGGAGAGGATTACCGTGTCGCCCGTGATGACGTTGCGGCCTGTGGTGAGACCTTCGGTAATCTCCTTATAGTAGCTCCAGGGGATGTGCTTGGGCTCTTGTGAGTTGTTGATATAGACAAAGACTACATCATCGTCGTCGTAACGGAAGTAACCATAGGTGTTGTCGCGAGTCATGAAGTGGAGAGTCTTGCCATTGTGGATGACCTCCTTGGTCTTGCGCCACTGGAAGAGCTTGCTGGCATAGTCGTAGAGACTCGATGTGGTGGCATTCTGAGCGCGTCCCTCGGGAGTGAAGTAGTCGACCTTGTCGCCTGGCCAACCTCCGGGGAAGTCTACGCGGAGTCCGCCATGCCCCTGGCTGCGGTCCTTGGACATGAACATCAGCTCGTCACCTGCAAAGAGCTGTGGTATGCCGCGCATGGTGGCCAGCATGGTGAGGGCGAGCTTGGTCTTGTTGGGGTTGCCACCTACCACGTCGCCCAAGCGGTCGACATCGTGGTTGCCTGTGAAGATGAGCATATTGGAGAGGTCGTGGTAGAGGAAGTCATGAGACAGGCAGTCGTAGACGCGTGTCATGCCCTGTCCCCAACCGGGATTGCTCTCTGAGAGTCCGGCACGCATGGCATCGTGGAGGGGGAAGTCCATGATGGCAGGCAGGTGTGAGTCGAAGCCGTCCTTGTTGGCATTGCCGCCCTGCCAGTAGGCGAGCTGGGGAGCCGAGGAGGTCCAGCACTCGCCCACGATATTGAAGTGGGGATACTCGCGCATCACTGCCTCGCACCATAGGCTCATGGGTACCTTCTCGTTGTAGGGGTAGGTGTCGACACGGAAGCCGTCGAGGTCGGCATACTCAATCCACCAGATGGCCCACTGGATGAAGTAGCGCAGGGTGTAGGGATTGTCGAGGTTCATGTCGACCATGGAGGGTACGAACCATCCGCTCTCCTGGATGTAGAGGTCCTGCTTCGAGGCGTTGGGGTCCATGTTGGTGGAGAAGCAGATGTTGGTGCCGGTGTAGGTGTCAAACTGGTGTATCCAGTCGTGGAAGGGGAGATCCTGCATCCACCAGTGCTCTGTGCCGCAGTGGTTGGTGACGATGTCCATAATCATCTTGAGGCCCTTGTCGTGGGCCTTCGATACGAGCTCGCGGTAGAGGGCATTGCTGCCGAAGCGTGGGTCTATCTGATAGTAGTCAGAGGCGGCATAGCCGTGGTATGACTCCTGGGGTGCATTGTCGAGCAGCAAGGGGGTAGACCAGATGGCTGTAGCGCCGAGGTCGGCGATGTAGTCGAGGTGGTCGATGATGCCCTTGATGTCGCCACCGTGGCGGCCAAAGAAGGCATCGCGGTCGGCCTTGTCGTCGGTGTCGGGGGTGGAGTCGTTAGAGGGGTCGCCATTGGCAAAGCGGTCGGGCATGATGAGGTATATCATATCGGCCGTGGTGAAGCTGGTGCGCTCGGCAGAGCCTGCGCGACGGGCTTGCAGCTGATAGGGGTAGCGGTGCTCTTTGCCCTCCTTGGTGAAGACGAGATCGTAGGTACCGGGCTGTGCGTCAGCGTCGATGGCTACGTCTACGAAGAGGTAGTGGGGGCTCTCGGCCTTATGTATCTGCTCCACCTGCACGCCCTTGCCGCCCTCGATGGTAAGGTCGTAGGAGGCGATGTCGGTGCCGTGTATCATGAGCTGCAGCGGAGTGGTCATGCCTACCCACCACGACAGGGGCTCGACGCGGTCTATAGGGTCACACACGGTGCGGTACTCCCAATGCCAGGGGGCCTCGAGCTGTACGGACACCTCTACCTTATTGCCCGGTACGGAGCGGGTGAAGGTGAGGGTGTTGTTGTCGGTGCTGACGATATTGAACTCGCCATGACCGATGCCTGCGCTGAGCGCAGGGTTGCTATGCTTGAAGGCGATGAGGTCGCGGTAGAAGTCGGTATATGCATTGTGTTCCCAAGCGGGTATGGGGTCTTTCTCGAAGAACTGGAAGCGGTGGTTCCACCCCATCTCCTGACCGGTGTAGATGAGGGGCTGTCCGCCAGGAAGGGTGAAGGTGAGCACAGCCATAGCCTTGGCTGCATCGCCCATGCGCTCAAACTCGGTGCCTGCCCAGGAGTTCTCGTCGTGATTCGAGGTAAACATCAGACGGTAGGCGCCCTCGGGATGGCGCTCGGTATCTTTCTTGATGTATGCTACAAGGTCATCGATACTCTGCTTGCCTTGTGCGATGGCATTCATCATGTGGTGGAGCTCCCACGAGTAGGAAGAGTGGAAGCCGCACTGACTCTGCAAGAGCGGCTCCTCGCCCTCGGCAAGCATGAAGATGTCGGGGTACTCGGTCTTGAATGTCTTGATGGCCTCCTCCCAGAAGGTGAGGGGCACCTCGCAAGCCATATCGCAGCGGAAGCCATCGACACCACGCTTGAGCCAGAAGAGCATGGCATCCTGCATGGCACGCACCATACCTTCATCAGTATAGTTGAGGTTGGCCGTATCGCTCCAATCGGCAGTATAGGTGAGCTCACCCTTTTCGTTTCGTTCATACCATGAGGCTGGCGACTCCTTCACCCAGCGTGCATCGGGCGAGGTGTGATTGGCCACCCAGTCGATGATGACCTTGAGGCCCAAGCGGTGTGCCTCGGCAAGGAAGTTGTCAAAGTCGGCCAAGGTGCCAAACTCAGGGTTCACGTCTGTATAGTCCTTGATGGCGTAGTAGGAGCCTAAGGTTCCCTTGCGGCCCTCGACACCGATGGGATAGATGGGCATAAGCCACACGACATCGACACCTAACTCTTGCAGACGTGGCAGCTCCTTCTGAGCTGCGGCAAAGGTGCCTTCAGGGGTGTACTGTCGCACGTTCATCTCGTACACTACGGTATTGGCCCAGTCAGTTGGGGCCACTATGGGTTGCTGTTTGTTACCGGTGCAACCTACCAGTGCTACAGTTGCGAGGATAATCCAAATAAATCGTTTCATAGCAGTGCTTATTTTGTTTATATTAATTCGTATTATGTTATGTTGAACGCAGTGAACCTTTAGGTCGCTGGCCCGTAGCGGAAAAGCAAACATCTCGCAAGTGTTTTGAACTAAGTCCTCTGCGAGATCCTTCGCTTCACTCAGGATGACACATTGCTGATGATTCTTCATAGGAACGGTATTATTAGAAGTTGACAAGTATCCGGTATTCGCCAGCGGAGAGCGTTACCGTAGCTGCTGTGCCTGTATAGCTCTCTGTTGCGTCGAAGTAGTTGGTCCATGTGCCCTCCATGGGGAAGGTGGCGGTGATGGGTTGCTCACGCGTGTCAAAGTTACCCACTACGATGAATGCCTCCTCGTCTGCCACGCAGCTGATGTGGCGTCCTGTAGCCCAGTTGCTTGTACCCACTTGCCATGCGAAATCGGCCTCGGAGGTGAAGAACTGTGGATGCTCGTTGCGGAAGGTGATGAGCTGGGCATAAGCATCATACAGTGCCTTGCGCTCGGGCATCTCGAAGTAATCCCATCGCAAGGGTTTCTCGCCCGTGCGTCCGTTCTCCTCGATGGAGTAGTCGTAGCCCAGCTCGCCAAACTGCCATATCATTTTGGGACCGGGTACGGTGAAGAAGAAGGCGGCGTTGAGTGCAGCACGCTGCATGCGCTCGGCGAGCGAGGTAGATGCCGTGCCCGCTCCCCATGTCTTGGCCTTGTATGAGGTACGCTCC
>JAZRMG010000021.1:0-13274 GCA_045647345.1 Bacteroidaceae bacterium | reverse complement strand
TACTTCGAGGATACCATCCGCGAGCGCTTCGCCCCCTTCGTGGATTTCCCCATCATCTTCGCCTCGGCCCTCACCAAGCAGCGCATCTTCAAGGTGCTCGAGATGGCCAAGGAGACCTATCTGAACCGCACCACCAAGGTGTCTACCGCCAAGCTCAACGAGGAGATGCTGCCCATCATCGAGGCTACTCCTCCCCCCTCAAACAAGGGTAAGTACATCAAGATCAAGTACTGCATGCAGCTCCCCGGCACCCGCGTGCCCTCGTTCGTGTTCTTTGCCAACCTGCCGCAATATGTGAAGGAGCCCTACAAGCGCTTCCTCGAAAACAAGATACGCGAGCGCTGGAACTTCACCGGTACTCCGATGAACATCTATATCCGTCAGAAGTAAAGAGGAAACTGACATATATTAGAGAAGGAGACCTTGAGGTCTCCTTCTCTTTTAGGTCACATCATATAGATGTTCCCAAATGTCGGTTAGCTCTACATGGGTATGCATGTTGTCGCCAAGAAGAAATAAGCGATGTGTCTTCGGATGAAAAGATGAGTTTGAATGATTATCTATATTAGAATTTTGGAACTTTGTTGTAAAATTTGCCTAAGTTTTGTACTTTCGTGATATCAACAGTTTAATTATGGCTCTTCATAACGAATTTGGACAGATATGTGAGGATCGGGCTGCGGCCTATCTCATGGCGCGTGGATATACTCTGCGTGAACGCAATTGGCGATTAGGACACAAAGAAGTCGATATCATTGCTCAAAAGAATGGTATATTGGTATTTGTCGAGGTTAAGGCTCGTAAGAATGATTGTTATGGCGATGCCATAGATGCGGTTACCGATAGCAAGATTCGTAACTTGGTACAGGCTGCTAATGCGTATATACGTTACCATCGTATAGATCTTCCCGTGCGTTTTGATGTCATTGCCATCACGGGAGAACCGGGGAATATGGTCGTAGAACATGTGGAGGATGCTTTTTATCCTCCAGCTTACTAACCGGCAGTCTTGGTGCCCCAACCATTATTAACCAGTGCTTGGGCTACGATGAGGTCGTAGGGGGTGGTAAGTTTGATGTTTTCTCGATTGCCTTCGGTCAAAAATATGGTTTCCCCCAAGGTCTCTACTACGGATGCGTCGTCGGTGAAGGCATCGCAGTAGGGTAGTTCGTAGGCACGGCGTAGCAGTGTGGCGCGAAAGGTTTGAGGGGTTTGTACCAGGCGGTAGGCGTTGCGGTCGACGGTGACGCTTTTAGAATTGACAATTGACAATGGACAATGGACAACTGCCTCAGAGTGGCGGGTTCCTCTTTCTGTGTTGTCCTCTTTTACTAGCTGCCTTACCGTCTCCACCACGGGGATGACGGGCACGACGGCACCGTGGGCCTCGGCCTCGGCATAGCAGCGGCGAATGACCTCGGGACTCACGAAGGGGCGTACGCCATCGTGTACGGCTACCAGGGCTTCGGGGGCATCGACAAGCGAGAGGCCGCTCTGCACGGAGTGGAAGCGGGTGGCACCACCATCGGCGATGCGGTGGGGCACAGCAAACTGGTACTGGGCGCAGAGCTCATGCCAATAGGCCTGATGGTCGTGCGGGAGCACGAGAATGAGCTGTATGGATGTGTCGCAGGCGTGGAAGGCATCGAGCGTGCGCATCAGCACGGGACGTCCCTCAATGGGGATAAACTGCTTGGGCAGCTCGCCGCCCATGCGCAGGCCCTTGCCTCCGGCTACGATGATGGCGTATTTGTTCATATAAAAGAGACCCCCTCTGCCCTTTGGGCATCTCCCCTCTATGGGGAGAACCTTCGGATACTACTCGGGGGGATTTGGGCATTTTATTTGTTATTCCTTATTCGTTTCAGCGGACTCTGAGTTCTCCCCATAGAGGGGGCCGATGCGAAAGAGCATCGGTTGCGACGGCACCAAGGAGTGCTGCTTGCTGCTCTTGGGGGGGAGGCCTCCCAATCTCAGAACTGCATCCCCGAGCGCAGAGCATCGGCCTTGTCGGCACCGCAGAAGTGCTCTACGAGGGTGAAGCCAAGCTCCCAAGCGGCACCGGGACCGCAAGCGGTAAAGATGTGGCCATCGACGGTGACCTTGGCGGCGGTGTAGTGGGCGCCCTGCATGGTGTCTTCGAAGCCGGGGTAGCAGGTGGCCTTCTTGCCTTGGAGAAGGCCGAGACCGCCAAGCACGAGGGGAGCTGCACAGATGGCCGAGATGATGACATCGGGCTGCGATGCCTTGGCGGTGAGCAGCTGGCACAGGCCTGTGTGGGCCTGCAGATTGGTAGCACCGGGCAGTCCGCCGGGCAAGAAGAGCAATGTCGCATCGGCATAGTCGCACTGGGCGAACAGGGTGTCGGCCACCACGGGGATGCCGTGAGCGCCTGTCACGGTGAGGCTATCGGTTACTGACACCGTCGTGACGGACAAACCGGCACGACGCATCACATCGATGGGTGCCAAGGCCTCAATCTCTTCGAAGCCGTCGGCAAGGAATACGTACATTGTCTTCATAGGTCTTTTTTAATATGGATTTCGAACTTCGAATTTCGGATTACGATTAGCGGAGCTTGAAATAGTAGGTGATGGTACCCGACTGATTGTCTACGCCTTCTATATTATTGAATCGCGCACGCTTGGCGGCATCCTCGGCGGCTTTGCGCAGCTCGGGGTTCACCGTATTGGTGCGGCGGTTGGTGCTGGTGGCAATGACCTCTCCTGAGGGGTTCACGGTGATGTTTACCACCACGCGTCCTTCGTCCTGCACGGTATTGACGGGGATGGGGAGTCCGCTACCCGAGATGCTACGCCCGTTGAGGTCGAATGTACCTTGCACACCTACCCCCACGGCCTTGTCAGCTGCGGCAACACCTGTCTCGGTGCCTTGGGTACCTTCGTCGGCCTTCTCGGTGGCTTCGCCCTTGCTGCTCATCTCGAAGCCTTTGCCAAAGGCGCTGGCCATCTGCTGGGCGGCACGCTCGGCGGCCTGGCGCTCGGCCTCGGCACGCTTTTGCGCCTCTATCTCTTCGGCGGTGGGCATATCTACGGTGGGCTCGTCGGGCTGGGTGATGAGGGGTTCATCGATCTGAGGTTGTGGCTGGGTGAGCGGGGCATTGTTGACATTGGGCACATCGCTCTTGACCGACGACACCTCGGTGTACTGGTACGACTCGGTATGGCCTTGGGCCAGCAGGGCGTTGCCCAACATCACGGGAATGCCACTCTCCTCCTCCGGCACGGGGGCGCTGAGCCTGACCATCAAGAGCAGCAACACCACGAGGAGATGTACCACGAGGGTGACGGCTATACCCTGTATCTGATTCTTAGTCACTTTCAACGCTTACTCTTTTTATCGGGACGACGAGTGGCCAGCACCATCTTGAACTGGTTCTCGTTGGCGATGTTCAACACATTGACGATCTCACGATAGGGCACACGCTCGTCGGCATAGAGCGCCACATACATCTCGGGCTCCTTGGCGGCACAATCCTGCAGGAAGGCGGCCAACTCGTCAAGGACAATGGGCATCTCGTCTTCGTTGCCAAAGGCGGTGTAGTAGTTGAGGTCCTGATCTATAATCACACGCGCAAGAGGCTTGGCAGAGGTCTGCTGCTTGCCCTGCGGAAGGAGCACCTTAATGGCATTGGGCGTTACCATGGTAGAGGTAATCATGAAGAAAATCAGCAACAAGAACACGAGGTCCGTCATTGACGACATGCTGAATGTGGGTGATATCTTATTTCTTCGTTTTAAGCTCACGATGTTTCTTTTTAAGTTTAATCCTTCAAATCCATGAACGAGAGCGTCTGTGCCTCAAGCACATTGGCCACATCATTTACACGAGAAACCAAGTAGTTGTAGGCGAACATGGCTACGATACCTACTACAAGACCGCCTACAGTCGTAATCATGGCTTCGTAGATGCCGCTTGAGAGCAGGGTGATGTCGATGTTGTTGCCCGCATTGGCCATTTCCCAAAATGCACGTACCATACCCAATACGGTACCCAAGAAACCAATCATGGGAGCGCCTGATGAAATGGTTGCCATCACAGGAAGTCCTTTTTCCAATTTGGCTACCTCAAGGTTTCCAGCATTCTCCAATGCTGCTTGTACTTCTGATGCAGGGCGGTCAATACGCTCGAGCCCCTTCTCGATCATATTGGCTGCGGGAGTATTGGTGATGCGGCAGTAGTTGACTGCAGATTTAAGCTCGTCGTTTCTCACATAGTCGTGTATGCGGTCCATGAACACGGAATCGACCTTTGACGCCTTGCGTATTACCATGAGTCGCTCTACGAAAATATATACGCAGAGAACAGAAAGGAAGGCGAGGACAATCATTATCCAGCCACCCTTAGTGGCCATGTCCCATAGATTCATCTCAGTTGCTGTCTCTACCACTTCGGTGAGAACGGGGTTTTCGGCCATTTCGGTCACGGCCTGTTGCATTTGTGTTTGTAAGAATAACATCTTTTTAATTTACTATTTGATAAATTATTAGTTCTTCGACTCGCTCATTCAACGCTTTACGGCGAGACATTCTTTGTATCTTCGTATGGTCTCCTCTAATCCGAGGTACAGAGCGTCGCAGATGAGTGCGTGGCCGATAGATACCTCATCGAGGTTGGGGATGTTTTGGGCAAAGTAGGCGAGATTTTCAAGGCTTAAGTCATGTCCTGCATTGAGACCGAGGCCTGCTTTTTTGGCCGCTTGGGCAGCAGAAATGTAGGGAGCAATGGCTGCTTCGCGATTGGCTGCATAGCTTGCTGCGTAGGGCTCGGTGTAGAGCTCTACACGGTCGGCACCCAATTTGGCAGCATGCTCTACCATGGTTACATCAGGATCAACAAATACGGAGGTGCGTATGCCTGCCTCTTCAAATGTTGCAACTATTTCGGAGAGGAACTCTTGGTGCGCTACGGTGTCCCATCCATGGTTTGAGGTAATCTGGTCAGGGGCATCGGGTACCAAGGTTACCTGGGCGGGTTTTACCTGCAATACCAGTTCGATGAACTCGCTACTGGGATATCCCTCAATGTTAAATTCTGTATGCAATAGAGGACGTAACGCATATACATCAGCACGCCGTATGTGGCGTTCGTCGGGACGAGGATGTACGGTGATACCCTCACCTCCCATGGCTTCGCAGTCTAATGCGAAACGGCATACATCGGGATTGTTTCCGCCACGCGCATTGCGCAACGTCGCCACCTTATTTATATTTATACTTAGTTTCGTCATAAAATCCGAAAAATGTATTATCTTTGCTTTGAATTATACTGATAAAACAAAAAACGGTACAAAGTTACTAAGTATATTTGACAATTCATAATTCATAATTCATAATTCATAATTCATAATTCATATTAACAGATGCGCTTCGCTCTATTTGGAAATACCTATGAGACTTGCAAATCGGTACATGCCGAGCAGTTGTTTTCTGTCCTCTCACGCTATAACGATGAAGTGTATGTGGACCGTGATTTCTACCGTTTCCTTTGTGAGGCGCAATCTTTTGCTTTCGAACCTGCTGGTATTATCGAAGACCTCCGTAGTCTTGGTGCAGATATGGCCATAAGCCTTGGAGGTGACGGTACCTTTCTTAAAGCAGCTCGTTGCATAGGCGATACAGGTTTACCTATTGTGGGAATCAATACTGGGCGCTTGGGGTTTCTTGCCGATGTGTCTGCAGATGAAATGGAGACTTTCTTTGCACAACTTCATGAAGGACATTATGCGGTGCGAGAACGTAGTGTTATTGAACTTATTACCGATGATGGTGTTGAATTACCTAGCTATGCTCTGAATGAAATCATTGTGTCGAAACACGACAGCTCGTCGATGATAGCAGTACATACCGTTGTTAGTGGTGAGCATTTGGCTACCTACATGGGGGATGGCCTTATTATTGCGACTCCTACAGGGTCAACTGCCTATTCGCTCAGTGCTGGAGGTCCTATTATTTATCCGCAGGCCGATGTTTTTGTCCTTACGGCTGTAGCACCCCATAGTTTGAATGTACGTCCTGTGGTTATTGCAGATGATAAGACGATAGGGCTTCGTATAGAAAGTCGTAACGGAAGTTTTCTAGTGGCTGTCGATGGAATCAGTCGCAGCTATTCAGAACACACAACCCTTACATTGCGTAAGGCGGCACACACCATCAGTGTTGTTAAGCAAGAGGGAAGTACTTTTTTTCATACCTTGCAGAAAAAAATGAAATGGGGTACTGATCCTAGGGATTAATCAGGAAAATATCGATGAAAAGGCGGTTTTTATACGTAGGTTCTTTATCTTGTTTATAAAAAATACACCCCTGAATATCCTATTTAGCCCCTATATGGAATTTCACCCCTAAAATAGGGTATATACCTTGAAATCCGAGAATAGTAAAAATAAAGCGCGAACTTTGTATCGTAAACAAGTGGAAACATAACAATGATTAAGCATTATTTGAATCATGTGGAGAAAGCCTTTAAAAACTATTGGGATTCTCCTGCAATTACCAACTATGGTAAGAACACCTTTACTTTTGGCCAAGTGGCAACAAACATCGAGAAACTGCACATCTTGTTGGAAGAGGCTGGTGTTAGAAAAGGAGACAAGATTGTGCTCTGTGCCAAGAACTCGGCCGAATGGGCTGCCTCATTTATTGCTATCGCTACATTTGATGGCGTAATGGTACCTTTGCTCAATGACTTCCTCCCTGAGAGCATACAAAACTTGACCAATCACTCTGATGCTACAGCTATCTTTACTGAACCCGAGATTTGGGAGAAGATGGACGCAGAGAAGATGCCCAACATCAATATCGCAATCAATATTCTTGATTTTACGCCTATATATACTAAAGGTGGTAATGTTGATGCTGTCGAGTTCCATGAGAATTGCGAGGAGATTTTCGCTAAGCGTTTCCCCGAAGGTGTAAAACCCGAGCACATCAGCTACCCTACCGGTAACCTCGATGAACTAGAGCTTATCAACTATACCTCAGGTACTACTAGCGATCCAAAGGGTGTGATGTTGTCTGCACGTTCAATCAGCTCAAATGTAGAGTTTGCTATGAAGCATATGCCTAACCAGCCTGGTTGGCACATTCTCTCCATGTTGCCTCTCGGACATATGTATGGTATGGCATTCGAGTTCCTCTACCCCTTAGCTTCAGGCTGCCATATTTTCTTCTTGGGCAAGACTCCTACTCCCTCGGTGCTCATCAAAGCATTGGGTGAAGTGAAACCCTACATGCTTGTAACCGTACCTCTCGTTGTGGAAAAGATTTTCAAGGGTAAGGTAATGCCCACACTCAACAAGCCGTTGATGAAGGTACTGACCGCAATCCCAGGTGTAAACAAGATAATCTACAATAAGGTGCGTACCAAATTGCTCACCACTTTCGGTGGCAACCTTGAGCGTGGTAGCCTCATCGTAGGTGGTGCAGCCATCAATGAGAAGGTAGAGAAGTTGATGAAGAAGATGAACTTCCCCTACACCGTAGGTTATGGTATGACAGAGTGCGGTCCGCTCATCTGTTACCGCAACTGGAAGACCTTTGCCATGCGTTCATGTGGTCAAGAGGTAGAACGTGTTGAAGTACGTATCGATTCTGAAGATCCTCGCAACGTAGTAGGCGAAATTCAAATCAAGGGGGACAATGTAATGATGGGCTACTACAAGAACCCTGAAGCTACCAAAGCTACCTTCACCGAAGATGGTTGGCTCAAGAGTGGTGACTTAGGTGTGATAGACAATGATGGCAACGTATTTATCAAAGGTCGTTCAAAGAACATGATTCTCAGTGCCAGCGGACAGAATGTTTATCCCGAGGAGATTGAGGACAAGTTCAACAGCCTGCCTCTCGTGTCGGAGTCAATCGTTATCAGCCGTGGAAACAAGATTGTAGCACTTGTAGTGCCCGATATAGATGCATTCAAGAAACTTGAGGGTAACACCAAGAGCATAGAACAAATATTGGATGAATACTTAAAGCAAGTGAATACCGAACTGCCTGCATACAGCAAGGTAAACCTTGTAGAGCGTCATGACGAGCCTTTTGAAAAGACTCCGAAACGTAGTATCAAGCGTTTCCTCTATTCGTAAGCAGAACGGAACATATTAACCTAACTATGAACATGGGGGTGCGCCAGTATTGGCGCACTCCTTTGCTATCTATTGTTCTACAAAATGTGATTTTTCCATATGAGAGCATCGGATAATGCAAAGAAATTTGTACTTTTGCTCCGCGAATTGAAATAGTAGATGAACTTCTTCAGTCAGTACATACCTAAATACCTGCTCACGAAGCGCAGCCTCACCATTATGGTCACCTCGGCTGCTGCCTTCGCATTTCTTTTCATTATTATATATAAGCCCTTCAATGTAGAGCATTGGGCCGAAGTTTCGCGATTTGTATTCATTGCTTGCGTACTGGGTATTGTATTGCTAGGCATGAGCATTGCAGCCATCAGCCGTGTTATCATGTGTTACTATGCCAAGAAGCACTCTATTACCTACCTCAAATATATTGCATGGGTGTTTGTCGAGCTGGTGCTGATGTCCATAGCGTTTACTATATGTTCCACACTTACAGGCGTGCAACTTGACATTGCTGAAGCCTTCGAGAAATCATTGCTCAACACCTCACTGATTCTACTCATCCCCTATATTGTCAGTATTACTGCCCTCACCCTGCAGGACCGCAACGAGCGCTTGCGCCAAATCGAAGACGACTACGACAAAGCCATGCAGCAACGTGCCGAAGGCAAGGGTATCATCTCGCTATACGACGAGCGTGGAGAGTTACAGCTCTCTGTTGCAAAGGACAACCTTCTCTACATCGAGAGTGCTGACAACTACATCAACATCTGGTACATGAAGGGAAGCCAGCTCAAGAAACTCATGTTACGCAATACCCTCAAACGCACCGTCGAACTGCTTGCCGACACTCATGTAATGCGTTGCCATCGTGGCTTTATGGTCAACATGGAACAAGTTAAGGTGCTGCGCCGCGAAAAAGACTGTTTCTTTCTTGAACTCGGCATTGAGGGTGTCAAAGACATTCCCGTATCGAAGACCTATAGCGATGCTGTAATGAAATGGCTATCAATGTGATGTCGATTCTATGTATTGCTTGTTTCGTCTAGTCTGAGGATTTTATAGTATCACAGTACTTTTCTGAGTTCAGTGTCTTTTATTGTTCTTTAGAGCTGTTGGGTTTACTCTTCCCTTTACGATGCTTTCTTCTGCCATATGGCTGACCTTGAGTCCCGTTCTTTGTGTTGCTTTTATCTTTACGATGTCTACCCTTTTGGCCTTGGCGACCGCCAATCTTCTTCTTTGGGTTGTATTCTGGAGCCTCGCCCAATTCTTCGGGGAGAGGAAGCTTGAATATCTCTCGGCCAATGAAATCTTCGATGGCTGCAAAACGTGACTGATCGTCTACAGCAACGAAGGTGATGGCGCATCCATCAGCTCCAGCACGTGCCGTTCGACCTATGCGGTGCACGTAGTCTTCACTGTCGCGAGGAACATCATAATTGATGACAAGACGTATGTCATCAATGTCGATACCACGTGATACGATGTCGGTAGCTACAAGAATATCGATGCGACCGTTCCTAAACTCTCGCATTACGACATCGCGTTCTGCTTGCTCTAGATCGCTGTGCATCTCGCCGACGTTTAGTTTCATACGCTTGAAAGCGGTTGCAATCTCCTTGACCTTCATTTTTGAAGAGGAGAAGATAATGACACGTTCGGGCTTAGTTTCTTGGAAGAGGCTCTTGATGATGCCTAGTTTCTGTGTTTCATAACATATGTAAGCTGTCTGTACGATTTTTTCAGCAGGTTTGTTCACCGCCAATCTAACCTCTACGGGGTCGTGCAGGATACTTGATGCGAGTTTTTGTATCTTGTCAGGCATGGTGGCCGAGAACATGATTGTTTGTCGGTTCTCTGGTAGTTGTTTTACAATCTGCATGATGTCGTCATAAAACCCCATGTCAAGCATGCGGTCAGCTTCGTCAAGGATGAAGAACGAGGTCCGCGAGAGGTCTACATTACCTAAAGATATGTGGCTGATGAGGCGTCCTGGTGTGGCAATTATTACATCAGCACCAAGCGAGAGACCACGGCGTTCTTGCTCGTAGCGTATACCATCGTTTCCTCCATATACGGCCACGCTGCTTACAGGTACATAATAGGAGAATCCTTCCATTGCCTGATCTATTTGCTGTGCCAGTTCACGTGTGGGTGACATGATGATACAATTGATGGCATCATCGGGAAAGCCTCCATCGCTTAACATGCTGAGGATGGGGAGCAGATAGGCGGCTGTTTTCCCTGTTCCTGTTTGTGCCACGCCGATGAGGTCGCGCCCTTCTAAAAGTGGTGGTATCGTGTGCTCCTGTATGGGAGTGCAGGTTGTAAAGTTCATTGCATCAAGTGCATCGAGCACGTCATCATTGAGGTCAAGATCGTAAAAGTCCATGTGTCTTATTGGGTAGACCCACCCTAACCCTCCCTACGGGAAGATGATTTTGCATGAAGGAGAGTTGTCTAGGTCGTTATTTTTGTTTGTTTATATTCTGTTTAATATTTCAACTTCTAATTTACTTTGGTGTCTTCCAGTAAAGGTATACGCCAATGAAAAGAAAGGTAATGTTAGGTATCCACACTGCTATCATGGGCGACATATTGCCGTTGATGGCAAATGTAGATGATATCGTTTGGAATACAATGTAGCCAAAGCTGAGTGCGATACCGATACCGAGATTCAGTCCCATACCTCCCTTGATCTTCTTTGCCGATAACGATACACCTATGAGGGTAAGGATGAAGGCGGCAAACGAGGTGGCTATGCGCTTATGATATTCAAGCTCAAATTCCTTGATGTTGGCTATGCCGCGTCGGCGTTGCTTGTCGATGTAATGTTTCAGTTCGGGTGAGGTCAGTGTTTCCTGTTGGTTTTTGGTGATGAGTAGATCGTAGGGTTCTATTTGTATAATTGTATCTTGTTGTAACCCGCTGGTGATATGTTCCAAGGTGTCGGTGAGGATGCGGTGTTGCCAGTTTTTGGCTTTCCATCTGTAGGGATTTGTTTCATCGCCCTGATAGACGAGTGTGCGTGCCGTAAAGTGGGACTTCATGGAATTACCCTCGAAGCTGTCAAGTGAAAAACGGTAAGCTGTGTTGTTGCTTTTTTCAAAACGTTCGATGTAGGCTATCACATTCGGCTCTACCTCCATTTGTATATTACGGGCAGTCTCTATTTTCTTCTTTTTCTTATAGGTATTCTCAAACTCAACACGTGTGATATTGCCTTTAGGGATGACATAGGCTCCCAATCCATAGGTGAGGATGGCGATGAGTAGAGCTGAAAACATGTAGGGAAGCATTAGTCTGTGTAGACTAGTCCCTGTAGAGAACATTGCTATAATCTCGGAATTCTCAGCTAATTTCGAAGTAAAAAAGATTACCGCGATAAAAACAAATAGCGGACTGAATAGATTCGAGAAATAGGGGATGAAATTCAGATAATAATCGAAAATGATAGCATCCCATGGCGCATTATTTGATACAAATTTGTCGATATGTTCGTTGTAGTCAAACACTACAGCAATGGAGATAATCAGTGCGATAGAGAAAAAGTAGTGACCCAGAAACTTCGCAATGATGTACCTGTCCAAGCGTCCGAATATTTTGCCTCTAAATAACTGTTTCATTCTTCGATTCTCCCATTTCTGTCTTTTTCTCCGCAAAGGTAACTTAAACCAACTGAATATACAAGTTTACTCTCCATCTTGCTTCTTTCTGGTGTTATAGCCTTGTGGACAAGCGCTTCACCATCATAGGCTTCCAAACGGAGAAGTCGCCAGCGATGATGTGTTTGCGGGCCTCTCCCACAAGCCACAGGTAGAAGGCGAGGTTGTGGATGGAGGCTATCTGCATGGCGAGCAGCTCCTGCGCGTGGAAGAGGTGGCGCAGGTAGGCCTTGGTGTAGAGGGTGTCGACCACCGAAGCGCCATCGGCCTCGATGGGCGAGAAGTCCATCTCCCACTTCTTGTTCTTCATGTTGATGATGCCGTCCTTGGTGAAGAGCATGCCGTTGCGGCCGTTGCGGGTGGGCATGACGCAGTCAAACATATCCACGCCGCGCTCGATGCCTTCGAGCAGGTTCATCGGGGTGCCCACGCCCATGAGGTAGCGGGGCTTGTCGGTGGGGAGTATCTCGTTGACGACCTCGATCATCTCATACATCTTCTCCGTAGGTTCGCCCACGGCCAGTCCTCCGATGGCATTGCCCTCAGCACCCTTCGACGCGATGTACTCGGCCGAGCGGCGGCGCAGGTCGGGATACACACAACCCTGCACGATGGGAAACAGTGCCTGGTGGTAGCCATACTTGGGCTCGGTCTCATTGAAGCGGGTGAGGCAGCGGTCGAGCCAGCGGTGGGTGAGCTCCATCGACTTCTTGGCATACTGGTAGTCGGCATCGCCGGGGGTGCACTCGTCGAAGGCCATCATGATGTCGGCACCGATGGTGCGCTCGATGTCCATCACACGCTCGGGGGTGAAGAGGTGCTTGGAGCCGTCGATGTGGGAGCGGAACTCGACACCCTCCTCTCTCATCTTGCGGATGCCCGAGAGCGAAAACACCTGAAAGCCGCCGCTATCGGTGAGCATGGGACGGGCGAAGGCGTTGAACTTGTGCAGGCCACCAGCCTTCTCTATCACCTCCAAGCCGGGACGCAGGTAGAGATGATAGGTGTTACCTAAAATAATTTGCGCCTTGATATCCTCCTTAAGTTCGGTGAGGTGTACGCCTTTTACGCTCCCCAATGTGCCTACGGGCATGAATATAGGAGTCTCTATCTGTCCGTGATCGGTCGTGATAAGTCCCGCACGAGCATTGCTCTTAGGGTCGGTATATTGGAGTTGAAATTTCATTGTCTATACATTATGATTTGTCGTGCAAAGTTAATATAAATGGGTGAATAAACGAAGTTTATCGGCGACGAATACCGATATAAAGCAATGGACACATCACAAAAGTGGCTATATAACTCAAAAACTTGCAGATATGAGAATTAAAATCTACCTTTGTAACATATATTGCATGTATTGTGCATGCACAAAAAACGAGGAAAGAGAATATCAAAACAAAAACATCTATTTATAACATGAAAAAGTTTTTCTACTACCCATTTGTTGCCTTGATGCTTTGCCTCCCTATGGCTATACAGGCAAAGGTTAACCACCTGTTGCC
>JAZRMG010000020.1:0-21881 GCA_045647345.1 Bacteroidaceae bacterium | reverse complement strand
GGCCTTCACCAACTGGCCACGTATCTCATCGGGCACTCCAGTAACCGCACATTCGAGCACGGCGGGATGCTTCATCAAGGCACTCTCCACCTCAAAGGGACCTATACGGTAGCCTGACGATTTAATCACATCATCGGTGCGACCCACAAACCAATAGTACCCGTCACGGTCGCGGTAGGCTATGTCGCCCGTATGGTACCACCCGTCGTGATTGGCGGCTGCTGTCAGCTCTTCGTTGCGGTGATACCCCTTGAAAAGTCCCAAAGGCTTCTCTCCCGAGGTACAGATAACAATCTCACCCTCCTCATCGTGCCCAAGGATACGCCCCTCCTTATCCATGAGTTCCACATGGTATTGCGGACCACGCACACCCATAGAGCCTGGTTTGGGCTTGCACCACGGATAAGTACCGATGGAAAGGGTCGTTTCGGTCTGTCCGTAGCCCTCCATAAGGCTGATTCCTGTGAGGCGCTTCCATCGGTCAAAGACACTGGGGTTGAGCGCTTCGCCTGCCACGGTGCAGTAGCGCAGACTACTGATATCGTACTTTTCCACATCCTCTTTTATCAGGAAACGGAATACCGTAGGGGGTGCACAGAACGAGGTGATGCGGTACTTCTCGATGGTGCGCAAGATATCGGCAGGTGGGAAACGTCCCTCGTAGTCGTATACGAATACCGTGGCACCCACTATCCACTGTCCATAGAGTTTGCCCCATGCAGCCTTGCCCCAGCCAGTATCGCTCAAGGTGAGGTGCAGCGAATCCTCATACAGATTATGCCAACATGCAGCGGTGATGATATGTCCCAAGGGATAGGTGAAGTCATGGCACACCATCTTGGGGTCGCCCGAAGTACCCGACGTGAAGTACATGAGCATGGTGTCGGCATTGTCGTTCTCTGCGATGCGTACAAAGGGCATCGCCTTACTGAGCCCCTCATGGAAATCGAGCCATCCATACGGCACATTTGGCCCTATCGAAACGCAGTATTTCAGCGTATGACAGTAGGGGCGTGCTGCCTCCACATTATGTATGACGTCATCGTCGCCACAAGCCACGATGGCCTTGATGCCAGCTCCATTGCAACGATACTCTATATCA
Source organism: Bacteroidaceae bacterium (assembly GCA_045647345.1). GTDB lineage: Bacteria > Bacteroidota > Bacteroidia > Bacteroidales > Bacteroidaceae > UBA1189. Next base: position 20,779 of record JAZRMG010000020.1, on the reverse strand, counting down.
TGTGCACGTAGCAGGTGTGTAGCAGGTACCGCGATAGCTCCCAATTTGTGCAAGGCAAGCATGGTCCACCACCATTCGTAGCGCCGCTTGAGGATGACCATCACTACATCGCCCCGTCTGATACCGAGGCTCTGAAGGTACGATGCCGTGCGGTCAGACCAACGCTTCATCTCACCAAACGTGAATGTACGCTCCTCGCCCGCCTCATTGGTCCACAGCATGGCACGCTTGTCAGCATCCTCCTTGGCCCACGCGTCTACTACATCGTAAGCAAAATTGAAATGCTCGGGCACGCACACCTCATAGTGCTGCATGAAGTCGTCGAATGAATCAAACTTAGTCTTCTTGAGGAATCGTTCCAACATACTATTCTTTGCTTCTAATTATCGGTGCAAAGGTAAAGTGTAGGTCAGAAACGTTAATTTCTTTCGTCCTCAATCTGATTCCCGTTTGTCACAAAAGCATAAACACTCGCCAACACATATAGGGGCGAATTAACCAACACCCTTAATATCAAAAATATAGGAGACAATATAGCAGTTTACCCAGGTCTCTATATTGTCCCCTCAAATTAGGGGGCCAACGCGGTATGATAGCGTCGGCCTCCTAACCTAGGAGGAGAATAAAAGCAGCTGGTTCTTATATCGAACTCACGTTATATTATTACCCCAATATATACCCCCTTTCAACAAATTGCTCCAACTTGTTCGTGACAATTCATTCAAGGAGGAGTAAAAAAGACATCAGCCCCTTATGGAGCTGATGTCTTCGAGTCTTTGACAGGGAGAGAATACCAAAATCCCCCCATTCCATCGGTACGCATCTTTTAATATCCGAAGATGTCTTCAGGAGTGAGGCGTATGATCTTGCCCCATTTCTCGAGCGCCTTCATATCGAGGTCCTCCTCACGACCAAGGATGCAAGTGATATACTTGCGGTCCTTGACATTGGCCTGCTGGTAGGCAACTACATCATCGAGAGTCATGGTCTGCACAGCCTCATAGAGCTGACGGCGTGTATCTTCCGTAAGTCCCAAATCCTCTTGTCCGAGGTAATAGCCGAGGATTTGGCTACGAGTGATGCGCTCGGTGCGCAAGCGACCGATGAGTGCCTCCTTGGCAATGTTGAAGGCCTGCTCACTCACGGGCATATTGTTGATAATCTCATCAAAGGCGGTGAGGGCATCGATCATCTTATCGTTCTGTGTGGCGATGTAGGTCCAGTAGTAACCGGGATCCTCGGTGCGCCAAGGCTCGATCATGCGAGCCGAAGCACTATAGGCAAGACCGCGGGCCTCGCGCATCTCCTGGAACACGATGCTGTTCATGCCACCACCGAAGTACTCATTATACATCGTAACGATAGGCGTCTTCTTCACATCGTACATCTCGCCCTGGTTCGATACGGCCGACATATAGATCTGGTTGGCATCGTAGGGTGCAATGTAGACGATGTTCTCATCGGCACGCTGGTACTTGAAGCTTTCGTTCTTCGCCATCGCCTTCAAGGTTTCGGGCACCTTGTGCAGATTGGCTACAATGGCCGATACTTCATCCATGGTCATGGGGCCATAGTAGAGTACACGGTGCTCATAGGTGGGCAGCTGGGCGATGGTCTGTATCAACGTCTCCGACTCCATGCTCTTCAGTTCACCCTCGCTGAGGATATTCTTCGCGGGATTATTGGTTCCGTAGAGACCATACTGGCGCAACATGCTGAAGTTGGCACTCTGGTTGGCCTTGTTGTTGGCACGCGATTTGAGTATGTCAGCTACAAGGTTCTGGTAAGCAGCTTCATTGGGTTGAGCATCAGAGATCACCTTCTCCAAAAGCTCGATGGCCTGGCTCATATTTTCTGACAAACCGCTCAGATTGATGGTCACCTGAGTATTGCCAACACTGATGCGATAGCTACAAGCGAGGTTGTAGAAAGCTTGTTTGATTTCGGCAGCAGTCATATCAGATGTGCCCAAGTAGTCGAGATAGTCGCGAGATGTACCCAGAGTTTTCATTTCATTAGCACCGAAGTCGAAAATATACTGCAAGGTGAAGAGGTCGTTCATCTCGTTCTTCTTATACAAGAGAGGCAGCTGCCCGATGGTGCCCTTGCTCATATCCTTGTCGAAGTCCACGAATACCGGTTCGATGGGAGCCACCACCGAAGCCTGCACCTCGCGGAGGAAGGCGCTGGTGGTGTCACGGTTCATGAAGATGGGAGTGATGGCAGGCTTGGCAATCTTCTTCACGTTGGGGTCCTGGCCCTGACGCTTGTACACCACGGCATAGTTATTGTCCTTCAGGTGCTCATTGACAAAGGCCAGTACATCTTCCTTGGTAATCTTCTCCATGCGTTCTACGCGGTGCACCATATCGGCCCACGGCTGTCCGTTGACAAAGCTGGTGACAAAGAGGTCGGCACGTGAGCCGTTGTCCTCAAGCATACGCTGCACCTGCAGCTTGTAGTTGGCGATACCGGCCGTGAGCAGCGACTCGTCCCATTCGCCCTTGCGCAGAGCATCGATTTGTGAGAGCAACAGCGCCTTCACCTCTTCGAGCGACTGTCCCTCCTTGGGAGCGCCCTGCACGAAGTAGGCAGTATAGTCAGTTTGGTCATAGGGAAACGAGTAGGCTGAGAGCATCTTCTGCTCCTGCATGAGGTTGAGGTCGATGAGTCCGGCCTTGCCGTTGCTCATGATAGCGTCAATGACACTCAGCATCAAAGCTTCATCCGATGCCGCACCGGGGAATCGCCATGCCAGCGCCACGCGCTCCGACTCCAGGCCCCACACCTCGCGTACGATGGGTTCAGTGATCTCCTCTTCGGGTTCGAAGCTCATCATCTGCAACTCGGGGTTAGGTTCCATGTCGCCGAAGTACTTCTCGATGATGTCCATCGCCTCATCGAATTCAAAGTCGCCCGACATGCAGATAGCCATATTGTTGGGCACATACCACTTCTTATAGTAGTTCTTGATGTTAGTGATAGAGGGGTTCTTCAGGTGCTCCTGCGTACCCAGTACAGTCTGTGTGCCGTAGGGGTGATGGGTGAAGAGTGCCGAGAACATCGCCTCGTTGAGTTTGCGGCTGTCTCGTGTAAGGCTCATGTTCTTCTCCTCATATACCGTCTCCAGCTCAGTGTGGAAACCACGGATGACGTTGTGCTTGAAGCGGTCGGCCTGTATCTTCGCCCAGTTCTCCAGCTGGTTGGCGGGGATATCCTCGATGTAGCAAGTCACGTCAAAGCTCGTGTAGGCATTCGTGCCCTCGGCACCGATGGCAGCCATCAGTTTGTCATACTCGTTAGGGATAGAGAGCTTCGAAGCCTCATACGACAGGCTGTCTATCACATGATAGATGGCCGCGCGCTCGGCCTCGTCGGTCTTGGTGCGGTACACCTCGAAGAGCGCCTCTATCTGGTCGAGCAGGGGCTTCTCCTCGGCATAGTTCTGTGTGCCGAAGCTCTCTGAGCCCTTGAACATCAGATGCTCGAAGTAGTGAGCTAAGCCAGTTGTCTCGGCCGGGTCGTTCTTACCGCCCACACGCACCGGGATGTACGTCTGTATGCGCGGAGTCTCCTTGTTCACTGTGAGATACACCTTCAACCCATTGTCCAGTGTATAGATACGGCTCTGCATAGGGTCACCGTCTACCGTCTCGTAAGTACGCTTGCCTGCACACGATGCCATCATCAGCATAGCAGCCACTACGGAACACATTGAAAATAAAAACTTTTTCATACCTATTAAATTTGTTAATCGGCTGTAAAGGTAGGTAAAAATGAGCGAAACATAAAAAAACTCGCAGTGAAATATTCAAACAAACCTGGCATTACTCCTCTCGTTTATGCTCACCCCGCTGTTTTTTGACATGCTACGCCCGAAAAATCAGGCTTTTACACAAAATTATCTAAAAAAATAAAAGAATTATGAATATAATATTGTAATTTTGCACCGACTCATTAGCTCACACAATGGGAGGGTGGGTCAAGACATTTTGAGAAAGGACGTTTACGAACGTTATCTTCTACCATCAAATCTCGCAAATTTGAAAGCTTAAGAAGATACGGCAACGGAAGCGTCCACTTCGGGTGTATTATACCTATTGCCAAAATTTAAAGGCGATAGATGTTCGTATATACACACGGCGTGGGCTAATGCGTTGCTTATCCTTAAGCGAGGGCAATGCGAGAGCCTGATGGTGGGATAAGCGAGAGTACAGTATCCCACGTCTTTTTATTTTAAATAAGGTATAGCCGAATCTGGGGTGACTATAGGCTAATAAAAGGAAGAATAGATGAAAAAGATTCTTTCGTTTTTGTCAGCAGTAGCCGTCGCCAGTACATTTACATCATGCTATGACACGCTCATTGATGCGCCACAGCTATCTCATGATATGCTAATCACCCTTTCTGCAAGGTTGCAGCAGCAGAATGTGACACGTGCTGACGAACAGGGTTTTGTCACAGGAGACCGCATGGGTATTTACATTGTTGATTATGTGAATGGGGCACCTGGAATATTAGATGTAGCTGCTAATCGCGCATCGAATGTCCTGTACACCTTTGATGGAGACAATTATAAGTGGACAGCTCCCACTCAGCTTTATTGGCGAGACGCCAGTACTCCTGTAGATGTATACGGCTATTACCCAGGTATTAACTATATTGATAATCCTACGGCATATCAGTTTGAAGTCAGTGAGTTGCAGCACGTCGTGCCCGAGGATGGAGGCATGTCGAACTATGAAGCCTCTGATTTCCTGTGGGGAAAGACCGCCAAGGTAAGCCCCACCGAGAAGGAGATTACGGTAAGCTACCATCACCGCATGGCTGGTGTGTGGGTTTACCTAAAGGCAGGTGAGGGTATCACGGCTACCGAATGGGAGAAACTTGATAAGATTGTGCAGATAGAGAATACCGTGCGCACCGCTACCATTGACTTGACGGACGGTATACCTGTTCCTTCGGGCGAGGTGGATAAAGGCATTGCCATGCTTCCGCAGAGTGGTGACAGCTATCGGGCTGTAATTGTTCCCCAAAAGGTGGCTGCAGGTAAGAAACTGATCAGCGTAACCTTGGACGGCATCACCTATACCCACTCCTTGACCCCTGAGATGAACTATCAGATGGGCAAGATCCACAACTTTACCATTACTATCAATAAGGCCGAGGCATCGGGTGATTATGAATTGAAAGTATCCTACGACGGTATCACTGATTGGGTGAACGATGAAACGTCTCATGCTTTTTCTTCTACGGCATACGTTGTTATCCATTGTCCCAAGATGGGTACACTCAAGCAGTGCATTACCGATGCAGGATATGACTATACTACGATGCAGAACTTGAAGGTGACGGGAGAGCTGACAACAGAGGACCTTGACTTTATGAATAAGGAGATGATAAACCTAAAGCATCTGAATATGAAAGAGGTACTGATGAAACAAGCTAATATTGTGGCGTATTGGGAGGAACCTCGCATATTGGATAATGCACTTCCGGCAGGGGCATTTAGTTCAAATAGGAGTATCCGTTCTGTTGTGCTTCCTTCTAAGTTAACGCATATAGGAGGGGCTTTTTCCGATGCAAGGCTGATGTATTCTACTTTAGAAGTTCCAGAAGGAGTAACTTATATCGATGGAATGGGAGCAACGGAGAATAATGGTGTAACTTTGGTGTTGCCTAATTCCATTGATACAATTACAGGCTGGGCATTTAGGGGATGTGGATATACATGCGAGTTGAATTTGAGTGAAAACATTAAGTATATTGGCTCAAGAGCCTTTGAAGGTACCCCTAATTTCTATGGTGTTTTTCATGTGCCGTCAAAAATAAAAGAATTACCGGAAGTGGTCTTTGGAGGATTGGGAAGTAATGGTAGTTTTACGGGAGATCGTATTGAAATACCACAAGGGGTTACAGAGATTCCAGAAGCTGCATTTACATTAGCATTAAAGAGCAGAGTGAACCTGACTATTCCTGCGGGAGTTAAAAAAATTGGTCATGTGGCGTTTCACAGTATAAAATTCTCGTCATTAAACTTTAATGATGATTTGGAGGTAATAGAGAAATCAGCTTTTGAGGGTGGAAGTATTCCCTTTCAAATAACTCTTCCAAAAAGTTTAATGAAAATTGACACTCAGGCTTTTTGGCAAACAGGCATAGAGGGAGAACTTGTTATTCCTGAAAATTGTCTGACTATTGGTTTTGATGCTTTCTGTGGTTGTAATATTACCAAAATCAATATACCAGAAAAAATGGAATTTATTGGTGGTGGAGCATTTCATGCTGTGGGGCCAATTACAGAGATTACTATTCCTAAATTTGTTGATTGGATAGGTGGTCGTGCTTTTGCTGAAAATAATTATCTGCAAACGGTTATTTGTTTGAACCCTGAGCCACCGACATTAGAAGCCAATGACGTTTTCGATGGTGTATATTACGATAAATGTGTTCTCCAGGTTCCCGAACAATCCGTAGAACTTTACCGTAATACCGATGGCTGGAACCAATTCAAAAATATCACGGCCTATCGTGAACTGGCATTCAATGTTCCCGATATTGTAGCCATGGACAAAGGCACTACTCGTAGCGGCATTCTGCGTAGTGAAGGTGCATGGGAAGTAGCTGAATGCCCCTCATGGATTACGGTTTCTCCTTCATCCAGTGAGGATAAAAAGACTGAGGTAACCGTAACAATGCATGAACAAAGTGCAGGTTCTGCAACACGTGAAGGTAAGATTGTATTCCGATTGAAGGACAAAGACTATACCACCTATACCACCGTCCGCCAAGTGGGTGCCGATGTAGCCGAAGATGAAACCATTGTATTGCAAGAGGCTTCGGCCGGTGCACCGCGTGCAATCCCTCTCTTTATCGTGGGTGAAGGCTATAATGCCGATGATATTGCTGAAGGTAAGTTCTTGAATGAGGCGAAGGAACAGATGGAGCACTTCTTCAGCATTGAACCCATGAAGACATACCGTAACCATTTTACTGTTAGTGCAGCATTGGCCGTATCTCCCGAATCGGGCATTTATGGATTGACTAAGTTTGAGGGTGACAACAATCGCGTATTGGAATATGCCAAAACCTACGGTGTGGGTATTGAAGGCAACGAAGGCAATGCAACTATCTTGGTGCTCCGTAACTCCAATATGGTCAACAACAGTACCGAACTGTATCGGAATGGACTTGCCATTTCATGGATGGGCATGAGTACCGATATCTATCCCTTTGACCAGCAGGGATACATCTCACACGAATTGGTGGGTAAAGCATTTGGTAAATTGGCACACGAGTCTATCAACCACATGACCTTTATGAAAGCTTGCGGTTGTCCGGGATGCAATGTAACCCATCTGTTCCACGAGTATCGCGAACGAGGCTGGTGGCAGAATGTTTCCATCGGTGCCAAAATGAACGAACTGCCGTGGTATCACTACATCTTCGATGAAAAGTACTCGAAGTATGTGGATGTTTATGAAGGGGCCATGAACCACTCACGCGGCGCTTATCGCTCCGAGCCGATGAGTGTGATGGGCAACACCTACGTATCCTACTTCAATACCATCAGTCGCGAGATATTGGTACGCCGCATTATGGAGTGTGCGGGACTGCCCTTCTCCATGGAGGAATTCTTGGCAAAGGATAAGATTGAATTGCCGGAGGAACTGGTAGATAATTATTAATTATGAATTATGAGAATAAGTGATATGAAAACATGTCTTCGCTTTGCATCCGTGCTATTATTGGCATCTTGTTTTGTGGTGGGATGTCAGGACGAAGAGGTTCTGAATGGTGGCAGCGGGGCACGTGAGCCGATGAACTTGCAGGCAGAGATCAATCAGCAGAATGTGACGCGAGTGAATGACAACGGTTTTGCCGATGGCGACCATATTGGTGTGTTTGTGACCAACTACCAGAATGGTGTAGCATCAGAACTGGCGCTTACTGGCAATCATGCCGACAATGTACGCTTTACCTACGACCATGCTTCGGGTAAATGGACGGGAGCCACCCAACTCTACTGGAAGGATAAGGTGACTCCCATCGATGCTTACGGATACTATCCGTTTGATGAGGAGTTGTCGAGTGTCACAGCCTACCCGTTTATTGTACAGCGCAACCAACGCGACCAAGTGCAGGGTGAAACCATGTATGGCTACGAAGCTAGTGACTTCCTGTGGGCCAAGGCTGAGGGTATTGTACCCACGGATGCTGCCGTCAATCTGCGTCACAAGCATATCATGGCAGGTATTCAGGTCAATTTGGTAGAGGGTACAGGCTTCTTGGAGGGCGAGTGGGCCGAGGCTGAGAAACAGGTGTTGGTGGAAAGTACCCGATTGGGTTCTACCATCAGTTTGCAATCGGGTACAGTTACGGCAGATGCCACCTCTGCCATCAGTTCCATCATTCCGCAAAGTTCGGGTAATGGGTATCGGGCTATTGTGGTGCCTCAGACGGTAGCTACAGGTAGTACGCTCTTCTCTATTACTATTGATGGACAGACTCATAAGTTTACCCGTAGTAGTGCCATGGTATATCACCCGGCCAAGTTACACAAGTTCACCATCGAAGTGAACTACTCCTTGCCGACAGGTGATTATCAGTTGAATCTGTTGGACGAAGCGGTCGTTGCTTGGGAAAACGATGCGGAATCACACAATGGGGCTGCGCGCGAGTATATTACCGTACATGTCAATGAAGGAGAAGATATTGCGAATGTCATTGAACAGATGGGAATAGACCCGAAAGAGATTATCAATTTGAAATTGACCGGTACTTTTTCAAATGACCAATTTGGGTATATCCGTGACAATATGCCCTATTTGGAAGGTATCAATATGAGGGATTTGAGAACAAAGAATCAACCGACTCTTGAGTGGTATTATGGAGAGGGTACAGATAATTGGGGATTACCTTATATTGCAGATGACTTTATACCTCAAAGAGCATTCAACAAAATGGGGTATCTTTCTTATGTTGTTTGGCCAGAACATCTGAAAGGTATCGGCTTTTTAGCTTTTGCAGGATGCAATTTACGTGGTTCTTTGATTTTTCCGGAAGGCCTAAAGTATATCTGTCAGGATGCATTTGAAGCTTATGGCCATCAAATGAGCGCACTTTCAGGTGAAGTGTATATACCATCAAGCGTAGAGTATATTGGATATAATGCTTTTGGTGGAAATGATGGCCGCCGTAATAATTTGACGGGGGAATTAATCCTTCCAACAAAAATGAAATTTTTGGCTCCAGGTGCTTTTAGTAGCCGATATTTGACGGGGAAGATTATTATACCAGAAGGTTTGACTGAAGTATGTGCTGCTTTTCCTCCCAATATGACAGGTGATGTCAGAATTCCACAAGGCGTGAAACGAATAAGTGGAATAGGGGGAAAGCCCACTTCTATTTATATACCTGAAGGAGTTGAAGTGATTGGTGACCGTTCATTGACGTATCCTACTATAAAAGGAGATATTCATTTACCTTCTTCTGTAAAAAAGATAGAAGAAGGGGCTTTTCACACTTGTGGTATGTCCCATATAAATATACCGGAAGGTATTGGACTTGTAGAGGATTATACATTTAAAGAATGTAGGAATCTACAAGATACCATCTCTATACCTTCCTCAGTAATTCAAATCGGATTTGAAGCATTTCATGGATGCGAAAAATTGACAGCAGTCATTCTTCCAGCCAGTTTACAAGGAGTAGAGGGACGTGCTTTTGCCGATTGTCGCTCCTTGGATTATATCCGTTGTTTAGGTATGGAGCCTCCTATCCTTGACCCCAGTGCTTTTGATGGGGTGGAAAAGAATAATTTTACGGTGGTTGTTCCCGATGGCGCTGTGGAGGCTTATCGCAATGCACCGGGATGGTGTGAGTTCAAGCGTATCTCTTCGTATCGTAATTTTGTATGCCGCCCGATGTTTGCCCACTTGCTCAATAAGAGCAATACACGTACGGTGATACTGAATGCCGATGACAACTGGAAGATTACCCACTGTCCCGATTGGGCACATCCTTCGGTGACAAGCGGCTATAAGAAGACGGAGCTGACTGTAACCATTGACCAGTTGGCTCGTGGTGCCGGTAACCGTAACGACAGCATCATCTTTACCTTGACAGACAAGGTGGATGAGGAGGGTAAGCCCATTACCTGCTATTATTCAATCAAGCAGTACGATTCGGAATATGATGAAGACAGTCAGTTGCAGTTGCAGCAGGCAACCAAGGGTAAAGGTATCAACATCGTCTTTATTGGCGACGGTTACGATGCAGAAGATATTGCATCCGGGCAATGCCTGACCGATTTCCAAGAGGGTATGGAGTACTTCTTTGCCGTAGAGCCTTACAAAACTTATAAGGATTACTTCAATGTCTATGCCCAATTCCCGCTGAGCTATGAAAGTGGTGTGTGTTCCAACGTCAACATCTGGCGCGATACCAAGTTTGATACCACGTATGGTAAGCGTGACGGTCGCTTGTGGGTGGATTTTGATGCCATGATGGCGTATGTGCTTAATGATGTGGAGGGCGGAGCCATAACAGGTGAAAATGTCAACGAGGGATTGATTGTCTCCATCATTAACAGCGATGCTTATGAGGGGGTTACCAGTATATGGTCAACGGGTGCGGCTATAGCAGCCGTGCCGCACAGTCGTTTCGACTATCCCAATGACTACCGTGGATTAATACAGCACGAAGCCTGTGGACATGGATTTGCTAAATTAGGAGACGAATATATTTATCACAGAGATTATATCCAGAAATGTGTATGTATTTGTTGCGGACATGTGGATGCTTTGCAGACTGACCACATGCTGGGCTGGGCACGCAACCTATCCTTGACGGGAAAGTATAAGGATATAGAATGGACACACCTGATATTTGATGACCGCTATCAGGACATTGTGGATATTTACGAAGGAGGCTATTTCCATGGACAAGGGGTGTATCGATCGGAAGTGAACTCCTGTATGAACAACAATATACCCTACTTCAGTACATGGTCGCGCCAGATTGCCGTAGAACGTATCAAGGCTATTGCTGGAGAGCAGTTTGACTTCGAAGAGTTCGTTGCCAACGACAGCCGTGAGTGGGGTGACAAGTTCCTGACCCGTAGCGGAGAAAATGGTGATGCCACATCAGCGATGCACAATCCGGCACCGATAATCAAGAAGGGGTCACCGGTGGAGCTAATTAGAAAGAAAGGAGATAGGAGAAAATAGTGTATTGTCATCCTAAGGAAGAGAAGTCGAAAGATCTCAAAATAGATTAAGATATGAAAAAAAGTATTATATATAACATGCTATTGGCTCTATGTATTGTCGGCTGTGCCGACGATATGGTTGTGGAGGTGGGCAATCAGGCGATGCCTATACAGATAGCCTCCACCTATCCTGTAGCAGGAGCAACACGCGCAACAGACAATGGCTTTGTGGCCGACGATGCGGTGGGTATCTTTGTGGTGGACTATAACGAAGATGGTACACCGGGAGTCCCTGCTTTGAAAGGGAATAGAGGAAGTAATGTGAAGTTCAACTACGATGGTGGCTCATGGAGTGCCTCGTACCAACTCTATTGGGCCGATGGAGGCAAAACACCGGCTGACTTTTATGGTTATTATCCGTATGACATTGCCATGTCTTCTGTATTGGATTATCCGTTTGCCGTGGATAACAATCAGGACTCCACCGCTAACGGTTCGGGGTATGAAGCGAGTGACCTGCTATGGGCCAAGGCCGAAAAGGTGCAACCTACTACGGGAACTGTCCAATTGAAGTACAAACACCTGATGGCCGGTGTAACCATTGCATTGGAAATGGGAAGCGGATTTACAGCTGCCGAATGGAACGATTTTGAGAAAATTGTGCTGATAGAGAATACGGTACCGAATGGTACAGTGAATTTATCCACAGGCATTTGTACTTTAGGGAATGGTAAGTCCGGGTCCATCAGACCGCTGTATTACAATGGCGTATGGCGTGCCGTGGTATTTCCACAAAGTGTAGCTGCGGGTAAAACCTTGCTGACTATTACGGTAGATGGACAGAACTATTCATTGGTAAAAGGCTCTGCAACGACCTTCATGGGTGGAAAGATGTACAACTTTACCATCACGGTCAATCGTTCGGAAGCAACGGGTGATTTTACGTTTGAGTTGAAAGCCGATGATATCGTGGCTTGGGTGGATGATGCAGATTTACATGAGGGACTGGTACATCAGTATTTAATTGTAAATGTAGATAATCCTGGGACTTTGCCACAGGTTTTGGTAAGTATGGGAAAGGATTATGAACAAATCCAAGGTATGAAGGTCATAGGCGATATAAATAGAGATGACCTTGAGTTTATGGGGCAGAAGATGTCTCGACTTCAAATGTTGAACTTGCAGAAAGCATTTGTCGTTGGAGGTAAATTAGGGGGATTTAGATCTCATATATGCTTAAAGAAATTTATTTTCCCGGAATATGGCATCAAGGAAATTGAGGGACAGGCTTTTATCAATGCTGGGCTAACAGGCTCTTTGACAATCCCAGAAGGCGTGGAGTATATTGGTGGAGAAGCCTTTATGGACAATAAATTTACAGGAAGATTAATACTTCCAAGTACTATGAAACGAATAGAAACAGGTGCATTTTTTAACTCAGGGTTAAGAGGTGAATTTCGATTACCTGATGGAATAGAATATGTAAGTCCTGATTATTATTATGTATTTGGAGGTTGTGATTTTGAAGGTCAGATGTATCTCCCCCAATCTCTTCAGGTACTTCCACATATGGAATTCCCCAAAATGACTGGTTGTGCAGTCATTCCTCCAGCGGTGACAGTACTTGGAGCAGGGTTAAAAAATACGGGATGTACTCAGGTTGAGTTTCATGATGGTATAACGGAAATTGGTTCAACATTTGAGAATACCCCTATTTCGGGAGAATTGGTGTTGCCTCCCAATCTAAAGTTGATTAGTGGACCTGCCTTTCGGAGTGCTAAGATTTCTAAAATTATATTCCCTGAGAGTCTACGGTTAATGCATGATGGAATTTATAATTTTGGGGGACCTTTTAGTGAATGCCATTATTTGATTGGTACACTTGAATTACCTAAGAATGTAGCTCGTATACCTAAAGCTTGTTTTTATGGTTGTTATGGAATCACAGGATTAGTAATACCTGAAGGAGTTGATATAATAGAGGAAAATGCTTTTTGGGGGTGTAGTGGCATCAATAGCATTGTCTGTGAAGATGAAGAACCACCTTTAGTGTGTGAAAATGCCTTCTTCGGAGTAAACAAAGATAATTTCACCGTAGAGGTTCCCAAAGGCTGCGTGGAGAAATACAAACAGGCACCAGGATGGAGCGAATTTAAGCGAATTGCTGAGTACTCTAACTTTGTATGCCGTCCCGCACAGGCCAATGCGCTGAATACAGCCCATGCAGAGAATTTAGTATTGAATGCGGATGGGGCATGGGAGGTGGATCACTGTCCTGATTGGGTGACACTTTCTAAGACATCTGGTACAGGAAAAACAGAACTTCGCTTGACCTTTAACCCCATGGAGCATGGAGCCGGTAATCGTCGAGATAGCATCCTGTTCCGTATGCCAACGGAAGGCTACACGACCTACTGTGTAGTTTCGCAGTATGACTACGAACACGAAGAGGATAGCTACCTGACCCTACAGGAGCATACGAAGGGTGAAGGTATTGACATCGTGTTTGTGGGCGATGGCTTCAATGGAGAGAACATTTCTGATGGCTCATACCTTGAGCTGATTAAGCAGCAGATGGAGTACTTCTTTGGGGTAGAGCCTTATAAGAGCCATCGCGAGTACTTTAATGTGTATGTCACCTTCCCACTCTCGCAAGAAACGGGTGTGAATACCATGTATACCTACGTGAACAATCGTTTTGGTACACTCTATGGAGAAGGATGCCTGATGACCGAAACAGATGAAGTCTTCAGTTATGCCATAGAAAAGAGTCCATTGACGAATGAAGACCTGTGGCGTTCTATGATTATCTTCGTTCCCAATTCAGATGCTTATAATGGATTGACTGAATTTAAAGATGGAGTGCCCATGGCTATCTGTCCACCGTCTAATCGACCCTATCCACAAGACACCCGTGGAGTCATCCAACATGAAGCGGGAGGACATGGTTTCGGGCGTTTGGCGGATGAAGAAATAGTATATAGTTTATGGCCGGAAAGTGGAGTGCTGAGAGAGATTGAAGAGAAACAATCGTGGGGTTGGTATCAGAACATAGCCACCACCTCAAACATGAAGCAGGTGCCTTGGGCTGACTTCATCTTCGATACTCGCTACAGCGACTATGTAGATGTGTATGAAGGCGCCTACGGATATATGCGCGGCATCTTCCGTTCGGAAGCCAACTCGTGCATGAACTATGGTATTCCTTATTATAATACCATCTCGCGACTAAGCATCATGCGCCGCATCTTCGACTATGCCCGCGAACCGTTCTCAATGGATTATTTCTACGAACATGATACCAACAAGTGGGGCGATAGGGATGGTACTACTCGTGAGGGAACTGCTCATGCCCATTTTGACGGTTCGTCGTATGCCGGCAGTAATCAGCATGTTGTCCCCCAATTGATTGATGCCAAGAAACAGGGCGACAGGGTGAGAGAGATTAGAGCACGATTGAAAGCGGAACGTGACAGTAAGAGATATTGAGAATACAAAAACATCATAAAAAAGCAGAATATGAAAACAACAAGATACTTTATGGCAGCAGCCATGGCGATAGCATTGGCCGCATGCAACAATGAGATGGAAATGGAGGGTGCAGTGTATGTTCCCGACGAAGGTGAAATACAGCTGAAGATGATGCATCCGCACCAGACACGTGTCACAGAGACAAGTTTCGAGGCATCAGACTCGATCGGTGTGTATGTAACGGCGAGTGATGCAGCACTGCAGCTGGCCGGTAATGAGGTGAACAATGAACTGTTTACCTACAACGGCACATCGTGGACTTCAAAGAGGAAGGTGTACTGGAATACGGGAAAGCACAATGTGTATGCTTTCTATCCCTATTCCAAGAAGGTGAACGATGTGGTGGACTATAGTTTCAGCGTACAGACCGACCAGAGTACCGAATGGGGTTATATGCACAGTGACTTCCTGTTTGCCTCTGCATTGGATGTGACAGCATCGACCAGTCCTGTTGCCATGCAGTTTGCCCACAAGATGAGCAATGTAATTGTAAGTCTGGAGAAGGGAGAGAACTTTGAAGGAGTGATTCCTGCTAATGCAGAAGTCTATCTGTTGAGTACGGTGCCCCATGCAGTGATAGACCTGACAACGGGTGATGCTGCCAAGGACAATTATGGATCAGTGGAGGCCATTCGTTGCCGCCAACTGAGTAATACACAGTATCAGGGTATCGTAGTACCTCAGAGTCTGACTTCGCGCCGTCCGTTGGTAGAGGTCATCATCGGGGATGTTTCTTATTTGATGGAGGGTAAAATCAGCTACCGTCCTGGTATGCGACACACCATCAGTGTGACACTCGACCAAAATCCCGAGCAGATTAAGATTGAGATCGGTGGAAGCATAGAAGGATGGAACTAATTATAGGAACCATGAAGAAATTGTTATTTATAGGATTGGTCCTTTTGTGTGCATCATGCAATCATGATTTACCGGAAGAACCGGTTGTTACCCCTACGAACCCAGAGGGAACCGTTCGTTTACGAACTCGTGTAGATGGTAAGGCTGTAGCAACCGAAGTGAATGCAGGCCTTTATATGGTGAATTATATAGATGGTCGGTCGGATGAACTGTTAGCTGCAAGTAACTATGTCAATAATCAGTTGCTGACCTTTGCGGATGGTAGTTGGAGTACGTCCCAACCCATCTATTGGATGGATATTGATACTCCAGCAGACTTTTATGCATACGCACCTTATCAGAGTAAGGTGGCTGATGCTCGATCCATGGCGTTCAGCGTGCAAAAAGATCAGACAACGGTAGAGGCTGTGGCGCAAAGCGACTTCTTGTGGGGAACCCTGCAAGGCCAATCACCGACGGAAAGCAGTTTTGACCTGACGCTTTCGCACATGCTAAGCCAATTGACGGTAAAGGTTACTGCTGCAGAGGGTATGAATTTGAAGTCTGAAGAGGTGACTGTAACCATAGGAGGTACCAAGCCTTCTGCCAAAATCGATTTGGCGACAGGACTTATCACAGCGGAAGGAGAGGCACAGGATGTGAAGTGCCACAGCAATGGAGACCTGTCATACACTGCCATATTAATACCACAGCAGGTGCCGTTCAGTAATCTGATACAGATAGTGTGGAATGGTAGTCTCTATACGTTGCAGAATGCCTTCAAATTGGAGCCCAAACGTCAATACTCCTTGACTGTAAAACTGAAGAAGACCGAGAGTGGCTTTGATGTCGGCATTGATGGATGGGACATTATCGGCGAGGACTTTGGTGGAACGGTAGGAGGATAGTTTGAGTTTTTGAGTTGATAAGTTTTTGGTTTAGCATGAAAAGGTTGAAATACATATTATCTTTGTTGTTATTTGTTTGTTGGCTACCGACAATAGCACAAAGTGACATTGAAATTACCGACAGTACTTCCACTGAGTGGGAGGACAACATTGGTGGAGGATTATTGCCGAATTTGCCAACAGATCCGGTAACAAGTCTGACACTATCCATGACGGACATCACATTGGATGGTGGTGACCGTTTCCGATTGACTGCCCAAACTAACAGTACAGCTGCCAATAAGACGGTAACATGGAGTGCGGCAGATAAAAGCATCGCTACGGTTTCCAATAATGGTGTCGTAATGGGGATAAAGACGGGAACAACAACTGTAACGGCCACTTCTGTCTCCAATCCCGAAATCTCAGCCAATTGTAAAGTTACGGTCGTATCGGACTATACTCCCAGTTCCGGTTGGATACTTCCTTGGGGAAAAGAGGAAGCTTGGACGATGAAGTATAAGTACTTTGAACAAGCCAACTATGTGGAACCAAGCAATGATGTGAATGGAAACAGTTGGAAAGAGTTAAACTACAATGACACTTCATGGGAAACCTTGACCGGTCCGATGGGAAGTACAGGAACTTATAATTTCTATTGGGGAGGAAATGACAATTGCTATTGTTTAAGGCGTTCATTTTTCATTCCTGTGGTTGGAAACGGTATTTATACACTTTATGCGAAGCATGATGATGGAATAGAAGTGTATTTGAATGGTCGGTTGGTAGCAGAATTTAATGATTGGACACAAAACCAAGATGTTACTTATGAAATTCCTAATAACGCGTTATTGGCAGGAGATAATATGTTGGCGATTTATATCAAGCAAGGGGCAGGAGATGCTTACTTGGATTATGGACTCTATTATGAAAGTATAGAGCCTGTGACAAATTTGACCTTATCTTCATCAGTTTTGACTTTGAAAATGGGAGAATATGCCGTATTGAAAGCGACCGCCAATGAGAGTGCCTATAACAAAAGTGTTACATGGAGTGTAGCAAACAGTGAAGTAGCCACTGTATCAGCTTCGGGAAGAGTGAAGGGCGTGAAAACAGGTACAACTGTTGTAACGGCTACTTCAGTTTCCAATCCGGAAGTTTCAGCCAGCTGTACGGTAACTGTCACCTCGGAATATACCGAACAGGGAGATTTGCCGGATGTTCCTTTTGAATTTTTCTTTGATGCGGCCAACTATGATGCCAATACCCAAAGCATTCCTAATCATGAAGCGGCTACACTGAGTGAATATAATTTGCAGTTGAGTGAAAATATTCCCACGATGAATGGAGATTATCTGACATTGCAGGCACGTTGTGAAGGGTATCTTGACCGATGGGATAAAGGTTCGACAGAATCAGGTTCATATTTCTATCGTAGCGGACAGGACAATATGACTATTGTGTGTAAAGTAAAGCCGAAACGTGATCCAAACAATGCCATGGACTTTATCAGTAATCGTGGTGTAGGGTATAATTACATGTTGAGAGTCGGACAAGATAATACTATATTTCTTCATACAGCTACCTCGTGGGGAGAAGAACGTGAACGAGCATTAGATTTACCTAATATTGATGAACCACAAATACTGGCTGTGCGAGTGAATAGTGCAGAAGATTATATACTGATTGATAATTTGACGACCTGTGAAAGTCTCAAAGTAAATGGTGTCAATTGGGGTGGTGGAGATAATGTGATGAAATTCTTCTATAACGATGGCAGAGAATATTGGATGGGAGATTTCTATTGGATGTACTACTCTTTTGAATACTTGGATGACGCTGAACTCTCTGCTTTTATGAACTTAGAGGGGAATACGCCACTGATGGGTGATGTGAATGGTGACGGGATGGTGAACGTGACCGACATTATCGGTATCGTCAACTATATCCTCAACACTCCTCCCACAACATTCGTAGCGGGAGCAGCCGACGTAAACGAAGACGGTATCATCAACGTGACTGATATCATTGCTATAGTCAATTCGATATTAACAAACAATTAGAATAAACATATCAGATGAAAAGGAAACTTATTACCCTGTGTATGCTGCTCACCTATGTGGGTATTGCAACGGCCGAGCATCTCTCGGTAGAGAACTTCACTGTTCCCCAAGGAAAGAAGGCATCATTGGTTATCAATTACCACCTGTCCGAAGAGGGAGTGTATTGTGGTTATCAATTTAGAATAGAACTTCCCGAAGGGATGACGACAGTACCCGACGGAGAGGGACTGCCTACATACACTGCAGGCGAATGTCACGGAAGTACATACTCCATTACCATGAAGGATGATAACGGTTCGGTAGGGCTTGTCGCCTATTCCACCAACTCTACTCCTCTGAAGGGAACCGAAGGGGTTTTGATAACCATCCCCATACAGTGCAGCGAGACATTGCCGGTAGACGGTGTGTATGATGCGAAAATGACGGGTATCCAATTCGGCCATAAAGACGGTGTGAACACGACCTTTATGGATGATGTGACATTCACTATCACTGTAACATCGCCTGACACCCCTGATGTAATACTCGACGAAACATCTATGACGCTGCCCGCAGCAAGTGGAGGAGAAGAGGTGCTGATCAAAGTGAAGCGAACCATCAAGGCTGGTGAGTGGAACACCATCTGCTTGCCGTTCAGCATGACGGAAGAGCAGGTTTATGAAGCATTCGGAGAGGATGTACAGCTGATGGAGTTCATCGAATATGAGGCTGATGATGATTTGACAAGCATCAATGTCATCTTCGATGATGCCTATTTGGATGAGGATGGATTCTTTGCCAACTATCCATATATCATAAAAGCATCCAAAGACATCACTGAGTTTACCGTGACATCGATTCTTGAGCCCGATGAGGAAAGTGCCTATGCGGAATTTACCAACGGAAAATCTGGTGTTAGAAAAGAGGTTTACGGAACGTTTTATGGTACGTTGAAAGCGGGAGAAACAATCCCTGAGTATTGTCTTTTCCTCAGCGCCAACAAGTTCTATTACTCGTCGGGTAAGACTCCTATCATGGGCTTCCGCGGATACTTTGAATTCGTGGATATCCTGAGTTCTATGGAGAATGCAGCAACGGCCATCACACTTCGACTGGGAAAGGAGACTACCAACCTGAAGATGCTGGAGAACGGAGTGGTAACAGAGGGTAAGATCTATGACCTACAGGGCCGCGTAGTGGAAAACCCGAGCAATGGAATATATATTATAAACAATAAGAAGATTATAATCAGATAAGAATATGAAGACGCAATATATAACACCGAGCATGGAAGTAACGGAACTCTCCATAGAGAATATGATAGCCACAAGTGGTGTGAATAGTGGTGATCTAGGGATAGGATATGGTGGTGTGGATGAAGATGGTACTTTAACCCCCTCTACCAATGGCCGTCGCGGTGTCTGGGGTAACCGTTGGGAGTAACGTAAGCCCTAAATACAGCACGGGGAGCCTTCACAGATGTGAAGGCTCCCCGTGCTTATATCAATGTAGCACTTTGCGCAAGGTTAAAAGTAAAAAGAATAATCTATGTCGCTTCTTCAACTCACACAAGAGTAATAAGCTTCTTCGTATCTTGCCTATAGAGAGATACTCGGTGCTCGTTGAAAAAACATCAAGTAAACTTGTGTTTTCACTTGCTTCTTCGTATCTTCGCATAGAATAAAAGCTGAAGACTATGAATGACATTGACTACAATCAAGTGCCCCACAACTTTGCACTTTGCCTCCATGCCGAATGCCCTATGGCGGATACCTGTCTGCACCGTATGGTGTGGAGCGCGGTACCCGATAGCGAGGAGCATCTTACCGTGCTGAGCCCCTCATGCACCGTTCCCGGTGCGGGATGCCGCTACTACCGCTCTGCACAGAAGGAGGTGTATGCCCGCGGCTTCCGTGGCATGCAGGCGCAGATGCTGCCTGCCCAATATGCCCAATTCAGCGGTAAGCTGATGCATTACTTCTCGCGCAACTGCTACTATGAACGCCGCCGTGGCGACCGTCTCTGCTCACCCAAGGAGATGGCCTATATCCGCGAGGTACTTGCCGAGATTGGGCATCCTGCACTGGAGTTTGATGCATACGAGGAGCGTTACAATTTCTGCGATTAAAGCTTCTGCAGGTTACAAAAGTTCATAAATCGGTTGGCAGTGGCACGATCTGAGTTTGCGTCTTCGTGTTCTTATGGCATTAAGCTACGTCAGGCCGTGTAAACATAAGAATTGGGCAGTGCAGTCCACCATCAGAAACCGA
>JAZRMG010000019.1:0-9156 GCA_045647345.1 Bacteroidaceae bacterium | reverse complement strand
ATGTCCGCTGGTATAGCATCCGCCATAGATATTGGCATCCACATAAGTGGCGCTTTTCAATGTGTGGTTTTCGTATGTCTCAATAACCTTTGATGCCAAGGTGTCAAGTACAAATTCACAGCTTTCCACGAAAAGGTCGTTGTCCATATAGGTGAGCACCAGTTCTCTTGGTTGGAGGTAAGCATCCACATTCAGACAAATCTTCACGTTGTCCATGCCATTGTATGGCTCGCCCGGCTCCAACAGTCCACCATGGTATTCGGCATTGTATGTGCCTTTCTTTACGCAAGCATCGTTACAGCCGCCCACCACCTTCTCATAGATGATGATGTCACGCGGCACATTGATGGTGCTCATGCCGCTGTAGGTCATACTACCCTTGTTGCCTCCATAGTGAAGCGAACCGATGTAGGTCTCGTCGATTTCCTCATCCCACTTCAGGCGAGGTCGGGTATATACAGCCACACTACCCAGGTAATTTTTCATACCCTCCTCCGTCATGAGGTCAATGCTGCTGAAGCTGCGGTCGGCATACTTCTTGAACATCTCTTCCGTTACCATATTGGCGCCGTTACTGCCGAGGAACACACCATCGATGATGGCATGCTTACCGATGCGCAGAGTCGCATTGGCATTGACGCGAAGACCTTCTTCGTCAGCCAGTGTCGCACTGTTACCGCCGCAATAGACTTCGCCTGCTACTATGAGAGGGTTGTCATGCTCGTGTCCCGTGATGTATATCAGCGTGTTTTTTACATGGGGGCGATGCTTGTGGAGCGCTTGCAGCGAGGTGCTTCCTTCAGGTACGTTGTAGTAGAAGTCGGCATCCTCGGGATGCTGCTCTACCCAACTTTCTTGGTCTGTATAGGCATACGAACCGTTACCTCCACCATAGACATTGACTGTGCGACCACCATGAAGTTCGATATTCGTTCCATGGTATACAATTCCCGCGATGTCGTTACCGCCATATACATTATTAAAGTGGCCTCCAGTGATCAATACACGCGATGAGTATCCTTCGGTGATGGCGTAGCTGGTCATCTCATTGTTTGTAAAGTCCCAAGTACTTATGACCTCGGTCGTGGGCGCTGTGGTGCCCGGGTCAACGTCAGCAATGCGGCATCCGCCATAGACGTTGTTTACGCGCAAGTCGTTGCTGCGTAGGGGTAGGACGATACCGTTCGGGTGTGTCATTCGTCCCTTGTTACCACCCGAGTAGAGGTTGTTGATTCTTCCCTCCTTGAGATACCATGTGGGGCGTATGCTCATATCGGCCAGGTTATTACCTCCGAAGCAGCCTGCAATGTGGTGGTCGAAGATTAGGTCTTCGTGGTCACCGTCTCCTACGCGACGGAAGTGTCTGTCGTCAAGGTCGATGATTCCAGCATGATCGTGACATACGCGATTGACTATACCATCAAAAGGGGTCTTGTTTTCAGTATATATGACCGTGTTTTCGGTGATCGTCGCCTTGTTACCGCCACCGAAGACATGACCATAGAATCCGCCACCAATCTCGATATAGGTGTTGGCCAGTTCCGGTTTGTCGGCAATGGTGTAGGTCGCGCCTTCCACCTCCACGGTGTATCTGCCATCATCTGTGGGTGTGTAGTCGTATGCACCGTTGCCACCTCCATAGAGCGAGCCTATCACATACGGGAATGTCGATCTCGTTTGTGCCGGTGTCGTATATACAAAGGCGTTGAAGGTGCTCTTGTCGAAAGTGCCAGTGTTCAAGGCCTCTACTTTAGGACTGAATCCCAGCGTGTTGCTTCCTAATGTGCCGATAGTACCCGCAATGTCGTTACCGCCATACACGGCTTTGACCACGATGTTCCCCGTTTGGTGTGCTCCGTCGATATGTACGAAGGCATGTCCGCCTACGTTGGCCATACGTGCACCGCCGAACACACTGCCATGGATAAATCCTCCTTGCAGGGTTACCGTAGTGTGTCCTTCCACATCGCCTTGGTTACCACCACCATACACGTTACCTCCGATGGTCTGTGCATGGATTGGGGCTGTTGTGAATGCTATAGCCAGATATACCATAAGCATCACAGCCCGGCATAGCCCTGCCATGTTGCTTTTGTCGTAGTATCTATCGTCGTGTCTCATATCGTCGTTTCTCCATTGCTATACCCAGTATCAGTCATTGATGACCAATGACTCCTCATCATTGTCCGACAGGGAGTAGAGGTAGGTGGGTACTATCTGTATATTCAGTTTATAGTTGGTGCCAGCATTTATGGTCTGCCCCGTAAGTCTCTTTATCTGATTCTCAGCCACGGCATTCTTGCGTGTCAACGCATTGGCTGTGTCGTACACATCGTAGGTGACGCGCATCTTCAGGTTCTCTGTCGACTGGTTGGGGCAGAGGTAGCAGTGTCCATACTCCTGCTCTCCTTTTGTGGTGGTGAGTGTCATTGGATTGGCCGTCTCGTAGACCGTGATTCGGCTAGCAGAGACGGTGCTCCCTGTGCTCCATGCTATGCTGTAGCTGTCATCGGTATAGGCTACCGATGCACTGTGTGTGTTGGTGCCTCCATCGACCCAGAACTCCACCTTCTTGATCTTGATGCTGCGCATCTGGGCATAGGTGCTGTTGAGGTAGATTCGGGGAGTGATCTTGGCCATCAGGTGGTCCATCTTCAGGGTAATAGTCTTTTCTTGGTCATTTTCATCCACCGTCAATGTTTGCGGGTTGATGACCATAGCATCTGTAGCGCTTACCCCCGGGATGGCGGGCAGGTGCATCGTTTTTGTTGTGGGGTCAAATGTTGCGCCATCTTGTTTCGGCATGTAGCCATAGAAGTGGTAAGTGCCCTGCTCGAGTTGCAGGTTACCTGTTATTGACGAGCCATTCCATGTGAGCTCGGGACTGTGGGCCGATATGCCGTCCGACACGAACAACTCGGCTGTGAAGGCAGGCACGTCGCTCCCGATAGTCGCATAGCCGCGGGTCACACTCACCTCCTCCTGCAGATATGCTCTGAAGTGCACGTCGCAGGGACCCGTGTATAGCTCCTCTTGGTGACACGAAGCGAGTGTCATCAGTGCTGTACAAATGGTAATATACGTATATTTTGCCTTCATTTTCATCTTCTATTTCTCTCAACCCTAAACTTTCAACTCTAAACCCTAAACACTAAACCCTCAACCCTCAACACTCAACCCTCAACCCTCAACCCTTCACCAGTTATACTTCGGGTCCTCGTCCATCTCCTCATCGACCCATTCATTGATATAGATTACAGGTACTATATCTATACCGTTGCTACTGAAGGTGAGTCTCAATACATAGCGCTTACCAGCCTCCAACGCTTTCAGTTGGGTAGCCACTGTCGTATTGCGTTTCTTCCCGTTGACCGAATAGTCAATGTCAATCTCTAAGCCTTCGGGCTTGTCGGTTTGGAAGGGTACGACCAGATGCTTGAAGGATACCATCTCTTCTCCCTCGGGCTGAATCACGATGCCCTCATCGTTGTTTGCTATGGTTATGGCACTGGTTGCCATCATGACCTCTCCCATTGCCGAACGGCTGGGCTCAGTGTAGTCGAGCTTATAGGTGGCTACACCGCCTGCCGACGGTACGTTTCGGTATGCCAAGGTGTTCAGGCGATATTCATTGGTTATGAATGAACTGTATGTAATCTGCACCTCCAGTTGCGACAAAATATGCTCGAAGGCCAAGTCTACGACTCCGCCCTCCAGCTCCAGATAGTTCTCTGCCTCATCGTGGCTTGTGGCTACGATGATGTCGGTTTCGTTGCCATCGATTGTCTGCCAATGTGGAGCTTCGATGAAGAGGGCGTGTGTCTCCTTGCCTGTGCCCTGATGGTTTACATCGATGCTCTGTGGACTGAATGCGCCGAAGTAGTATGTTGCCGCGCGGTCCCAATGTCGGGTGGGGGTATAGGTCCATCGGTTGTCGTAGTTCACCGCTTGGTGATCAAATACTTGACTTCCGCTCGATGGTGTCTCTTTGTATCCGTATACGATGAAGCCCTCGCGCTGCAGGCCTTCCGTGTCGGATATGAGCGCACGTGTTGCTGCTACCGAAGTGGGAGCCATGCCGATGGCCTGCTCTGCTGCTTCGGGAGCACCGGGGTGTGACTGCCTGTCGCAGGCAATCAAGCTTACACCTATTATAATATATAGTATATGTTTGCGCAACATGTGCCTCTTTTAGATTTCTGTCTGTGTAGCCAAGTGGGGACATTCAACCCCACTTGGCTTAAATGATAAAGATTACTTAATTACATGTGTTGCGCTCTGTTCGCTGCTAGCCCAAGAAGCGACTGAAGCAGAGAAGGTAATTTCAGTGGTCTCTACAGTCAATGTCAAGGTGTTCTGCCATCCCTCATTGAAGTAAAGCTTATTGCCGCCAGTTATGCCGAATACCTCAGCCAACTTGTGTGTACGGGTGAATTCGTCAATATGTCCATTACCGAGATCATAGCCATATACAACTTCGATGGAGGTATCATCGGTGATTTCCTGAGGCATTACCAATGTTTGCATGAGATAGACGTTTGAACCTATCTTTTTCTGCGCATCACCTTCGAATGTTACATTATAATCTTTGCTATTGGCAGGATCAGTATTGTCAAGTGTCCAGCGTGTGTGTGTGCCCTTTGCTAATTCCTCTCCCTTTAGTTTGCTCTCATCGAAACTACCTACAGAAGGAAGTCCCTTAACCGTTACACTCATAATACGGAACTTGTTATTTGTGTTGTTAAGCACAATGTTCAAGCGTGAAAGAATGTGTATGAATGATAAGTTTACAGCACCTACATGTGTAGCAGGGTTAATGATAACGTCTTCTGATATCAACAAGTCTTGATTAACATCACTCTTTTCGGGTGTCAATACGTTAAGGTGTGTTGCTGATGTCTGATGTGTTTCTACATTAGACAAATTCAAACTTGTCTTAAAATTGTCAACGTCAAGAGTCCAAGTGTTATGTGTTGCGGGAGCAGCAGCAACAAATGCGTATGAATAAGCTCCTTTATCCCAATAAGCTGTATTTGTATAGGTGTAATTTCCATTTTTAACAGTAACTACTTCGTTTTCAAATACGACAGCGCGATCTGATTCTTCTGTTGCTTTTTTGTACGCCCATACAGCAAAGGTGCTGTGGTGATTAGAGAAGGTTTCATTGTAGCCTGTGTTGCTGTTCTCAGAACGAGTTGCTTTGTTTACAAAACCACCTTCAAACTCAATTGCCTTAGGAGCCTCTGCGGGAACCTCGTTGACAAAGTCAGTCTGTGTGCAAGCTGCCAACATCGTAGCAGCGGCTGCCATCATTAAATAACTTTTCTTCATAATAAATGAAATTAAAATGTGAATAATAAAATAATTAATTGTTTATAAATAGTTGTTTTGTTGTTTTTATGTTTACTAATCCAGTGTCTTTAACCGATTAGTTTGCGATACCTCTATTCATCTCTTGGATTGACCTCCTTTCTTTGTCTAAAAATTATATTGTAAAGTCTGCTTCTATACCATTGCTCCATTGGTTTACCGTCGCCTTGAAACCGTCATCGGATGCGGGACGGTTGATCAGCGTGTCGGGTATCTCCTTGGCGGCATCGATCACCAAGGTGATGACTCCTCCGCCGGGGCGTTCTTTCATCTGCTCGGTCACATTCTTCTGCATCACATAGGTGTATCCGCTACGTAGCGTGAGACCTACGCCTACGAAGGTGGAGTCGGCAGGCTCTACGCCTGCTCCGCGGGTTACCTCTTGTATGGGAGTGATGCCCGGCAATCCCCACGTCTGTATGCGGGCGGCCAATATGTCGCCTATGGTGTCGCGTCCGTCGGGCAAGTGAAGCCATTGGTTGGCTACGATGGGCTTCACATCGTCTTGCGTAAGTGAGATTACCGTCGTGTCGGTGGCGCGTGTGAAGAGATCGACACTGCGTGCCAGTCCGTTGGCGGTGATGCCCTCTGCGCCGGTCACAAGGGCACCCTGTTCATCGTTGTTGTTAAGCAATACGATCTGATAAAGGTATATCAGTGTGTAGGGCGATAGGGTAGCATCTATGCGGTATACTTGAAGCATGCTGCCGTCCTCAGCATATTCCATGACGTAATCTTGTGGGTCGTCAGAGATGTATATGTCGCTCAGCAAGGTTCCGAAGAGTTGGTCGGGCTGGTTGTGCCCGTCATAGCTGCGGGTATATGATGCTTTGGTATTGCTGCGTGTGGTAGCATCGTAGTAGGTCGACTTGTCGGTGGTGAGGATGATATACTCGGTGTCGTTGTTGTAGAACAGCATGTCGTAGTGCTCCTTGGTGGCTATGTTGACACGACCTCCCTCCTTGGTCATATTGCGCGAGAGGTATTCGGAACGACGCTTCTCTTCGTCGAGAAGATAAACAATGGAGCGGATACCCCACGGCTCGGTGTAACCCAGCACGCCATGCTCCTGCTCATTCCACGGATATTGCAAGTCCTCTTTCCAGTGCTCGCCCCATAGGAAATCGAGATGGATGTCGATGACAGCCGTCGTGAACGACACATTGCCTCGCTGCGCCAAGTAGAGTGGCTTGCGGCAGCAGCTGGCCAGCATCGTGGCGATGACCATCATCACGAGCACGATAGGGGCGATATGTCGGCGGAGACGTTGCACTTTGTTAATTATGAATTCTTGTTTAGTGTTTAGTGTTTAGGGTTTAACGTTTATGTCTGGAGGCAAATCGTAAATTAATCAAATTGTAAATAAATAGTAAATTGTAAATTGTCAAATAGTAAATTAAATAGGATTTTTAATTTTCAATTTCCTTCGGAACAGGTCGTAGCTTACTGTCACTCCCGCTCCTGTGGGTCCTATCCATCGCAAGCGGTGGTTGCGGGGGATAAAGTTTTCGGGTGCCCATGGCCAGTCGTAGTAGTACTTGCCTTTGTAGGGGTCGCCGGCATGGTAGGGGTCGTAGAGGGTTTGGTAGTATCCGAAGCGTACGAAATACTCGATCTTCCAACGCTGGCTGTCACCGATAGGGTGGGTATATCCAACGCCGAGTCCTATGCCCTGGCCCTCGCCTTGCCAGCCGCGTTCGGCGTCGAGGCTGAAGTCGTAGAGGTCGTAGTGTACGTAGGGTGCTACGTACCAGCCAGAGTGTCGCTTATCGCGTTGCAAGTAGTAGCGTGCTTCGAGGCTCCAGTCGAGCAGCTGTAGGTACAGGTGCTTGGCATCGAGCTTCCACCAGGGGAAGGTATAGTGGCCTGCTATGCTCCAGCGGGGATTGCGGGGATAGTATTCGATACCAGCGTTGAGCACAGTTGCCAAGTCGCATAGGAGGTTGGTACGCACATTGAGTATGGGCTCATAGGCTTCATGCGCTATCTGCTGGATGGGGTATGTCTGCGAGTTTAGTTCTGTAGGTAGGGGGCTGGGGGCCGCAGCTTCATAGATGAGGTCGTCGATCTGCGCCACTGTGACGTGGATGTCGTAGTAGATGATGCAGAACACCGAGTTACGTATGCGTGGATAGTAGGTCAGGTACAGATAGGGGTAAACGAAGTGTTCTTTCATGCGGCGCTTCTTGGTGGCGATATCCATGTTCGAGTCGATGATGGCCAGTACTTCGTCGATGTGTTCCTGATGCATGATCGTATCGTTCTTCACAAATTCGCGTAGCTGCATCCATGACTCGCCGTCGGGGTGTACGCGCAGCAGCTCCTTCAGCTCCGGGTGGCGGCGCTCGATGGCGCGGCGCATGGTGGCGGCGCGGCGTTGCGAGAGGCGCATGTTGTAGGCATACGGACCCTCGGGCGATGATTGCGACACGACGATGATTGAGTCTATCATGTGTGCTCCGATAGAGTCCACCACATGGGAGAAGCGGGCAAGAGAACGGGCATTGCCCATATAGTTGACGTCGAGCTGCGACTTGTCGAAGCGGAAGTGTACCTCGATACCTACCAGGCTTTTCGCCTCGCTATGAAGCGTGAACTGGGCATAGCTCTTGCTGACTCCCATGATGAGAATCAGTAAACTTGCAACTATTTGAGCTATTCGTTTCATCGCTTCTTTGATGCTTTGAGTTTTTACCTTAAATGCCTCTTTTCCGTTAACTTATCACTGCGAGATGCGTATTGCTTACGCATATACGCGTGCTCCGCATGCGCGCTCGCTCGTGTCAAGAACATGCAAAGGTATACTTTTCTGGTTGCTTGTACAACTTTTTTGTTGAAAAAAGTCAAGTATTCTGAAATTATCTTGAAGTTCCTTTTTTGGCAAAAAAATACCCCCCCCCCTATCAAAATGTAAGGAAATATATGCTTATTACGAGCAAAATGTAAGTATTGCTTTTCCTGCTTTAGCTTAGGAATTCCTTGCCTACTCTTTTTATCCTCATCGAAGGTTACAAAAGTTCATAAATCGGTTGGCGGTGGCAGAATTCTCCTCCTAAGATAGGAGGCCGATGCGGTATGAAGGCAGAGGAACTCTTAGAATTTTATAAGACAGTTTGTCCTGAATAAGTTGACAGATGGAGCAGTACTTGCGTGCCAGTACTGCAGTACTGAGCCTCCGGTACTCGAGTACTGGCACAGAAGTACTGGAAATTCGCACTGCCCAATTTTTATGTTGCACGGCCTGATGTAGCGCAACGCTATACGAACACGAAGCCGGAAGCTCTCAGATCATGCCACTGCCAACCGATTTATGAACTTTTGTAACCTGAAAAACGAGCAAAATCGTCCATTTCATCGGCCTCCTTTTCTTCTGTTCTGAAAAATGACGATTTGCTACTGATTATTGAGAATGGCTTACATTTTGCTATGTGTATCGGTTGTCGACACCCCACCGACACCCCGCAGCCTGGGTGTCGGTCGTTATCTGTAATGTATTCAGTGAATTACGTCAAACTACCGATACCTCGGCCGATTATCGGATAAACATATCATAGGAAGCCTTTCCCAAACAAAACCTTTGAGATTTTTGGCGCATTAACGCTTTTTCGCTAATTTTGCCACATTATACGCAAGCGTGTGCATGAATGCGCGCGTGAAAGATTCGATTTGTTCGTATGGATATGACTACTACTACATTCATTATCAATGCATCTGCGATGCCTGCTGTTGCAACTGCCGATGCTCCCCGCACCTTCTTCCGCCGTCTCGGCATGCTGGCCATATTGC
>JAZRMG010000018.1:0-19505 GCA_045647345.1 Bacteroidaceae bacterium | reverse complement strand
GGTAGGCTCCTGCCCTGGAGGAAATGTATCGAACTTCATCACCTCTATCTCTCGCGGCAACCGCGAGCTGTCGGTATCCATGTCGGCCGTGACCACCACCGCTGCCATCTTCACCACACCGGCCAACTTTGCCATCTGGGGAAGCCTCTACGTGCGCTACCTCGACCGCCACGCTGCCGATGCTCTGCAGGTGCTCTCCATCCCCATATGGGATATCTTCATCACGATATTCGTCCTGCTCGGTATACCCTTGGCACTTGGTGTGCTCACCACACACTATGCTCCCAAGGTAGCCCAGGCGCTCAACAAGCCCCTGCAGTACCTCTCCATCGTGGTGTTCCTGGGCATGGTGCTCATCTCGTTCTGGAACAACTTCGACATCTTCATCAAGTACCTCAAGTGGATTGTCGTTATCGTAGCCATCCATAATGGTCTCATCCTCTTCACCGGCTACTGGCTCGGTGAGCTGTCAGGCCTCCCGCGCCCCGACCGCCGCGCCATCACCATCGAGATGGGTATCCAGAACTCAGGTCTCGGCCTCATCCTTCTGTTCAATCCCGCCATCTTCCCGCCCGAACTGCAGAATGGCGGTATGCTCATCGTCACCGCTTGGTGGGGCATATGGCACATCATCGCGGGCCTCTCTGCCGCAGGCATCTTCCGCTTGCGCGACAGATTCGTGTGGGCGAAGAGACAAAAAAAGGCTTAATTCTTAATTCATATCCCCGTGCAAGTATACGATAAAAATTTCGCCTACACCCTACTGCGTATCTTTTGGGTGAACCCCATCATCAAGCTCTCGCTTCGTCGCCTGACGGTGAGGGGCAAGGAGAACCTGCCTAAGGATGGTGCCATCATCATCGGCAGCAACCACACCAGTGCGTTGCTCGATCCCTTGGTGATCTTGCGTGCGATGAATCGCGCTACGGTCTTCATGACCCGTGCCGACATCTTCCGCAAGCCCCTCCTGCAGAAGGTGTTCACCTTCCTCAAGATGCTGCCCATCTTCCGCATCCGCGACGGCTATGCTGCCGTGAAGCAGAACGAGGAGATCATTGCCAAATGCGTTAAGGTGCTCAAGCACCGCTACCCCTTGGCCCTCTTTCCCGAGGCTACACACCGTCCCAAGCACTCGCTGCTGGGGCTGAGCAAAGGCATCTTCCACATTGCTCTCGAAGCCAACAAGAAGTTTGGCCACAAGTGCCCCGTCTACATCGTGCCCATGGGCCTCGAGTATGGCCGCTACTTCCGCTATCGCTCTACGGTAGTGGCTACCTATGGTGAGCCCATCAACGTGACCGAGTTTGTCAAGCAACATGAGAACGAGGTCACTCCAGCCCGCCTGCTGGCCATGCTGCGCGAGGAGTTGGCTTCACGCATGAAGGAGCTCATCGCCTACGTGCCCGACACCGAGGACTACGACGCCCAGTGGGAGCTCACCAAGCTCTGCACCGCACAGTGCAACCCACTCTCACCTGCCGAGCGCCTCACCCTGAACCAGGCCACCATCAAGCACCTGGTGGAGAAGAAGGAGGCCGACGCGCCCGAGGCCACAGCCGCACTCTACGCCGATGCCATAGCATTCAAGAAGGAGCGCCGCCTGCACAGGATACATCCCTCGTCGACAAGTCACAAGCACCCCTTGGCAGCATCAATAGGCAACACTATTGCGTTGCTCTGCGCACTACCCTACTACCTGTTCTGCGCCATCACAACGCTTCCAGCATGGGTAACCTCCCACCTCATCGTGGGCAAGCTCAAGGACAAGGCCTTTTGCAATACGGCTCGCCTGGGTGTGAACCTTGCCTTGTTCCCCTTGCTCGTTCTCATCTGGGGTATTGTTGCTTTCTGCACACTCCCTCTCGTTCCAGCCATCCTCGCCACGCTGCTGCTCATCCCCGCTGTAGCCTTCTTTTACGACTACAACGCCTTTGCATTGCACACGTGGTCAGACTGGCAATGGACACTCAATAAGCAGTTGCATAATCAGCTTAAGGGACTACTCAAACGTTGTAAATGACATCGTAATTGATCATGTAAAATAGATAGAGAGAGGCAACCCGCGGGTTGCCTCTCTCTCTATTCTCATAACATCTGTGTCTTTATTCCCAAGCCAAAGCGCTGGCACCAAGTACGGCAGCATCGGAATCCTTGAGTTCTGAAACAAGGAGTTTTGTCTTTCCCTTCCAGATGCTGAGTACATTTGCTTCCATAGCCTCCAATGTGGGCTTCATGATGAGATCACCAGCCTTGGTGAGACCACCGAAGAGCACGATAGCCTCGGGAGCGCTGAAGGCGATGAAGTCTGCCAATGCCTCACCAAGGATAGCTCCAGTGAAAGCAAACACCTCTTGGGCCACCTTATCGCCACGCACGGCTGCATCGTATACATCCTTAGAGGTGATCTCGCCTTCTATGTCGCGAAGCAATGTAGGCTCGTCGGTGCAATCAATCTTCTCTTTGGCTGTACGTGCCACACCTGTTGCTGAGCAATAGGTCTCCAGACAACCACAGCGACCGCAACCGCATTGGCGTCCGTTGTAACGGCGTGAGATAACATGGCCAAGTTCGCCAGCAAAGCCATCGTGACCATATACAAGCTGACCGTTCACTACAATTCCACTGCCCACTCCTGTACCAAGTGTGATTTCAATGAAATTCTTCATGCCGCGTGCAGCACCATAAGTCATTTCACCGATGGCGGCAGCATTAGCATCATTGGTTACAGTGACGGGAACTCCGATAGTCTTCTTGAACTCTTCAGCAAGAGGTACGATGCCTTTCCATGGGAGGTTTGCCGAATGTTCTATATTACCTGTGTAATAGTTGCCGTTAGGGGCACCGATACCCATACCTTTTATCTTGTTTACCCCACCAACTTCTTGAATCATGGGGAGCAGCTTTTCGGCGACTGCTGATACGTAATCGCCAAATTCCTTATACGCTTGTGTTTTGATAGAATCTACACAAAGAATATTTCCACGTGCATCTACGATACCGAATACGGAATTCGTTCCGCCGATATCCATGCCTACTACATAAGGTTTGTCCATAATGGTATTTATTAAAGTTTATAGTATATGTCTTTATGCTATGATTATGCAAATGTAAGGATTGTTCGCAAATGTTGCAAACAAATATCCCGTTTTCTTATCCTTCTGTTTGCCTTACCACTTATAATCCCTTCCGCTTGGCCTCATCCCATAAGGCATCCATCTCCTCAAGCGTCATGTCTTTTAGGTTTTGTCCTGCGGCAATGGCTTTTTCTTCCACATAGTTGAAACGTCGGATAAACTTTTGGTTGGTGCGTTCCAATGCGTTATCGGGGCTCAGTCCGTTCATACGCGCCACATTGATGGTAGCGAAGAGCAGATCACCCAACTCAGCTTCGGCAAGATCGTGATTGTCAGCTTCAAGTTCGACTTTCAGCTCTGCAATTTCTTCGAGCAGTTTTTCCCATGCTCCCGAGGCATCGTCCCACTCGAAACCCACGTTACGTGCCTTCTCCTGTATACGATAAGCCTTAACAATAGAGGGGAGCCCTGAAGGTACGCCTTCGAGTACGCGTTTGTTTCCACCCTTCTCACGCAACTTAAGCTGCTCCCAGTTTTCGGACACTTGTGTGGCATTCTCAACCTCAACGCTGCCAAACACATGGGGATGGCGAAAGATGAGTTTATCACACAAGCGATCGCACACATCCTTCATGTCAAACAGGCCCTTCTCAGAGCCTATCTTCGCATAGAAAGCCACATGGAGCAGCACATCGCCCAATTCTTTACATATATTCTCGTTGTCCTCATTGATGAGGGCATCACACAGTTCATAGACCTCCTCTATTGTGTTAGGTCGTAAACTTTCGTTGGTTTGTTTGCGGTCCCACGGACACTTCTCGCGTAACTCGTCCAAGATATCGAGCAAGCGGCCGAAGGACTCCATTTGTTGTTGTCTGGTACTCATTTGTTGTATGATGTTTGTCGAATACAAAAGTAACAATAATTACCCATATTTATAACGAAAGTGCTTAAATATTTATAGCTGTGAAAAATATCGAAGCAAGCTTCAGATTTCTCGCTCGTTTGTTAGTATCTTTGCGAAAAATGGCAGAATGTTATGAAGAGACTTTTAGGCCTGTGTGCGTTTTTCCTTCTTGCAAGTACAGTTTCAGCAGCAACCATTGTCATCAATGAAGCAAAGGGTTGGTTTGAATCCGCTTATGTAACCTGGCATCCCGTTACTGCAGCATCGTATCGTGTGTATTGTCAAGCGGCAAAGGGGGAGTACAAGGAGATTGACGGTGAACTTATCCGTAATTATGGAGGATATGGCCGTGCTGATGTGTTAGGACTTGCTGTTGGCGAATACCGCTTCAAGATAGTCGGTGTGGATAGTCTTGGCAATGAGATAGATGAAACGACAGCCGAGAGCGATTGGGTGATGGTGAAGGAGCATGACCGTAGTGGATTTGCCCATCTCGGACACAAAGGAGTAGGAGCATACAACGATGATGGTACCCTGAAAGAAAATGCAAAGGTCCTTTATGTGACTGCTGAGACAGCCAAGAGTATTGCTTGTGATGTCATAACGAACAACAAGGGAAGCGTAAAGGAGTTTGTGGGACTGCAAACGATTATAGATGCCCGGCAAAAGGGCTATGACATGTCGCCATTGGCCATCCGGATTATCGGTACCATAAAGGCTGAAGATATGGATAAATTCTCAAGCAGTGCGGAGGGACTGCAGATAAAGGGTAAGAATGCTTATAGTGAGATGAATATCACCATAGAGGGTGTGGGGAATGATGCCACACTGCATGGATTCGGTATGCTCATACGTAACTGCATGGGGGTTGAGGTACGTAATCTTGGCATTATGCTGTGTATGGATGACTGTATCTCTATAGATACGGGAAATAGTCATTGTTGGGTACATCATGTCGATTTCTTTTATGGGCAGACAGGCGGAGATTCGGATCAAGCAAAAGGGGATGGCTCGCTTGACTGTAAGGGGGACTCCAGGTTCATGACCTTTTCCTACAATCATTTTTGGGATTGTGGGAAAATGGCATTGTGCGGCATGACCAGTGAA
Source organism: Bacteroidaceae bacterium (assembly GCA_045647345.1). Taxonomy (GTDB): domain Bacteria; phylum Bacteroidota; class Bacteroidia; order Bacteroidales; family Bacteroidaceae; genus UBA1189. The sequence goes on along the minus strand of JAZRMG010000018.1, from coordinate 14,417 downwards.
AGTGGTGAGAACTATATCAGTTATCATCATAATTGGTTTGACCATTCGGATTCTCGCCATCCTCGTGTACGTACGATGACTGTGCATGTCTATAACAATTACTTTGACGGAATAGCCAAATATGGTATTGGGGCAACAATGGGAAGCAGCGTCTTTGTTGAGAACAACTATTTCCGCAATACAAGCCGTCCCATGTTGATTTCATTGCAGGGGACGGATGTCGCTTTTGGTAAAGGTACATTCTCGGGAGAAAATGGTGGTATGATAAAGGCGTATGGCAATGTGTATGCCGAACGGGCTGAAGATTTCAAGCTGATAACGCATAAGGAGTCTGCTACCCACTTTGATTGCTATGAGGCGGAGACACGTGACGAATGGGTTCCTGAGAGATTTGTCGCTCTTGCAGGTGGTACAGCTTATAATAATTTTGATCTCGATAGAAATAAAATGTATGATTATACCCCCGACCCTGCGGGGGAAGTGCCTTCGTTGATTACCGGTTTCTGGGGAGCAGGTCGTTTGCAGAAAGGGGATTTTAGATGGATCTTCGACAATAGTGTGGACGATGCAGACTATGGTGTAAATATGGCCTTGAAGAAGGCATTGGAAGCGTATCAGACGACTTTGATAGGGAGATTCAGTCCCGTGGAGGGTAATACCGACAGCGGGGACATGGAGGATACGGGAAAAGAAGATTCTATTCCAGAGATGCCTGAGAATGGTGATTACAGCTGCCATTTTATGGATAGAAAGCCATCGAATGATTTCTACTCGGTGCAAGGGAATTATTCGGATTCCAAAGGCATTGCCGTGGTCAATGGAAAGACTTACTCTATTTGTCTTAAGATAGAAAGCAGTACATCGGTTGCTTTTACAACTGTAGAGGAGATGACTCTTCTTCTGGTCTTTGCAGAGGGGAGTACTCCAAATATAAAAATTGATGGAGAAAAAATATCATCAAACAGAGGCAATGTTATTTATCACACATTGAAAGCTGGCACACATGAGATTACCAAGGCTGATGTCAACAACTTGTTTTATATAGATCTGTTACCCAATATGTCGGCCATTAAAAATCAGGAACAGACCTATCGTACTATATATAGAGATCTTGGAGGACGTATAGTGTATCCCCATGTCCGCGGTATCTATATAAGAAATGGCAAAAAGGTTATATTGAATGAGGGAGATTTTGGGGAAACAGGTCCTAAGTAGAACGAAAATTTGGCTTTTTCAATAGGTTTCATTATCTTTGCCGTATAACAAGACACGAACACAAATATTTATCATGAGAAAAACGACCATTCTTGTTGCATTAGTAGCGCTAATGCAGAGTTGTACCAGTAACCTCCCGGATAAGGGTGAAGTGCTGTCGGTAATTAATCAAGTGAACACCTATTGGCAGACGAACAACAGTCCAGAGACACGCCCGTTTTGGGACAATGCAGCCTATCACACTGGAAACATGGAGGTATACTTCCTTACTGGAAACGAAGAGCAACTTGCATATACCAAGCGTTGGGCAGAGTACAACAAATATTGTGGTGCTACCAGTAACAACAAGGAGGAGTGGCGATATTCATACGGAGAACATCCCCAATACGTGCTTTTCGGTGACTGGCAGATTTGTTTTCAGACGTATGCAGACCTTTATAACCTGTCTCCAGATACCATGAAGATAGCACGTGCACGTGAAGTCATGGAATATCAGATGAGCACTCCTCAAAACGATTATTGGTGGTGGGCAGACGGATTGTATATGGTAATGCCTGTGATGACGAAAATGTATCATATTACAGGTAACCAACTTTATTTAGACAAGCTGTACGAATATTTCAAGTATGCACAGAGCATCATGTACGATGAGGAAACAGGTCTCTTCTTCCGTGATGCAAAATATGTATACCCCAAGCACAAATCCAACAATGGTGGCAAGGATTTTTGGGCACGTGGCGATGGATGGGTATTGGCAGGCTTCGCCAAGGTATTGAAAGATCTTCCTAAGAACGATGCTCATCGAGACGAATACATAGAGGTATACACCAAGATGGCCGAAGCCGTAAAGAATTGCCAACAGCCCGAAGGTTATTGGACGCGCAGCATGCTCGATAAAGGCCATGCACCAGGTCCCGAGACCAGCGGTACGGCATTCTTCACCTATGGCATCCTATGGGGTATCAACAATGGACTACTCAGCGACAAGGAGTATTGGCCCACCGTAGAGAAGGCTTGGAACTACCTTACTACAGTTGCACTGCAGCCTGACGGACGGGTGGGCTATGTGCAGCCTATTGGCGAACGAGCTATCCCCGGACAGGTTGTCGACACCCACTCTACGGCAAATTTTGGTGTAGGAGCATTCTTGTTAGCCGCCTGCGAAATGGTACGCTACATTGACAATCAATAATACAAAGGAGATGAAACAGCAAGAGGGTGTGTATCGCGATACACACCCTCTTCTCTTATATAACCGCACAAAAGGCAGTGCTTCCATTTAGAGGTTAGTTCTCGGAGCGTTCGAAAGACTCTGAAAATTTAGATTATAGTTTTCAGATATCCTCTCTCTGTCGCACTGCTTCATAGATGAGCACACCAGCAGCTACGGATACGTTGAGTGACTGTATGTGCCCGAACTGCGGGATAGAGATCCACTCATCGCATAGTGCGAGGTGTTCAGCAGGGATACCCTTATCTTCGGCACCCATCACGATGCAGGTCGGATCGGTGAGGTTGGCTTTGGTATAGGTATATTTAGCCTTCTCGGTGGCTGCCACTACGCGAAAACCACAGTTCTTGAGATACTTGATGGTATTACCAATGTTAGGCTCGCGGCATACGGGAAGCGTGTGCAATGCACCGGCCGAGGTCTTCATGGCATCAGCATTGACGCTCACGCTATCGTGTGTGGGGATGATAATTGCATTCACACCGGCACATTCGCAAGTGCGGGCTATAGCGCCAAAGTTACGTACGTCGGTCACGCCATCGAGCATCACAAAGAGCGGATTCTTGCCCTCCTCATAGAGCATGGGCACAAGATCCTCGACACGTTGGTAGGTCACCGCCGATGTGAAGGCAATCACTCCCTGGTGATTCTTTGTGGTGAGGCGGTTGAGCTTCTCGATGGGTACACGCTGTACGGGAATGAGCAGTCCCTTGAGCGCTTCGAAAAGTTCGCGCGACAGTTCGTTCTGCAAACCGCGCTTGATGAGTATCTTGTCAATATCCTTGCCAGCCTCAATGGCTTCGATGACGGCACGTGTACCGAAAATGAGTTCGTTCTTGTCAATCATATAATAGCACTATAATGAAATACAATCTTTGGGTTGTGCAAAGGTACTGCAAACCGAGAGAATAACCAAGTTTACTCGCGTTTTTCCGAGGTTCCGCGGACAACGAGTACGGCCGAATGCCGCATCCCAATCTGTGGCAACTGATATATGCATTCCCGAAAATGCGAAAAACGAACCGTTTTCTTTTGCTGTTTATGAAGTAATCGTTATTTTTGCGATAGATCAACGAAAGAACGATGAAAAGACTATTTTATCCTATCGTAGCTTGCCTAATGAGCGTATCATGCCAAGGGCAGAAGTCGGGACAACAGGAACGGATGCCTGAAGAGTTTCGCAGTGTATCAGTGGACGAGTTTGCACAGGTGATAGCTGACACCAATGTCGTTGTGCTTGATGTACGTACACTCGATGAACATGTGGCTGGACATATCGCAGGTACTACATTGCATATAGATGTACTGAAGCCAGACTTCGACAGTTTAGCTGTAGCAAATATCAGAGAAAACAGCACCATAGCGCTCTATTGCCGCAGTGGCAATCGTAGCAAGCGGGCAGCATCAATCTTGGCAGGCAAGGGGTATCAGGTGATAGAATTATCGACAGGATATAATGGTTGGGTGCAGGCTTCTAAAGAAGGATTTTGACTCTTTAGAATCACCAGATTGAATATGATGAAAAGAATACTGTCTATACTGCTTATCGCATTGATGATGTGCGAAGTAGCTGTGGCCAAGGAGCCTATAGAGATAAAGGCTATCTCGTATAATATTCGCACCATTGCACGTGATGGAGATAACAACTGGGAGAATCGTCGGCATGCGACACGCAATATGCTGAACCGGCATAATCCTGATCTCTTTGGTCTACAAGAGGCCATGAAGCCGCATTTGAAATACCTTGATAAGTTCTTTCCACAGTATAGTCGTGTGGGGGTAGGTCGCGATGATGGCAAGATGGCTGGTGAAGTGATGGCCATCTATTATAATACAGAACGCCTCGAATTGCTCGATAGTGGTACATTCTGGCTGAGCGAGACTCCCGATAAAGTAACCAAGGGGTGGGATGCCGCTTGCAACCGTACGGTGACTTGGGTGAAGGTGCGCGATAAGGAGAGCCGCAAGAAATTCTATTATTTCAATACGCACCTCGACCACAGAGGCCGAGTGGCACAGACCGAGTCCATCAAATTGATTGTGGAAAAGATCAAAGAGATTGCTGGCCCGAGAGCTACCGTGATACTGGGTGGTGACTTCAATGTAGCTCCCGAGGATGAGATCTTCGCTCCGCTGAATGAGTTTATGCATACGGCACGCACCACAGCGGAGGTGACTGAGGAGAAGGGAACCTTCAACGGGTTTAGCAACCAGAAGAGACGCAGTGTGATAGACCACGTGTTTTACCGTGGACGTAGGGTCAAGTGCATCGAGTACCATGTGCTCGATGGCGACTATGGTGCTCCTTATATCTCGGATCACTATCCCATAGAGGTGGTGCTCACGTTCTGAGGCTGATGTCAAAGCCCCAGCATCTCGCGGGCGTTGTTGATGGCTGCCTCGGTGAGGCTGCCGGCACTCATCATCTGTGCCAGTTCGTTGATGCGCTCTTCAGTGGTGAGGCGGCGCATGTGGCTCACGGTAGCGGTATCAGTATCCTCTTTATATACCTTGTAGTGTGCAGTGCCTTTGGCGGCAATCTGGGGTAGGTGAGTGATGCTGATCACCTGGCGGCCATGACTGGCTATCTCCTCCATGATATCAGCCATGCGGGCAGCAATGGTGCCCGACACACCTGTGTCTATCTCATCGAAGATGAGCGTAGGCAATGCTTTGGCTGCGGCAATGATGCTCTTGAGTGAGAGCATGATGCGCGAGATCTCACCTCCCGATGCCACCTCGGCAATGTTCTGCAGGGTACCGTTCTTGTTGGCCGAGAAGAGGAAGTTGACGCTGTCGGCTCCCGTGGCGTCGGGTTGTCGGCGTGGGGTGATGTCTACTGCGAATCGTGTGTTGGGGATACCCAGTTCGATGAGGCGTGAGGCTATCTCCTTCTCGAAGATGCTGCCTACCTCGCTGCGTTGGGCGGTGAGGCGGACACCAGCTTCCTGTAGGGCTGCATAGGCAGTGGCTTTGGTCTGTTCCATGGCAGCGATGCGCTCCTCGGCTTCGTCGATACGGCTGAGCGTGTCGCGGAAGCGCTGCTCAATCTCCATCAAGGCGGCAATACTGCTCACATGGTGCTTCTGTTGGGCGGTGTAGATGGTGTCGAGACGGGCTTCTACCCATGCCTGGCGCTCGGGGTCGAAGGTGATGCGCTCCTCAGCATCGGCCACCTCATCGGCGATGTCCTTGAGTTCGATGTAGAGGCTCTCTATGCGCTCGTACCACTCCTCGGCTTGAGGGTATAGGCTGGTGAGTGAGCGTAGGGCTGCCGTGGTGCTGCGTAGGGCCGATGTCTGTCCGCCCTCATCACCGCTGAGCGCTGCACTGATACGATAGAGGCCTGCCTTGATGTCCTCGGCATGGGTGAGAAGTTCCAGTTCTTGCTCCAGCTCCTCTTGCTCGCCCTCTTGCAGGCGCCACTCGTCGAACTGCTGCAGCTGGAAGCGTATATACTCCTCGTCGCCCTGGTCGCCCGTTAGTTGGGAACGAAGGGTGTCGAGTTGTGCCGATACTTCGCGATAGTGGCGGTAGGCCTCGGTATATTGCTCCTTGACAGACTTGTCGGCGCTGAGTGTGTCGAGCACGCTGAGCTGGAAGCCTTCGCTATTGAGCAGCAGGTTCTGGTGCTGCGAATGTATGTCGATGAGGCGTTCGCCCAGCTGCTTCAGGATGGCAAGCGACACGGGGCTGTCGTTGATGAAGGCGCGGCTCTTGCCTGTAACTGCAATCTCGCGGCGCACGATGCACTCGGCATCATACTCGATGTCGTTCTCATCAAACAGGTCGTGAAGGTCGTAGCCCGTGATGTCAAAGGTACCCTCGACGATACATTTCGTAGCTCCGGTGCGTATGGCTGCAGTCTCGGCACGTTGACCCGTGAGCAGACCGATGGCACCGAGAAGGATGGACTTACCGGCACCCGTCTCACCGGTGATGACCGAGAACCCCTTGGCAAAATCAAGGTCGAGCGACTCTATGAGCGCGTAGTTCTGTATATGTAGATTACTTAACATTTAACTTTCCTATTTTATGAGGACAAAATTAGTACAAAAAAATTGAACTGCTTTCACCTTTCCAAAGAAATCATCACTTTTACAACAACTGCTTTACTTAGTTTCTTAAATGTATCATATTCGCATGTAGATATTTTGTCCTTTGGATTTTAATTCGTTACTTTGCATAGGCATAAGTCGTTGAGGTGGCTTCCGCTTTTTCATACACAAACATTAGAAACTAAACACACATGAGAAAACTAACACATGCACGAGCCATCATGTTATTATTGAGCATGATCATCGCATTACAAGTAGAGGCTATAGCCCAAACAAACATAGAGCACCTCGGACGTGGCCTCATCGTCACCCGTGCCGAGAATAAAGGCAATTTCGTCAGTTGGCGCTATCTGGCTACTGATAGTCTGCCGACTACATTTGACCTGCTGCGTAATGGTGACGCCATCAAAACCGACATTAGCACAAGCACTTCCTATACCGACACATATGGAACCTCGGCACATACATACCAGATTGTAACCAAAATAAATGGTGAAGCTATAGATACCACAGATGCTGTGACCCCGTGGACTGACTATTATTGGCAGATACATCTGGACCTCCCTACAGCCAAAGGATACACTTATTCACCGAACGACTGTTCTGTGGGCGATGTTGACGGCGACGGCGAATATGAGTTGTTTGTCAAATGGGAACCCTCGAACTCGAAGGACAACTCACAGGATGGTGTCACAGGCAACGTGTACCTCGACTGCTACAAAGTGGACTGGACGGCAGGAGGTGCTGGCACCACACCGGAGAAATTGTGGCGCGTGGACCTCGGCAAGAACATCCGTGCCGGAGCACACTACACGCAGTTCATGGTCTACGACTTCGATGGTGACGGACGAGCCGAGATGATGTGCAAGACTGGTCCCGGCAGCAAGGATGGTACAGACAACTACGTGAGTGCAGCAGGCACCGATAGTAAGATACTGGAGTGTAACAACACGAAGACCTGGCGCAACAGCGGCGGTAAGATTGACGGCGGATATGAATTCCTCACCGTATTTGAGGGCCTCACAGGTAAGGCTCTTCACACCGTATTCTACAAGCCTAACCGCAACGCCACGACCATAGGCACCGAGTCGATGGGAACCTTCAACTGGGACGACCGCAGCGGCAAGACCGACAAGGCCAGCTACGGAAATCGCGGTGAACGCTACCTCGCAGCCGTAGCCCACCTTGACGGGGAGGGCCAGAACGCCAGCGCCGTCTTCGTGCGCGGCTACTACACCTATGCCTACCTATGGGCGGTGACCTTCGACGGTAAGGAGCTAAAGGACAAGTGGTATCACTCTTCACACAGCGCTTCACAGTACAAAGTGACTGACGCCGAAGGCAACACCCAGTCATACAACGCCCCTGCGGCCACTCGCGGCAGCGGCAGGCGCACTATGTATGGCAATGGCAACCACAACCTCTCGGTGGCTGATGTCGATGGCGACGGAGCCGACGAAATCATTTGGGGTTCGGCAGCCCTTGACCATGACGGCACACTGCTGTATGCCACTGGCTATGGCCATGGTGACGCCATACACCTTGCCGACCATAACCCCGACCGTCCTGGCCTGGAGGTGTTCGAAGTACATGAAGGTTCACCCTACGGATGGGACCTCCACGATGCGGCTACTGGCAAGATCATCCATAAAGCAACCAGCTCGGGTGACAACGGACGCGGCATGGCAGCCCAGCTCTCGGCAGACCACAGAGGCTCATTCTTCAGTTCGGCAGCCGACCGCCAACAGCGTAGTGCCGTGACAGGTGAGGTGACGAGCACAGGAAAGACATCGACCAACTTCCGCATCTACTGGGATGGCGACCTACAAGAAGAGTTGCTCGATGGAGGAAAGATAGACAAATGGAACGGTAACGGTACCTCGCGCGTATATATCAATGGTAAGAACCCCTACGACTACAACGCATCAAGCAGCTGCAACGGTAGCAAATCGACACCCAACTTGCAGGCTGACATCCTCGGCGACTGGCGCGAAGAGATTATCCTATGGAGCAGTAACGATAACGCCACGCTCAACCTCTTCACTACCAATGCCGCCACTAACTACCGCGTGCCTACCCTCATGCACGACCATACCTACCGCATGGGTATAGCATGGCAAAACGTGGCATACAACCAACCGCCACACATCGGCTACTACCTCCCCGACTCCATCGGAGCATGCCTCGTTCTCACCGAGCTGTCGGGCGAACCCGAACAGACCATCGAATTGGGTGACTCTATCATCCCCATCATCTATCACTACAAGCATGCCAGCGGTGTATCATTGTCGGGAACAATCAACAGCTACGGAATAAACAAGACCATTGATGAGAAGGCACAGACCATCACGCTGCATGGCACACCCACTAAGGCGGGCACCATCCGCTACACCATCAAGACCTCAGGTAACGATCTGCAAGCCACCGTCACTGGCAAGATCTATGTAAATGAGCCCAATGACATCGAAGGCATCGAAGCCACACAGGAAACCGGTGTCATGTATGACCTCTTCGGACGTCGTGTAGAGAATCCGGATAACGGCATCTTTATCATCAACAACAAAAAAGTCAGGATAGAATAAAAAATGACAATAGGACACAACATGAGAAGATTTCTTATCACCATCACACTGCTTTGCAGTACCTTCAGCATACAAGCCAATAAGCCCGACTACGGTTATCTATTCTCCTATGTCAACGGACGAGGCATTGCTTTCGCCTACAGTTCAGACAGCCTCCATTGGACCTCTATCGGCAATGGTCGTACCTTCGTGGATAGCGATTTCGGCACATGGGGTGCACAAAAGAAGATGTTCACTCCGCACCTCATGCGCGATAGCCAGGGCATGTGGCGCTGCGTATGGTCGCCTATGGCCAGCAATCCTCAGTTTGCCTACTGCGAGAGCCCCGACCTCATCAACTGGAAACCGCAAGACTACCCCTACGTGGAGGGAGGTAGTTGCGTAGCCCCAATGATAGCACATGATGATACCGCATGGGTAGTGACCTATACCACACAGGACAACAAGGCGTATCGCCTCACCTCGCCCGATTGCCGCACATGGAGCAAGGCTACCCCCGTCAACAGGGAGGTAACAGATATCGCAGCTGCGATGACCGAAATTTCACTCAACGAACGCTCTATAAAGGGACAAGTACACCACGTGGAATGGGAACAGATAGACAAGCTCATCAAACACGACGACTATCTGGCCAACCGCCAAGTGAAGTTCAACGAGCACATGGGACAGGACCCCGTACGCTTTGCCGACCTCAAGCCACTAAGTGCACGCCTCACCATCAACGGCAAGGAGCGCAAGGCAATCAGCGACGAGCTCATCGGCATCTTCTTCGAAGACATCAGCTATGGTGCCGACGGTGGACTATATGGTGAACTCATCCAAAACCGAGACTTTGAATATTCGGCTGCCGACCGCCGTGAGTGGCACAGCCTCACTGCATGGGAACTCAAGGGCGAAGGCAGCAACCTCACCGTAGGCACCGACCGTCCCATACACACCAACAACTGCCACTACGTCACACTGGCCACCACTACTGTGGGCGCTACGCTGGAGAATGGCGGTTACGATGGCATAGCCCTCAAGGCAGGCGAGCTATATGACCTCAGCGTGATGGCACGCAAGGCATCGGACAAGAGTACCCAACTGGCAGTGAGCCTCGTGAGCGAAAACGGCGAGCCATTGGCCACGAAAGGCATCACCATAGGCAGTACCGACTGGAAGACTTTTAAGGTGACCTTCAATGCTGCAAAGAATGCCGATAAGGCACGCCTCGTCATCGCTCCGCAGACAACAGGAACAGTAGACATGGACATGGTATCGCTCTTCCCCCGCAACACCTTCAAGGGTCGTAAGAACGGACTCCGTGCCGACCTCGCCCAGGTGATTGCCGACATGAAGCCAAAGTTTGTACGTTTCCCTGGCGGTTGTGCTGCCCACGGTGACGGACTCGACAACATGTATCTGTGGAAACGCTCTATCGGCAAACTCGAAGAGCGCCAACACATGCCCAACATATGGAACTACCACCAGACCCTTGGCCTCGGATACTACGAATACTTCCTCTTCTGCGAGGACATAGGCGCCGAGCCACTGCCCGTAATCCCAGCCGCTGTCCCCTGCCAGAACTCTTCGCACGGCGGACACGGCCAGCAAGGTGGTGTACCCATGGAAGAGATGGATACCTTCATACAGGACATCCTCGACCTCATCGAGTGGGCCAACGGCGACGCCAAGACCACCAAATGGGGCCGCATGCGTGCCGAAGCCGGTCATCCCGAGCCCTTCAACCTCAAGTACCTCGGTATCGGTAACGAAGACCTCATCTCGGAAACCTTCACCGAGCGTTTCAACATGATATTCGATGCCGTGCGCGAAAAACACCCCGAGATCATCATCTGCGGCACCGTAGGTCCCTTCTTTGAGGGTTCCGATTACGAGTGGGGTTGGAAGCTCGCCAAGGAGAAAGACATCCCCATGGTAGACGAACACTACTATGTGAGTCCCGGCTGGTACATCCACAATCAGGACTATTACGACCACTACGACCGTAATGCCTCCGAGGTATACCTTGGTGAATATGCCTGCCACGTGCACAGCCGTCACAACAACATCGAGACCGCCCTGTGTGAAGCCCTGCACCTGATCAATGTGGAGCGTAATGCTGACATCGTACGCATGACCTCATATGCTCCACTGCTTGCCCGCCATGGCCGCACCAACTGGAACCCCGACATGATCTACTTCAATTCTTCGAGCATCGACCTCACTCCCGGCTATTATACCCAAAAGATGTTTGGTAACAACAGCGGCGACCAATACATCACCGCCAACCTGAGCGTAGACAGCCGCCGTGACGATGTGCGCAAGCGTTTAGCCTCCTCAACCGTATACGACAGCGCTACAGGCGACCTCATCATCAAACTCGTCAACTTGCTTCCCGTAGCCGTAACCACATCGGTAGAGGTCAATAACTGTGAAGCCTTCGCCACCAATGCTACCTGCACCGTCCTCACCGGTAAGCCTACCGACCGCAACGCAGCACCCACAGAAAGTACCATTGAGGTGGCACCACAGTTCAGTTACGAGATGCCACCCTACTCCTTCACCACCCTACGCATCGCGAAGGAGCAACAACAGAAAGGGAAAAGATAATACCAGCATGCATAGTCACAGCAACATACCCTACACACTGAACATCGATGGCCAGTTGTTATCGCTGGATTGTCCTTTGGTGATGGGCATCGTGAATGCCACCACCGAGTCATTCTACCACACCTCGCGTACCCTGTCGCCCGAAGCTATAGCACAGCGTGCTCTGTCATTGCTACACGAGGGTGCCACCATGCTTGATGTAGGCGGATGCTCCACCAAGCCTGGTCTATCCCCCGTGAGCGAAGAGGAAGAGTTGCGACGCCTCTCCATCGCCCTTGCCGCCATCCGCGAAGCGGCTCCCCACGCCATCCTCTCTGTCGACACCTTCCGCGCCTCCATAGCCGAGCACTGCGTCAAGGAATATGGCGTACAGATCATCAATGACGTTTCGGGTGGCCAAGCCGACGAGCACATGTATTCCATCGCAGCCTCGCTCGGCGTGCCCTATATTCTGACTCACACAGGCGGTAGTCAATGGAACACCTCCGTATTTAACCTCGCTTCACGTATTAATGAGTTACACCTTATGGGAATGAACGATATCATTATAGATCCCGGTTTCGGCTTTGGTAAGACGCTCGACGAAAACTACCACCTTATGGCACACCTCGAGGAACTACATATGCTCAGATGCCCACTACTGGTCGGTGTATCACGCAAATCTATGATATACAATCTACTTCAAAACACACCCGAAGAGGCACTCAATGGTACTACGGCACTACATACCATAGCTCTCATGAAGGGAGCACACATCTTGCGCGTGCATGATGTGAAAGCCGCGGTGGAGGCAATCAAGATAGTAGATAAAATTCACAATTCATAATTCACAGAACATGTTATTAGGTTTCAGCATAAAAGATTTAATAGATATTGTATTGGTCGCTCTCATGCTCTTCTATTTCTACAAGCTAATGAAAGAGTCTGGATCGCTCAACCTCTTCATAGGCATTCTCGTTATTCTTGTAGTATGGGTATTAGTTTCGCAAATATTCCAAATGCGCCTATTAGGACGCATCTTAGATACGCTGACCAGTGTCGGAGCTTTAGCACTCATCGTTCTTTTCCAAGAGGAGATTAGGCATTTCCTTCGAGAGATGGGCTCGCAGCGACGCGTGCGCCATATCATTGAGTTCTTCACCAATAAGAAGAAAGTAGGTGAAACTGACCACACTGAGATGATGCCTATCGTAATGGCTTGCATGAACATGGCCAAACGCAAAGAGGGAGCACTCATCGTTATCGAGCAGGGCGACAAGTTGGGAGAAGTCATCAAGACAGGTGAAACCATCAACGCCAATATCAACCAGCTACTCATCGAAAACATTTTTTTTAAAAATAGCCCCCTACATGATGGTGCCATGATTATTAGCCAAAAGCGCATTGCAGCTGCAGGATGTTTGCTCCCAGTTTCGCATAACATGGATATCCCCAAGTCTATGGGATTGCGCCATCGTGCGGCTCTCGGCATATCACAAGAAAGCGATGCCTTGGCAATTGTAGTCTCGGAAGAGACAGGAGGCATCACCGTAGCTCACCGAGGCTCATTACACCGTTGGCTTAGTGCGGAGCAACTAGAGAAGTTACTATTTGAACTGGATTAACTGACAAACTGTCACCAACTTTTTCATTAAGACAATCAATGTGACACGAAATATTGCAACCAAACATTCGTGGCATATTTTTCGTTTTATAGAGCAGTGTAAGGTAAATATTCATACAACAACGATAAAAAATACACAACTATGAACATCAAACCATTAGCAGACCGCGTGCTCGTAGTACCCGCACCGGCCGAAGAGAGAACTATCGGTGGTATCATCATCCCCGACACCGCCAAAGAGAAACCCCTCAAGGGCGAAGTAGTAGCCGTAGGTAACGGCACCAAAGACGAAGACATGGTAGTAAAGGTAGGCGATACCGTACTCTACGGTAAGTATGCCGGCACTGAGCTCGAGCTCGACGGCACCAAGTACCTCATCATGCGCCAGAGCGATATTCTGGCAATCGTGGGATAATTAATCAGAATAGATACTCTAGATACTCTAGACAATCTAGATATTCTAGAAATACCAACAATCAAAAAAACAACTAACAACTATGGCAAAAGATATTTTATTCAATATGGAGGCTCGCGAGCAGCTCAAGAAGGGCGTTGACGAGCTGGCCAATGCAGTGAAAGTAACTCTCGGCCCCAAAGGTCGTAATGTCATCATCGAGAAGAAGTTCGGTGCTCCCCACATCACCAAGGACGGTGTCACCGTAGCCAAGGAGGTGGAGCTTGCTGATCCCTTCATGAACACCGGTGCACAGCTTGTCAAGTCAGTAGCATCAAAGACTGGTGACGATGCGGGCGACGGTACCACAACAGCTACCGTGCTTGCTCAGAGCATCGTCAATGTAGGTATCAAGAATGTCACCGCCGGTGCCAACCCCATGGACCTCAAGCGCGGTATCGACAAGGCCGTAGCCAAGGTGGTAGAGAACATCAAGGAGCAGGCCGAGGCTGTAGGCAGCGACTACGACAAGATTGAGCAGGTGGCTACCATCTCTGCCAACAACGACCCCGAGATCGGTAAGCTCATCGCCGATGCTATGCGCCGCGTATCCAAGGACGGCGTCACCACCATCGAGGAGGCCAAGGGCACCGAGACCTCTATCGGCGTGGTTGAGGGCATGCAGTTCGACCGCGGTTACCTGTCACCCTACTTCGTGACCGACACCGAGAAGATGGAGTGC
>JAZRMG010000017.1:0-2040 GCA_045647345.1 Bacteroidaceae bacterium | reverse complement strand
CGCCAAGCTGCAGAAGCAATACCCCCAGCTGGAGCAGATAGCGGGCAAGATGGGCCGCCTAGCCGATGACGATGCCACCCAACGCATGTCCGTAGCCATAGGCGGAAGCATGAAGATGGAGCATGCTGCCAAGAGCGACATCCTGGGCGTCACGCTCAGTCAGGACATACACGCGATGTTGCCACTCGAACTGGCCCAATGCAGCGACGAGGCACTATACGATGTGTTCCTATATAAATATGCCACGAACAGCCTGCAGACCTTCCGCCACAAGAGCGAGATGCTGAAGCCCTCGCGCAATGTAGCTCCGCGTCCGGCACGTCTGCAAGGACCGATGATTGTGTGCGTAGACCGCTCGGGAAGTATGGCAGGTCTGCCCGAACAGCTGGTCAACTCACTGATGATGCGCCTCCTCCTCCTGGCCGAGCGACAGAAGCGAGAGCTCTACCTCATCTCCTTCTCGGTAAACGCAACACCCATCGAGGTCAGGAAGAACAGAACCGCTGTGCTCGACTTCTTCCGCCAACAGTCCGTAGGCGACACCAACGCCACCAAGATGCTGCAACAGGTGTTTGCCTTGCTTGCCTCAGGGCACTACATGTCGGCCGACGTGCTGTGGTGTACCGACTTCCGCATCCCACTGAGCAGCGCATCACAACGCAAGGAACTGCTCAACTATCGCCGCCAAGGCACCAAGTTCTACGGACTCAAGATAAGCCAGGCCTTCGACCTCGGATGGGCAGAATACTTCGATGAGATAGTGGAGGTGGTATAATGGATTGCATCATGGAGATTGATATAATGAAGCCTTGTCATGAGGTTCACAGGTTTCTATCATGAAAAAGCCCACCAAAGTATATTGGATAAGATATGAAAAATGAATGCTTGATTGAGACTAAACGCCCAGAATGTGAGCGAGGAAAGAGGGTATATATAACAAGGAATAAAGAAGAGCAAACAAAATCACACAATTTGACGAAAAAATATTACAATTTATTAGTAGGTACGGGATTTTATATATACATTTGCAGCCCAATAGTGAGATATGAAAGGATATTTGATTCTCATACAAGCCGAGCGTAAACAGTCGTTACTGGTCGTCGCTGACAATGCTCTATCCTCATAACAGGAGAGACGTGAGAATCTATGGTATTAGTTTATAATATTGAAATAGACCTTTCTCACCCCGTGGAGAAAGGTTTTTAATTTAAGGTATGGAGAAGAAACTATATACGCTTATCGTACACTCGGAGAACATCGCGGGTCTGCTCAACCAGATCACTGCAGTGTTTACCCGCCGACAGATTAACATCGAGAGCCTCAACGCCTCGGCATCGTCAATCAAGGGGATACACCGCTACACCATCACCGCATGGAGTGATGAGGACACGATGATCAAGGTGACCAAGCAGATAGAGAAGAAGGTTGACGTGGTACAAGCCCACTATTTCCTCGACAACGAGATTTTCATGCAGGAGATTGCCCTTCTCAAGGTATCTACTCCCATCTTATTGGATAATCCTCTCATCTCGAAGACCATACGCCGCTATGGTGCCCGTATCATGGAGGCCAACGCCGTGTATGCCGTGGTGGAGAAATCGGGCATGACCGACGAAATCACCGCCCTGCGCACCGAACTCGACACCTTCGGCTGTGTGTTGCAGTACGTAAGTTCAGGACGCATCGCTGTGACACGCGACACCGCAGAGCATGTAAATGAATACTTGGAAAAAATAAATAAAAATTAATGGAGTAATTATAAAAGGAGATGATATTAAGGAGATAAAGGAAGTTTATGGAGATAAATGCCTATAGTGTGGTACGTGCGAAAAACCATTTGGCCTATAACTCCTAAAGGAACGAAGCGACTATCTCCCTATAACTCCTCAACTCCTCTAAGACTATCGGCATTCAACTCCCAAAGAGCGAAGCGATATCTTCACCTGACTCCATATAACTCCATCCAAAGAAATACTACTTAAATAACATAAACTTAAAAACTAAAAGTTATGGCAAAAATGAATTTTGGCGGTGTAGAAG
>JAZRMG010000016.1:0-6177 GCA_045647345.1 Bacteroidaceae bacterium | reverse complement strand
GATAATAAATAATTAATTATAGATTTATTTTTCTTTTAATTATTTATTTAAATACACATAAGGTATGCAAAACCGAAAAAGATGTGGCAGAGCGTTCGTAACAAAATGTATATCTGCCCGTTGCGTTGCCACATCTTTTTTAAGATTGCTGCTGCTTCGTTCTATTCCTCCACGCTGCGGTGCGCCACGATGTGCTGTTGCCGTCTGCCGCCCTCGAAGAGGGCAGCCACGCCGAAGCTCGTCATCATCTTCTTGTAACGACTGGCACCCTGCTCGTCGCCCGTGGAGCGGGCATAGCGGTGCTTCTCGGTAAGGTCGCGCACCGACTGGTCCGTGCGCATCATCGTCACCAGCTCCTCGAGGGTGACAGACCGCGGCTGCGTATCGTGCACACCGCGAAAAAGGCTTAGTTGTTGCATAAAACTTTGTTTTTAACGATGACGATAACGCTAACGTTAACCAACCATCCGGCAGGCAGTTAACGTCATCGTTGATTCTCTTGCAAAGTAAGCCCTTAAAAAATAAATGTGTTCCCCCACATGTGGAGGAACACAAGTATAATCCGCAAAACGAATTTTCCAGCCAATCCAAAACGAAGGGTTCAAAAAGAACCCTAAAATCCCAAAACGAAACGGTTGTTCCCGAATAAAAATCCAGAGATGACGGAAAAGAAAAATGCGGCCGATTTTGGTCGCATTTTTCATATATAAGTAACTCCGAAAGGGATACTGAAAAAACGTAAAAATAACATTCAAATTCCTCTAAAATATCATTTGAAAGCCATTGTTATTCCAATAAAAAGTAGTATCTTTGTATAGCGTTAAGCGGCTTCTTCATAGTTTGAATTCCGCTTTTTATACAGCATTATATCTGTATATTTGGCGGTGTGATTCATGTGAGCATTGAACTCAATCTTTTGGCATCCCTCAAAGGGATTGCCGATAGAATGATTTTGCCCAATCCACTCGCAAAGTTCCAATATTGAAGACTTATTTGATGTAAAATAGACAAAATCCTTTTGCGACAAGACAGTCAAGACATCCAGATAGTCCGATAAGCGCCAATACATATTGTAAGTTCCAACTTCCGTACTCAAGTAAGGAGGGTCAACAAGAAAGACCACATTGGACAGATCCTTATATTGATTGTACAAATCCTTATAGTCGTATGAGGTAATCACTAATCCCTCCAAGTAGTCTTGACATAACGGATAATCCCCTTTGCGGATATTGTTATAAAGCGCCTCCTTCTTCATCTCAGCGATGCTAAGTTTGTACTTCATCGAAAACATAAGAACTGAAGATATTGTAATAAAATCAATGTAACCATATTCATGTTCTTCCTGTTCGAGGCGAGCAAAAATTCGGTCTCTCATTTCGCCTTTAATACAGCTGTGTTTAGGCAAGTCACCGACAATTGCGCGAAGATCGGCAAGCAAAAGGTTTGTTCGAGGTATATTTTCCAAGCGCTGTCTATAATTGTCGAAATCATTATATACCACCGTAGCTTTAGGCTTCTGACATTTCGTGATATGAGCCAACAAACCTGAACCTCCAAACAAGTCCACAAATACAGCATCCTCGGGATATTTGTCCAACACTTTGATAAATTCACGCGCAAACATGCGCTTCTGCCCCACGAAAGGGAGTGGAGCCGACAAATACTGCTTCCTCATCATACGTTCAACTCGAATTTTACGCCCTCATCACCATCAAGCAGATGACGTGTTTTCTCCAAATTACTCTCATAGATATGCACATTGCCTAAGTTCAAGGTAATGGACTTCAAAGGCAAGTCTATCTGTCTCGCCATCAGATAAAGATGGTAGATGTCTGACGGCAGCCCAAGATTGGCATCAGAACTACGCTGGTAGGCCGAAACCACCAGTTCACCTTCATCTATCTGGAACTGCACCAAACTGAGGCATGGAGCCTGATTGCTCTCTGCATCCGTAGAGCCAAGAAAGAGCACATAGTTTTTGCTATTACGCTTCTCCCTGTTAATCTTCGCAATCAATGGAGGGAGTTTCTCAAAATAGGTCGGATACGAGTTCACAAGAATAGAGCCACAATAGTCCCACCAATTTATACCAGCCTCACGGTATTTCTCCACATTGCGTTCGCCTTGCATAAATAGTTGCAATTCGTTCCGCAGTTTCTTACGGGCTATATTATGCCCTTCGAATATGTCCAGCAGATCCGCTGGTGTGAGCGAAAGCTGCTCGTTCAAAAGGTACCTGATACTACCTTTCTTGTTGTGCTGCATCTTCCCCGAAGAGAGCACCCTGTCTAAAATTTGATAATACTTGTTCATTGCCTAATCATTTTTTCGACGGCAAAGTTAGACACTATACTCACAACAGGGAAAGACCAAGAACAATTCACACTGCACCGACCGTGCAGTGCTTTCCAAAACGCTTTATTACCTCATACACCTTGCGTTCGCTCACCTCATACTTCGAAGACAAGAAATTGACAATATATGTCACCTTCTCACCTTCTACCTTCATGCGCTCATAGTCCGAATATAAATCAATATATCGGCAATCATCGGGTCTAAACCCTATCTTACAAAGCCTGTTTATTAGTTCTTTGTTAAAATTCAGAATCTCGTATACTGTCATATCAATCCTTTTTATTACTTTTGCAGTGCCAATCATTTATTAAACGAAAACCCACAAGGCGTGGCAGAGGGTATTGCCCCCGGTCACGCGCCTTGTGGGTGTGTTGTTAATAAATGATTGGCGTCTATATTAACAGGCCGGGGGCTTTTTTCTTACCCGCCCCCGAAGGGTTGCATCTTACTCTCGGTATGAATCCAAACTGAAAGCATCTTTTTTGTTCCAGCACTCATCCAATAGATTCTGCACGTATTGAATGGACTGTATGTAGAAATCACTCAGTTCCTCTACGGTTTGGAATGTGTGATAGCATGGCACATCGTCCGTTCCGAACTTGAACTTGACGGGGAGCGTAGCCCCAGCCGTCTGTACGGCAAGGTCGTAAGCAGCCTTGTAGTTGAACTGGTTTTCACTCGAAAGCCATACAGGCATATCGTTCCATACGAAGCCTGAAAGAATGGCCTCGTCGGTCTGCGCGTTGATCCACCCGATGATGGTCTGCTTTATCTCCTCGTCGGTGGGTTTGTGCTTGAACTCTTTTTCCATGTAGGTGGCCGAGCCGTCCTCGCGTTCCTGGACATCCCATCGGATGCGCCATCTGTTTTTTGCAGGGTGTGTGCATTCAATCAGTTTCACCCCTGCGGTACCTTCAATTCTTCTCATACTTTGACATGTTGTGTGCGCCTATGTGAAGACGTACTTTGTTCTACCTTTGCCGAAGGATTCCGTTTTGATGATCGTTTCAAAGGGGAAGCCGTCGGGCATTTCACTCACTTGTTGGAGGATGTTTTTCATCTCCTCCGAGTTGGTGAAGAACTTCCGAGGTTCGCCGTTCATCTCGATGGCTACAACGCAGCGGTCTTCGCCTTGGCTGGTCTTAACTCCAGTCTCGAAGTCTTTCACGACGATGGGTAGGTTCACCAGTTCACGGATGCTAATGACAGCACCCGAGAATCGCTTTTTGCCGTCTTCGGGCTTGTAAGCGACATTCAAATCCTTAAATGATCTCATTTCTTTGCCTGTTAATTTATTGAACAACATTATACAGTTGGCGTGCTTGGCCATTCCGTAGAAACTGGCTATCAAGACGCGCCTTCTTTTTCTGCTTTTCACCTTGTGCATCTTCCGGGCGAATGTCTTTTTGATGCGCTTGCGTAGTCGCACATGGTCGGGATAGATGACATATCCCAAGAAGTCGATACCCTCGGTCGTGGGGAACACGCGTTCGTTGGCTTTCACTTTGAGGTCAATCTGTGCCAGTTGTTCGTGTACAGCATCGCGGATTGCCCACAGTTCTGCCTTTGAACTTCCGAGCACGACACCATCATCGCAGTAGCGGTAGAAGTGACGAACGCCGTATCGGTCTTTCAGATAATGGTCAAGGTATACAGACAACAAGAGATTGCCTAATCCTTGCGATGAGCGCAGTCCAATGCTGATACCTTCGGGCATCATGTGGACAAAGCCATCGAGCATGGCGATGAGTTTTTGGTCCTTGAATATCCTTCGGACGCAGTACATGACGAAGTCCTGCTCCACGCTTTCGTAGAATTTCGAGATGTCGAACTTGTAGCAGTAGCGCGTGCCTTCTGGATCATCGTTCATGTCGCGGCGGATGTACTTCATCAGATCGTGCATACCGCGCCCCTCGATGCTTGCGGAAGTGGTGCGGATAAAGCGTCTTTTCAGGTGCTTGTCAACGACCGACATGATGGCATGTACGGCGATGCGGTCTTTCATTGTGAGTACCTGGATGCGGCGCAGTTTGCCACCCTCCATAATCTCTCTTTCCCGATAACCGCTCACCTGGAACGAGCCATCTGCAATCCGTGCGGTCAGTTCCTCAATGACCTCTTCACGATGCGCAAGAAGGTAGCGACCTTGGCGACTGCGTTTCCGCTTCGTGCCACGAAGCACCTGGTCGAACGACTCCGCCATATTGGAGTAGTCCACAATCTCCTCGATGATGTAACCTTCTCTACGCATACTCTCTCTTGCTGTTGGCCTTCCGACCCTGGGGCCCAAGTTCTTCGAATCAATGTGACCTACCAAACTCTACCCCTCAATTTGATTTTTCAGCTTTCCAGTCTTTCGACTGCTGTTGCTGTGGCTTGTTCCCCTCGGCACCACGTGGGGACCCGTCCCCGATGTTGTACGCCGATGGTTTTTCTTTGGTTGATTTCCAGACGCGAGCCGATATTCGTGTTCGCATTCGAAGCATCGTTATTCGCATTCGCGTACGACACGCCGCCATTCGCATTCGCGTTGTTGTTGCCGCGATAAACCACACGGTTTATTGGGGAACTCCACCATTTGGAGCGCAAAGGTACTCAATAAACCTGAATCCAGGCAAAAAGAATGAATCTTCAAATTCAGGTCAGTCCTTTTGTCCCCCGAAAATTTCGACGGGCTGCGCCCGTATTCTTTCGCTTTCCATTTTCGTTCTCGTTTTCGTTTTACGCTTTCATTTCGCTTTACGCTTTGTCGCTTCGCTCCCGTTTTACGCTTCGCGTTTACTCGTCGAACGCTTTAGCCGCTTCGTACGCTTCGACGCTTGGCGCGACCTCGATTTTGCCGCGGAAGGCCAGACGCGAGCCGATATTCGTGCTCGCACACGAAGCATCGTCACCCGCATTCGCGTACGACACGCCGCCACTCGCAGTCGCGTAGCTGCTGCCGCGATAAACCACACGGGACTTAGAGCCTGTATAATAATACTTATCGCAATGCTTGGTAGATTGGCTGCTGCCGACACTACCAGCCATCATCATATCCATATAGCGTCCGAACACTACGCCGCTTATCCACATGTCACTCGAAGTGGAACCTTTCACACGGCGCTCGCTTCCATCGGGCTGGGTAATAGTCCATACACCATTGATAGCATCGCGGTTCACCTCTACGTTGTCCATCATACCATATTTGTGGCCATATATGTCTTCGTAGCCGAGGCAGTTGGTATTGTTTATCTTGGTATAGGTAACGGTACCGTCAGCAGCGGTGCTCTTATAATAGGCCAAGCCATTGCCTTCAACACCGCCCACAGTGGTGCCGTTGGTGTTGACCGTGTCCTGCATACCTATCACTGCGGTCTGACCTGTCACGCGAGTGTTGCTGTGCGAACCTGCACCGCATTGCGCCTGACTATCACGACGGCCATAGAACGCATAGAATAGATTAGCAATGTCGTTGTGCATATTCCAGTCGGTCTGCTGCATACCGCGCTGCTGGCTGTAGTGGTGGAAGTCGGTCCATGGGAAACTGGCTGCTGTGCTGCTACCAGTAATACAACTCATCAGCTTGGATCCTACGACACTGCTACCAAACACACCATGCAAGTAGGCTTCATTCTCCACCCAATCGGGTTCCATATCCTCTATCCTGTCACTGTTACTGAGTACGACCTTATCGAAGTCTACTGCATTGTAGATGGTAAAGTAGAGGAACTCGGCATTGTCGGGCACATCGTAGATGATGTACATGCCGTGCTCGAAGATGGCTCCAATCGTGGCAACGACAACCGTATCGACGATATTGTTCGCGCCATCAGTGAAGAG
>JAZRMG010000015.1:0-17865 GCA_045647345.1 Bacteroidaceae bacterium | reverse complement strand
CCCGAGACCTTCACCCACGAGGGCAAGACCTACTATACAGGTATGGCTACCGGTGCCGGTATCTATCTGCGCCACGTATGGGGCAACAACATCATCCCCACCTACTATGGCAGCACCAACTACGACAACATGACCGCGTATGCATGGACCTATGTATACTCACCCAAGGCACAGAAGGTAGGTGCACAGATTGAGTTCCAGAACTATGGTCGCTCAGAACATGACAAGACTCCCTATGCAGACAAGTGGGACCGTAAAGGTTCTGATATTTGGATTAATGGCGCACGTGTCAATCCCCCTACATGGGTAAACCCCGATACCGATCCCTCTAATGAAGATGACCTTCAGAATGAGAACTTCACCGCACGCAACCCCATCGAGGTGACACTCAACGCGGGTTGGAACAAGGTGTTTATCAAGTTGCCTTACGTCGGTGCTAATGGTATTCGCCTCAACAAGTGGATGTTCACCTGCGTATTCACCGACCTTGAAGGCAAGAATGCCGTGGAGGGTCTCATCTACTCGCCCAACCAGTGTATGGACGAAGCTACCGAGCTCGTAGCAGCTAAGGTGAGCGAAATCAAACGCGACCGCGGCAACCTCATCGGTACTACCATCGGTCTCTGGCCCGAGAGCGCAGCTACTGCACTCGATGCCAAGGTGAAGGAAATAGAAGCGACCTACTCGCAGAACAAGACCGCCGAGGAGCGTGCCGCACAGGTGGAGGCGCTTACTGAAGCATGGAGCGCCTTCGCTGCATTGCTCACCGAAGCTAATATGAACCTCCCCGTGAGTGGTAACTACTATCGTATGTACACTCCCCAGCGCGAAAGCCGCTATCCTACAGGTAAGGGTGCTGGCAATGCGATTATCGGTGAACAAAACCCCACGACCAAGGCTTCGATATGGCAATTCGTGAAGCGCAGCGATAGCGCTTACGATATCATCAACCTTGCCGATGGCACCTATATCTCACCCGCAAGCAGCAACAATACGGCACTGAATTGCGTGGCTGAACAGCCCAACGCAGGGTGGACCGTCAAGAAGGCTGCAACTCGTGGCCAGGTGATTATCGCCTCTGGTAGTGTGCAGTTTAATCAGACAGGCAATGGTCAGAGTTATAAACTCTACAACTGGGGTGATGGCAATAACACCACCGACACGGGTTGCCAGTATGAACTGATGGATGTCACAGCAAGTCTCCCTCCCCAGCCCCTCGTGAAGCTCGAGGGCTTGGGCAGCCAGACCTATCCCTACGCCATTGACGATGCTTTGGCCGACAAGGTGTTTGCCAAGGAGAATATCACCATTGCACTGGATGTGATGATGCCTGCATCTATGAGCGGTCGTCAAGCCTTGGTATGTGCTGCTGACCCTACGAAGGCTGCTACAGGAGCGACCAAGACCAACTCCCCTTATGTTGCATCCGGACTCTATGGAAGCAACCCTGCTTACTTGCCCTCATCGGCAGGTGGTGACAGATTTACCTACAGAGACTTCTCCTTTGCGGGCAATACCAACTACAAGGTGGTGTATGTGATTGAC
This sequence comes from Bacteroidaceae bacterium, assembly GCA_045647345.1. Classification (GTDB taxonomy): domain Bacteria; phylum Bacteroidota; class Bacteroidia; order Bacteroidales; family Bacteroidaceae; genus UBA1189. Next base: position 16,320 of record JAZRMG010000015.1, on the reverse strand, counting down.
CGCACCAACAAGAAGTTCTCTATCTATGTGAATGGTGCATTGAAGAGTTCTGCGGACTATCCAGTAGATGATTACGAGCTCCAATCCTTCAGCAACTTTGCCAGCAACGCCAATGCAAAGCTCTATATCGGTGGCGGTATTGTAAGTAACACCACTTCGTATGATAAGTTTGGCGGACAGGTACGCTCGGTGCAGTTCTTCGATGGTGCTCTCGACGCAGCGAAGATTGCCGAGATTGAGTACCCCATCAATGCCGAGGACCTCATCCTCAGTGATGCTGTGGCTGCCAACAATAATATGAATATCTATGGCCTACAGCGCTACTTGGGATTGGTGCAGGATGGAGGAAATGGTATCGAAGGCAATGGTCAGTTCGTATGTAACTACCCTGCTGCAACCTCTCAAGAGAGCGGCAATGCCTATGCCAACCTCATCGATGGCAACTACACCACCTTCTTCCATAGTGGATATGGTAATTCTATAGGTGAGGGTAGCCACTACCTACAAGCCGACCTCGGCAAGGCGGTAAAGAGCTTCCGCTTCTACTTCAAGAAACGTAGCCAGAACAACAATAACCGCCCCACCAAAATCACCATCGAGGGCTCTAATGACAAGTCTGCTTGGACGGAGGTGAAGGTTATCAGCAGTGGTTTCCCTACCAATGCAGCCGTTCTCGACTATTATTCTGAGGAGATTTCAAGCGAAACCGCATACCAGCACTACCGTTTCACAGTGAACACCACTAATGGCGGTACTGTATTCTTTACCTTCTCGGAGTTCTACATCCTTCCCGGTGACTACACTAAGGTAGCTGAGACCTTCGATGCGGTACGTGCTTATCGTGCCGAGGCTACCGTGGAGACTGCTATCGCTCTCAACGCGGTGTATGCATGGAACAAGGGCCTCACAGAGGGTTCGCCCATCGTGGGAGTGGAGTCAAACATCTATGCCGATACCTACAAGGATGGGAAGTTCCTCAACCGATACCTTTATAATAATAATGGTTCACTCGCGCTCACTACAGAGTTGCAGAGAAATGCTGCTGCCTACATCTGGACACCTGCTGTTACCGATGATGGCAAGTACAACTTCAAGAACAAGGCAAGCAAGTACCTCGCACACAAGGGTATGAGCGACAATGCGCATAATTTTACCGTGGCGGCATCCACTCGCCATATGGGTGTGACACTGCACACGCAAGGAAACAACTACTTTGTTATCAAGAATGCTGATGGTGGTTTCGACCAATCAACGACTACCTACGACCAGACAAGTACCAACTTCTGTACCGACTTTGTGTTCATCCCCACCGACCTCTACAACCGCACCTTCGAGCCAGTAGCTATCAAGAGTGCCGAGAAGTTTGAGAATGGTGGCATCTATACCTTCGTGACCAAGCGTGGATGGATGGGTGCAACAGCAAGCAGCAATAACGTAATCTCTACGGCGAGAACAACCGTTGAACCTGCAGCATCGGCTGACAATGCCTACTTCCAATGGACGGTGTACAAGTCGGCTAAGGGTAACTATTACCTCTACAATGTGGGTAAGGGTAAGTATATGGGCGTGCAGAGCACTAACAACGCTTCGGTGCCTTTTGCTGATGCTCCCAACAGCAAGAGCCTCACCTTCAAGCAGAGCAGCTCGGATGAGTATCCTATCATGTTCTCTACCGACAATGCAGGTGTAGTAAACCACAGTGGAAATCATGGAGAAGGTCTTATCACTTGGACTGGTGGTTGGGATAATCTGACTGACGAGGGTAGCAACCATCAAGTGACTCTCGTGGGCGAACTGACCACTGCTGAGCTGAAGAGCATTGCCGACTTGGTGGATGAGTCAGAGGCCGATCAGGTGCAGCTCTACATCAAGGCCGAGGTAGAGGGCTTGGAGGAGAGCAACCCCAACACCCACTTCGGTACCGTGAGAGCCACCAGCAAGTTTGGTGGCAATTCCATCAACCTGAAAAGAACCTCTGGTGTGGCCACCATCGAGTATCTCGAGACTCCGACAACCGTCATCGATTTCACCCGTGCCTACCGCGGCTTCGAGTTCCAAGGCTTCTTCGTAGGTGAAGAGAACTTGGGCACAAACTTCACTCCTGATGAGAACTTGAAGAACCGCGTGAATGAGCAGAATCCCCTCATCGCCAAGTTCACCGCAACGGATGAGGTGACCCTCTTCTACGACGATGATGAGTTCTCATACCGTATCCCTGCCATCGGCAAGACCTCTACAGGTCGCCTCATCGCAGTGAGCGACTACCGCTATAGCCTCGATGATATAGGCCGCTACAACTTTGGTACGGCTAACCCCGGTATCGACTTGGTGATGCGTTATAGCGACGACAATGGTAAGACCTGGAGCGAGACGAAGACCATCGCCAAGGGCTCTTGCAAGCGTGGCACCGACGACTGTGCCTACGGTGATGCTGCCATCGCCGTGGTAGGGCAGAAGGTGCTCGTGATGGGTGCTGCGGGTGATGTGATGTTTGGCAATGGTAGCGCCACGGCACACAACAGAGCTGTACGCATATTCAGCGAGGATAATGGAGTTACTTGGACCAAGCAGGATATCTCGGAGACCCTCTTCCTTGGCGACGATGCCACCATCAAGAACGGATACTCTTCATTCTTTGGTAGCGGTCGCTTGGCAGTAGACGAGAACTACAACGGCACAGGTAAGGCACGTATCTATGGTGCTTTGTTGCTGAAGAAGGCATCGGGCACAGGTAACTATGTCATCTATACCGATGACCTCGGACTTACTTGGCATATCCTCGGCGGTAGCCAAGACCCTATAGCCAATCAGGATGAGCCTAAGGTGGAGATTCTCCCCAGCGGACAGATCCTCCTCAGCGTGCGCCGTGGCGGTGGCCGTCAGTTCAACGTGTTTACTTACACCGACAAGGCAACCAATGCAGGTACTTGGGATAGCAATCAGAATGGTTGCAGTAACGGTGGTAGCAACACCTGTAACGGTGAGCCCTTCCTCATTGATGCCGTAAATGCTCAGGGCGAAGCCGTGAAGCTCCTCCTCCAGTCGCAGCCCAAGGGTGGTAGCGGACTCTATGACCGCCGCGATGTGACCATCTGGTACAAGGAGGTTACTGATGCTAACTACACCTCATCTGAAATCGCATCAAACTGGACTCAGGGCCTTCAGGTGAGCACCCAGCAGAGCGCCTATAGCGCTATGGCCTTACAGGACGATGGCAAGATTGCCTTCTTCTTCGAGGAGGCTCCCTGCTATGGTGACGACCAGGCAAAAGGTTACTGTATGGTATATGTGCCCCTGACCATTGAGGAGATTACTAAGGATAACTACAAGACTACCGACGACATCGTGGTAAGCAAGATTGGCACCTATGAGATCGGTACCTTCTATGCCAATGAACCTATGGCTATCCCTGAAGGCATAACTGCCTATGTTGCTACCACAGCGCCCGAGATGAATGGTGCTGAGGGTATCATCACGATGACCAAGATTGAAGATGGTATCATTCCTGCCCAAACGGGTGCAGTGATTCGCGGAGCAGAAGGCTCATACACCTTTACCAAAGCTTCGATGAACGGTACTGTCATCGAGGGCAACCTCCTGCGCGGCTATGCCGGCACTGCAGAGTATGCTGATGTGGTGCTTCCCGAAGATAACTCTGTAAACTATGTGCTTACCGTGCAGAATGATAAGGTTGGCTTCTTCCGCAAGGACGCTGCCTTCAAGGTCTATAACAATAAGGCCTACCTCAATGTGCCTGCAGCACAGAGCGTGCGTTCACTTGCTATCCGCTTCGAGGGTGATGGCAGCACTGGTATAGACAATTCAGAAATCACAATTCAGAATTCAGAATTCGTCTACGATTTGCAGGGCCGTCGCGTGCTCAATCCCATAAAGGGTGTGTACATTGTGAATGGAAAAAAGGTGATAGTGAAATGATCTATAGGACTTTTAATTTTAAGAATTATGAAGAATATATATATTGCTCCTGATATGGAGATTGCAGAATTGGAAGTTATGGATATGTTGGCAGCTTCGCTGAGTGTTAGCGTGTCAGATGAGGTGACCAAAGATGATGCCGTGATGACAAACCGCCATCGTGGCGAGTGGGGCGACCGTTGGGCCGACTGATTGATTGTAGCGATAAAAAACAATGGCGTGGTACCTCGAGGTGCCACGCCATTGTTTATATAATAGGGGTAATTATTCTTCTATCTTGCGTACGCTCTCTATGATATAGGTGGGTACCGAGGCTACGCGTACAAATTTTTGTACGTCGGTGGCATCGTCCTTGGCGGTCCATGTCATAGACTCTTTGTAGAGGTCGGTGATGATGTACTCGTGCCCCCATGCACCGCGGTCAAAGTCGTAGGTCCCGCTGATGATGTGTCCCGCGCGCCAATCCTCTTCGAGGCTAAAGGTGCCGGTCAGGCATGTCGGATACATGCTACTCAGGTTGTCGTAGATGCTGAAGGAGAGGTCGCGGTCGAGCACAAGATATAGGTAGGTGCTGTCAGCCAAGGGATGTTTGTTCCACTCTGATAGTTGCCATGTGCCTTCGAGGTTGAAGGTGTTGACCGCCAAGGTGGGCTCTGTCGGCTCTTCGGGTGGAGTACATGATGTGGCGACAAAGATGAACATGAGCATGAGAAGGTTGAGAGTCTTTTTCATATCTATATGTGTTTTTATTGTTTTTCTATTATAATATAAATGGTGCGTTCTGAGGGACGGCCTGCTATGCCTTCGATGAGTACGGGGAAGCGCAGCGTGTCGCTATGTTGGGGCAGTTTGGCTGCATCAATGGTGATGATGAGATCGGCTTCGGTACCGGGGGCTATCACCTCGGGCTCGGTGCGGAAGGTGGCGTAGCTGGGTAGCATAGAAGCCTTGAGGTGAAGGGGCTTGTTGCCGCTATTGGCGCAGAGGATGCGCACTGAGGGACGTCCCTGCGTGGGGAACTCGCTGATGGTTATCTCTTTGCGCTTGAGGCGGAGGGTGCCCATTGTGTGGGGCAGATGACTCCATACATCTCTGTCAAGGACTTCGCCATAGAGCGATAGACGCGCTGCAGGCTGCTTGCTGCCATCGGCAAGGTAGACGTAGGCATTCACATCGATGGTGCCGGGGCGATCTTTGGGATTGTAGGTGAGCGTAACCTTCGTCGTGGAACCAGGCGCTATGGTTGTGCTGTCAAAGGTAGCTGCGGTGCAACCGCAAGTGGTGCGCACACGCTGGATACGTATGGACTCAGTGCTCACATTGCGCAGGGTGAAGGGGTGGCTTACGGGCTTATCGTCCTCGGAGAGGGTGCCTAAGTCGTGGGAGTCTTGCTCACAGAGAAGTCGCTCTGTACCCTGTGGACTCACCGTAGGACGCACGATAGAGTCTATCTGTTCACGCGTAAGGCCACGCATATCGCGCATCGCCACTTGGGCATCGATGCTAAGTGCCAGCAATAACGCTAAGGTCAGTATGTTATATCGCGGAGCCAATTTTCAATACGCATTACATCCATCCATTACCTCCTACCTTACGTACGGTGATGGCGATAGTCTGTGCTGTGATAATCTGTGAATTGTTGTCGTGAACCTCGATGGTAGCGGTAGTCACGCCAGGCTCGATACCTGTCACTACCAGCTTGGTGTCATCTACGATTGCGGCATCAGCGGCAGTCGTGGAGGCAAGCTTAACAATGTAATAGAGGCTCTCACCGCCGACGAAGTACTTTGGCAAGTCTATGGTCTGTACCTCGCCTGGAGCTACGGTAACATTAGGCACACGCATATCGCTACCTGCAGGCTTGCCATCACTGCCAGTGCCATCAATGGCACGCAAGAGAGCACCGGCATCGATGAGGAGGCCCATCTTGCCACGATAGTCATTGAGGTTCATCTGCACGGTAGAGTAGCCTGCCGAAGAGTGGTTATAGTGATATGTCTTGGTCTTGCCAGTATACTTGGCATCGAGGTCACGGGCAGTAGCCTTCATCAGTTCAATGAACTCCTCGGCCTTGAAATGGCGACGCAACTTGGTAGCATACGAGAGACCCAATGCAGCTACACCCGATACGTGGGGACAACTCATTGAGGTGCCTTCGTAGTAGCCATAGTTGGCTTTGCCGTTGATGACGAGCGTAGAGAGGATACTGCCGTTGGGTTTGGTCCAGTCGGTGCCGTCGTTGTTTTCACCGATAGTGCCGTAGTACTCGGTGTCGCCACCAGGAGCAGAGAAGTCGACTTCTGCACCATAGTCGGTATAGCCCGCAGGAGTGAAGTCTGCAGAGATAGCTGCCACGCTCAGACACTTAGAGTAGGCAGAGGGGAAGGCGGGCATAGCCGCATACTCATTGCCTGCGGCGAAGATGGCGATACCACCCTCGATAACGCCATTGGGCGATCCTGCATTGTGGATGAAGTAGTCGAGTGCCTCTTTTTCCAGAGGATAGAGACCTGCCCACTCCTCTTCAGAGGCGGGACCAGGAGTGTATCCCATCATCATATTGGCCAAGGCGCTGTTGTAGCCCCAACTGCATTGTAGGATGACAGCGCCATTGTCGGCTGCATATTTGATGGCACGTGCTTCCTGAGCTAAGGTCACCGAATACATGCCATCGATAACTTGGCACGACATGATGCGTACGCCAGTACCAGGGGTACCATTACCGCCTGCCACACCACATACGCCCTCACCATTACCATTGACGGCAGCGATAGTACCAGCTACGTGGGTACCATGACCTGTGTCGTAGTTTTCAGACCAGCAGATGATGGGGGAGTCCTTCACGAAGTTGTAGCCGTAGCGGTCACCAGCATAACCATTGCCGTCGCGGTCCTCTTTAGAGTTGAACTCCTCGGCCTCGTTTACCCACATGTTGCCTTCCAGGTCGGGGTGGCTCCACATCACACCCTCGTCAAGCACGGCTACGATGATTGAGGGGTCGCCAGCTTCGGGATAGATCTCCCACGCTTCGGCGCAGTTTACGTCTGAACCTGCTTCGATAGGAGCCCACTCTTGCGCGAAGTCATAGCCTCCGTTGTTGATATAGCCCCATTGGTGATACAGACCAGGATCGTTGAAACGGGCATCGGTGGTGCGGGGAGCACTCTTGAGGAGGTCGCTACCGATAGCTATGGGCTTGCGAGTGGTGTTGTCGACACGCTTGAGAGTCGTATTGCACTGCACCTTTGATACTTCGCCTAAGCGGCGCAAGTTGCTGACAGCCACCTTGAGGTCGGTGTTCTTATCGAAACGTACGATGTACCACAGATGCATGCCATTCTGACGGGCACGCTCCTCATGGCGGGGGTCAACAGGGAACACGCGCTCCAGCTCATAACCGCCCAGGATACACAACACCTCATCCGTCGTGGGTATGCCGCTACGGGTCATAACAGGTGCTGAATTTGCTTCGGCCATCTGATCCAGGATGCTGGTCATCTCTGGTACAAACTTGATGAGCAGCTCACCTTCTGTCGCATCTTCGGGGATGAAGATATCAGTTGTCTCTATGCCGTCCTGAACAGGCAGATTGGTGTCGTTACAAGCTGTGACAAATAGGCCCATGATAAGGGCGAATATCAGATGTCTTTTCATATTTCTCATTCGTTTTTTCGACTTTTTAAGATGCATTTCTACAATTAGTTTGCAAAGGTACGAAAAATAGATGAGAAAATGGTGTGGTATTGTCGGAAAACACACATTTTTAACATGTATGCTCTCGGAAGGGCAGTAGGGCGCTTGTCGTGTCAAATCTGGGATTATTGCTATATGTCATTATTTCGAAATAAAAAGTAAATAAAACTTAAACCTTTTCGTGTTTGGAAAGTCATATATGCATTATGACCAAAACAACACTTATTATATGAAGAAGAAAATTCTATTATTTCTGCTTGTCTTGTTGAATGCAAGTGTCACCTTTGCGCAGGACAGAAAAGTGAAGGTGACGGGGCAAACCACTGACTATGAAACTAAAGAAGCTGTGATGACAGCTACCGTGCAACTATTGGCATTGCCAGATAGCACATTCTTGACAGGTGCTACGACGGATGTAAAGGGACACTTCGAATTGGAGGAGCATCTGGCACTGGGAAGTTATACCGTAAAGGTTTCGTTCATGGGCTATGGTGATGCCTATCGCGATTTTAAAGTAACTAAGGATACTCGCCGTGTGCATCTCGACTCTATTCAGCTGAAGACCGATGCGCTACTGCTCAAGGAGGCCATCGTAGAAGCACAGGTGGCACAAGTACAGGTGGTGGACGACACGGTGATGTTCAACGCCGAAACCTTCCGCGTGCCCGAAGGTTCGATGCTTGAAGAACTTATCCGTAAGTTGCCGGGCTACGAGGTGGGCGATGATGGTTCTGTGACCTATAATGGTAAGGCGGTATCAAAGATTCTGGTCGATGGCAAGGAATTCTTCTCTCAGGACAAGAGCATTGCCATGAAGAACCTGCCTGCCAATATGGTGAAGAAGATCAAAAGCTACGAGAAGAAGAGCGATTTGGCTGAAATGACGGGTATAGACGATGGTGAGGAGGAATTGGTGCTCGACCTTGTGGTGAAGCCCGATGCCAAGAAGGGATGGTTCTCAAATATTGACCTCGGTTACGGACGCCCCACACAGGAGACTGCATACGACATCAATAATCTATATTCGGTGAAGGGAATGGTAAACCGCTTTGCCGATAATGAACACTATTCGGTGATTATGTCGACCAATAATGTAAATGACAACGGATTCCCCGGAGGCGGTGGCCGTGGCGGCCGTGGTGGTGGCAATGGTATGACACAGAGCTCGATGGGTGGTTTCTCAATGGCGAAGAACTTTGGTGATGAGGTGGAAAAGAACAAGTATCAGTATATGCTCGGCGGTGGTGTGCGCTTCTTCCATAGAGACTCTGACGTGCAGAGCGAGACAGCTTCGGAAACCTTCCTCACTGCAGGTAACGCAAACTCGTTCTCAAACAGCCGTAGCTCGTCAAACAATCAAAGCCTTAGTGTAAATGCCGACCTGCGATTTGAATGGCGTCCCGATACGCTGACCGACATTGTATTCCGCCCCAGTGTGGGATACTCAACCTCAAGTAATGCTTCGGAGAACCTCTCGGCGACCTTCAACCGCGACCCCTATGCAACGCTCGAAGAGTTGGAGAAAAACGATTCTGACCCACTCGATGACACATGGGTAGACACGCTCTACGATAGCCGCGTCAACTACAGTAACCGCCAGTCGGCAGGTGGCAGCGAAAGCACCAACGTAAACGCTAACCTTACCGTGAACCGTAAGTTCGGCAACGAGGGACGCAGCCTTACACTTGACCTACGTGGAGGATACAGTACAAGCGAGAACTTTTCACAATCAAACTCGTTCACACGCTTCTACCAACGTGGTGATAGTACATCGACCATCAACCGATACAATACGACTCCATCAACAACTTATAACTATAGTACGCGTGCCATGTGGAGCGAGCCTTTATGGGAAGCTACATTCTTGCAGATGAGTTACCAATTTAACTATCGCTACAATGATAGCCAACGCTCAACCTACGACCTACCTAGTGATCTCGATGGATGGTACATCCCCGAATGGATACTCCCTGACGACTTCCGTAATTACCTGAGCGAAGACCTCAGCCGCAATGCGACATACGAAAACTTCGACCACGACATCACGGCACAGTTGAGATTTATCCGTGAAAAGTACAATATGAATGTGGGCTTCACACTGCTTCCCCAACGCAGCAAGATGAAGTATAAATATATGGGACACGATATAGACACTGTGCGCACGGTCTTCAACTTCACACCTACGATGAACTTCCGCTATCGCTGGGATAAGCAAACGAGCTTGCGTGTCAACTATCGTGGCCGTAGCAGCCAACCTTCAATGACTGACCTTCTCCCCATCACCGACAATAGCAACCCGCTGAATATCACCATGGGTAACCCTGGTCTGAAGCCTACATTCAACAATAGCCTTAATGTAAACTTCCAGGACTTCAAGGTAGAAACCTTGCGTAACTTCTCGGCCAACGTAGGATTCAACAACACACTCAACAGCATCGTCAATAAAATCACCTACGACGAGGCTACTGGTGGACGCATCTCACAACCGACCAATCTTGATGGGCTATGGAGCAATTGGAGCACTAATGCAGGCTTCACCTATAACACAGCATTGCCCAACCAGAAATTCAAGGTGACCTCTTCAACCAATGCACGTTATAACTATCAAGAAGGTTACGTACGTACTGTTACCGATGCAGGATTCCCCTTGGCTGCTACACGCTCAGTAAATCTTTCAGAGCGTCTATCAGGAAGCTATCAGAACGATTGGTTTGAGGTGACCATGCAGGGCTACCTCAACTATAGCCGTGCACGCAACAACTTGCAACCCACTGCTAATCGCGACACCTATAACTTCTCATACGGTCCATCGACTAATATCAACTTGCCTTGGTGGAACTTGAGACTTTCTTCAGATATCTCTATGAATAGCCGTCGTGGTTATAGCGACCCCGACTTCAATACCGACGAACTCATCTGGAATGCTCAGATCTCGAAGAGCTTCCTCGCGCAGAATGCGGCTACCGTGAGCGTACAGATGTTTGACATCCTGCGCCAGCAAAGCAACGTAAGCCGCGTAATCAATGCTACCATGCGCAGCGATACTTGGTATAACACGGTGAATAGCTACTTTATGGTACACTTCATCTATCGCCTTAACCTCTTTGGAGACAAGGAGTCGCGTGCTCAAGCACGTGAGGCTAGTCATCAGCGTGGGAATATGCCTATGGGCGATCGCCCTCCCTTCCCCATGGGTGCTGGTGGCCCTCCTATGGGCGGTTTTGGCGGTCCTGGTAGGGGTTTTGGCCGTATGTAAGAGGAAAAAGAAGCTTTTTTTCTAAAACTTTTTTCAAAATTGCTTGCAATGTTTTGATTTTTATTATATTTGCATCCGTAAATCAACTTAATAACAAAAGAATATGAAAGAACTCGTTGAAAAAATCCAGGAAAAGTACGCTGCTTTCGCAACTGACGCAGCTCTCCAAGTAGAAAAAGGTAACAAGGCTGCTGGTACTCGTGCACGTAAGGCTTCTCTCGAACTCGAGAAGTTGATGAAGGAGTTCCGTAAGGCTTCTCTTGAAGCAGCAAAGTAATATCATCCTGCTTGAAACAGGAGGGTGTGTCAAAAGACACACCCTCTTTTGTATATATAATTAACGTGAATAGAGGAATTCACGTTAGTTAAGCGATGAACCTTCTTTTTGTCTTGTATGAATGGGGGAATACAAGCGATTCCACTATAGTCTGTTAGTGGAAATCGCTTGTAATATCTGTTGCTCTAAATCCTTCTTATCGGAAATCGCGTAATTGCATCTGTAGACGTTGACGGGTAAAAAAGATGCGGCTTTTTACAGTGCCCAAAGGTAGTGACAGCTTTTCGGCAATTTCACGGTACTTGAAGCCAGATACATGCATGGCAAAAGGTACCCTATACTCTTTAGGAAGCGAGTTCACGGCACGGCGTATCTCTTTGGTGTCGTAGGCACTCTCTGTGCTCTCAAAGCCCGCATCTTGAGGTAATGACAGATGGTATAGATTATCTGTCTTGTCTACAAAAGTTTGGTCTCGTACCGTTTTGCGGTAGTTATTAATAAAGATATTGCGCATGATGGTATACATCCAACCCTTGAAGTTGGTATCAGGTGTATATTTATCTCTATTGTCAAGGGCCTTTAATGAGGTTTCCTGTAGGAGGTCATAGGCTTCCTCTCTGTCCATTGTAAGTTTGTAGGCGTAACGCAAAAGTTCGTCCTGCACCTTAATTAGGTCGCGATTGAATGAGTCGTTCATGTTCTTTAGTCTTTTAGGTTATTAATCTCTGCGCAAAAGTACCAACATAACATTGCCGACTGAGAGGAAATCGTCTTTTAAGAAGGGGGTAAACTGACTTTTGAACAAAATTCCCTCTACTTTTGATAGTTTTCAGACCATTTAGGGACGAAAGAACAGATTGTTACAGGAGGTTTTTAGTAAAATGAGGCCGAGTCATCGATGACTCGGCCTCATTTCCAATTTCAAACTTGGTTTACTTTAATATTATCTTTTTCCCATTGTGGATGTATATTCCTTTAACAGGCATTGTCACGATACGTCCAGTCAGGTCATAGTATACAGCCTCTGTCTCTATCACAGCAGTCTCGATACTGGTAGGAGTCTCTTTTTCGCCTATTTTGATTAATCTGAAGTGAGACTGTTCTGTGGTATTTGCCGTGAGATTGCTTCCAACTACATACCAGTTTCCATCGGCACTTGATACAGTCAAACCGGAGCGGTCTGCGGCGGCAGTAAAGGTGTATTCGTTGAATACATCAATATCCTTGTTGGCATAGTAGTTTCCGTTCTCCAATGTGACAGACTTTCCAGTGGCGTAGTTGTAGATGCGGTACTTGTCGCCATGGATGCCACCCTTGGTGAAGTAGAACCAATAGTCGGTGTCTTCTTCACTTGTGTACTGACCTGTAGATACACGTCCCTCGGTACGTTTGTTGCTGCTCTTGTAGAGGTAGCTTCCATTGTCGACGCACTGTATGTGGTATATGATCACCTTACCATCGGTTCCTTCTTCGGGGAGGCTGAGCATATCATCGGCAAGCGTAAGATTCCACAAGGTAGCATTCGCGGTACCTTTTATACCCTTTATGTATCTGTTAGATGAATCGAAGTATAGATAAAGCGTTTCGTTATCAACACGCTGGAGCTTAAACTCACCCGGCTCTCCCATTACCAGACGGAAGGTCAAGGCATTATCTGTGGCCTTGGCTGCGGCTTTAGCACGTGAACCATCATTGGCCGCTGAGATGTAGTATCCGCTTGCACGGTTTTTTAAGTAGTATGTGCCCTCTTCCGATGCGGGTTCCATCAGCCATTGGTTCTCGTATTCAGCCATACCTGCAGTAGTTGCTTTCAGACCCGCAGAAGCATAACAGATTGAATACAATGGATTCTCTTTAGCGAAAATAGAGTAGTAGCAGTTTGCATACAGAGGCACACGAGCTTGCTCGTTTTGTAGCAGTGAAACCATTGTAGTGTCTAACTGGGTATACCATTCGGTATAGCTATATTCCTCTGTGTCTTTATTCAGAACTACAGCATCAACCTTGGTGATAAGTTCAGACAGTCCAGTAAGAGCACCAGACACGAAATAACCGGCTTTTGTGTTTGTCTCATCGACAAAAGTCAGATAGCTCTTTGCTTTCTTCAAGATGTCGCGGAGCATATCCAATTGTGCCTCCTCCATATTCCTTTCTTCGAAAATCTTTACACGTGTACCATCATATCCGACTGCCATCACATATCCTGATTTCTCTTTAGGAGTGCTACCTTTCGGGTAGAGCACCTGAGTGTAACTATGCTCGTCATTGCTGCCCAATCCATACATCGTGATACGTATTAATTCTCCTGTAAGATTGTAAGTCTCAAATGCGACAGCATTTTTCACGATGTCGTGCTGTACTTTCAGCTTGTTTCCACTGAGACTGCAGCCTTCTCCCATCTTTTCGGGAACCTCCAACTTTAGACAGTCACGATAGATATGGTAATTGTGTCCGTTGATGTAGTTGATTTCTTCTGTAAAGGCGGGATATCCCTGTTCCTTAACATAATCTTTCAATTCGTTGATCATCTTCTCGTTGATGATGTTCCAACCAGCCCCATAGTCCTCGATATAAGCGTTGATGGGACGCAACATTCCCGCCTTCTCAAAGAAGGGTAGGAGGTCTATCTTGGCGCTATCACATGCCAACTTCATCCAGTTCACCTGTTTCTTACCATTGGTATTGTAGATGCTTGCATAGTTGTCTGTAGTACGAATGCTCTGAATAATCATGGGAATGATATCGGGGCATTTGCCTGACAATGTGCCCCAAAGGTTAAGCTGCCAGAAGGGAACAAGCTTGACAAAGTGGTCATAGTTACGTGAGGTAGTCGTTACCATGCCGATATTCTTGCCGTCGGCATCGTATCCATTAACCGTTTTTGTATCGGGAGTTGCCCCATGGTAGTCAGGACCATCCTGTAGCTGCCATGCAACACCTTTGCGTATAGCCTCTTCAAAATAGGTCTGCATACGACCGCCACGAGTGCCAGAATATTCATTAATACCTGAGTTCTCATCCTCGAGACGAAGGTAAGTCGGTTTTCCTGTCGCGCTATTTCTGGCTCCAGTGAAATGGAGTTGTGCCCATGATGCATAAATGTTGTTTGTTGTCTCGCCACAGCCAGACCAGTGGAAACCTGCGTCTATCTGGTTGTTGTGTCCCCATTCATGGCCAACGCCCCAGAAGTCGAAGCTTGCTGCATTGGGGGTCATAATAGCTCCCAAGCTGCTGACATTACAATAAGAGCCCTCACCGCCAGCAGCCATGAATCCATAGTTTGTGGCGTAGAAGAGTTGACGATTCTTTGTCTGAAGACCATACTTCTCCAAGCCAAGGATGTCACGTTCTGCCCATTGAACCTGTTGGTAGAGGGTCATGGTGGAGTCTACATTGGTTGGGCAGTGCTGTAGCCATGCTGATACGGGATAGGCGAGCTGGGCATGCTCTGAGCGGGTGATAAGGATGGTATTGTCTTCTTTAGAACGGCCTTTAAGCAATTCTACCCAATCCTCATTAGTCATTGTCTCCTGATCCCAGTAACCCTGGACGGGAGCATTGATGAAGTGAATTTGCACGTTAGGAGCTGTCTCGAAATCGTCGGTGAAGTAATTTACAAACACATTACCTTCGGTTTTCGCTGTGATTGTGTTCAGCCCATTGCGCAGTGAATATGAGCTTGAGCCCTCATTTGTTACCCAATTCTTGATAATCAGCCCTACAGGATATTGAGAGTTGATACCACTCACTGCCACCACACATGACTCACCGGCCTTGAGGTATATACCTGTAGGGTTCTCGTATCGGTTATATTGGTTCTTAGTACCCAATCTTTTCTGCAATGTGCCTAAGGTCATGTAGGGTTCATACTCACCTACTCGGAATTTTTTATATGCATTGGCATCATTTAGCAGGTTATCCACAAGTGCCTTTAGTGTGGCATCCTCAATACCCTCGCTACTGGTAACCTCTGGCTTAAGTTCTGAGAATATTGCATCTGTAAAATATTGAGCAAACTGTTCGGTGTAGCTGTTGTCCACAGCGTATGCTTCTATCTCTGCAGCAGAGGCAAAATTACTGGAACCAGACTCAATGGTGAAGCGAATCTGTCCGCATGTTGTACCTTTCTCGGTGAGCCAGATATCGCTTTGTGCACTTGTTCCCTGCAAAGAGTACTTGCCGATAGACACAAAATTTGTGCCTGTGGTTGTCGGACAATAGGCTACATATACATCGTGCCAGTTACCATTGGAGTTGCCATCTTGACGGGGAATGTAGCGTACATAGTCTACATGGGCAGCTTCCTTCAACGTGATAGTAAAGGTAACAGGAAACTGTGTTGCTGTGCTCCATGTACTGTGCCAAATGGTACTGGTGCTTCCATCAATAGCTTTTGATGCTTCGTTTCCTGACTGGGCACTGTTAGCAACAGCACTCTTAATTGCGATTTTTTGGTCTTTAGCATCTATGCCAAGGCATGCCATAAGAGCCAACATTAAGAATAATGTTTTTTTCATGTTTGTATATAATTAATAAATTGTTACACCCACAATGATGCTGTATGTATTGCTGTGCAAAGGTATGTTTTTTTTACATAACTTTCATTAAAATAGGAAAAAAGGTAGGACGCGTCCTACCTTTTTTGATATAATTACCTATTATCTGAACATCTCTTTCTTGCCTTGATGGATGTAGATGCCCTTTGTGGGTTTGGGTACAATACGTCCAGTCAGGTCATAGTAGATGTCGTTAGCTTCTGTGTTGACCTCAGTCATTTCGATGCTTGTATTGGTAGCTTCGCCAATCTTAATTAGTTTGAAACGAGACTGCTCTGTGGCGTTTGCTGTGAGATTGCTTCCAGCTACATACCAATTGCCATCTGCGTTTGATACAGTCAAACCGGAGCGGTCTGCAGCGGCAGTGAAGGTGTATTCGTTGAATACATCAATATCCTTGTTGGCATAGTAGTTCCCGTTCTCCAATGTGACAGACTTTCCAGTGGCGTAGTTGTAGATGTGGTACTTGTCGCCATGGATGCCACCCTTGGTGAAGTAGAACCAATAGTCTTTGTCTTCTTCACTTGTGTACTGACCTGTAGCTACACGTCCCTCTGTGCGTTTGTTGCTGCTCTTGTAGAGGTAGCTTCCATTGTCAACGC
>JAZRMG010000014.1:0-10171 GCA_045647345.1 Bacteroidaceae bacterium | reverse complement strand
CAGAAGATCAACGTTGTTATCCTCGACTTCGATGATGAGAAGAAGCGTATCGCTCTCGGCTTGAAGCAGCTCACTGCTCATCCTTGGGATGCTCTTGACGCTAACCTCGCTGTAGGTGACAAGGTTAAGGGTAAGGTAGTTGTTATGGCTGACTATGGTGCATTCATCGAGATCGCTCCTGGTGTTGAGGGTCTTATCCACGTTTCAGAGATGTCATGGAGCCAGCACCTCCGTTCAGCTCAGGACTTCATGTCTGTAGGCGACGAGGTAGAGGCTGTAGTATTGACTCTCGACCGCGACGAGCGTAAGATGTCACTCGGCATCAAGCAACTCAAGGCTGATCCCTGGGCAGGTATCGAGACTAAGTACCCCGTAGGTTCTAAGCACACTGCTAAAGTTCGCAATTTCACCAACTTCGGTATCTTCGTTGAAATCGAAGAGGGCGTAGATGGTCTCATCCACGTTAGCGACCTCTCTTGGACAAAGAAGATCAAGCATCCTTCTGAATTCACACAGATCGGTGCACAGCTCGACGTTCAGGTACTCGAGATTGACGCTGAGAACCGTCGTCTCAGCCTCGGTCACAAGCAGCTTGAGGAGAATCCTTGGGATGTATTTGAGACAATCTTCAAGGTTGACTCAATCCACGAGGGTACTATCATCGAGATGCTCGACAAGGGTGCTGTAGTAGCTCTCCCCTACGGTGTTGAAGGTTTCGCTACTCCCAAGCACCTCGTTAAGGAAGATGGCTCACAGGCTCAGGCCGACGAAAAACTCGAGTTCAAGGTTATTGAATTCAACAAGGATGCTAAGCGCATCATCCTCTCTCACAGCCGCATTTTCGAAGATGTAGCCAAGGCTGCAGAACGTGCAGAGAAGAAGGCAGCTTCTGTTGCAAAGAAGAGCGTAAAGAAGGAGGATTCAGCTCCCTCTATCGAGAATAAGGCAGCAGCCACAACTCTCGGTGATATCGATGCTCTCGCAGCATTGAAGGAGCAACTCGAAGGCAAGAAGTAATTCACTTACACTTCTAATAACTTCACCCGTAAAGGCCGGCCGATGTGTCGGCCTTTACATTTACCATACACATTAGACACCATCATGGAAAAGTTCGAAGTACACATTCTCGGTTGCGGCTCTGCGTTACCTACAACTCGGCACAATGCCAGTTCGCAGGTGATTGATTTACGTGACAAACTCTATATGATAGATTGTGGCGAAGGCACGCAAATGCAATATCGTCGTTCTGGTCTCAGCTTCTCACGCCTCAACCACATTTTCATATCCCACTTGCATGGCGACCATTGCTTTGGACTCATAGGGCTTATTTCAACATTAGGTCTGCTTGGACGTACAGCTGCACTACATATCCATTCCTTCCCTGAACTGGAAGAGATACTTCGTCCCCAACTTCTGTTCTTCTGCGAAGGAATAAGCTACGAGGTTGTTTTTCACACCTTCCCACATGGTTGCACCGATGTCATTTTTGAGGATCGTTCGGTCAGTGTTCGGGCCTTTCCACTGAGTCATCGCATACCCTGCAGTGGCTTTGTGTTTCAAGAAAAACCTACGGCCGCCCATATCAAACGCGAGATGATAGACTTCTATAACATCCCTTTCAGCCAAATTAACCGCATCAAAAATGGAGAGGATTATATTACCGAAGAGGGTAAGGTTATTCCTAATAGCCGACTAACTACGCCTGCCGCCTTGCCACGCAAATATGTTTATTGCAGCGACACACGTTTCAATCCGAACAATGTACAGTATATTCGTGAGGCTGACCTATTGTTTCATGAGGCCACCTTTGCCGAAGATCGTCAAGCTCGCGCCAAGGAGACCTTTCATAGTACAGCGCGCCAAGCTGCCGAGATGGCACAACTCAGCCATGCCAAATGCTTGCTTATTGGACACTATTCGGCACGCTATACCGACGAGCACATCCTGCTTGACGAAGCGCGTGTAGTGTTCAGCAACACCTTGTTAGCTCGCGAGGGAATGACGATTTCGATAGAAGAATGTTGCCATACAAAAACGTGCCAAGAGTGACCTTGGCACGTTATTTATATCATAAATAAGTTTTTATTCCTGCTTGGAATTCTTGCCTGATGGACGTTTGAGTTCTTTGTTTTGTCCCCCTCCTTTGCTTACCATTTTTTTCTTCTTCTTTTTCTTCTTGGCGCTATCAAAACGGGTTACGCTATCTTGGTCAAGCAGGTCGATACGCTGAGCCTCTTGGCTGTTTCCATCTTCGAGCAGCGATTCCGGCTTCACTCCCTTCTTATTGAGGTTAATAATATCGAAGGCACGACGAGTGCTGATGGTTACCAGATTGGCTGCAAAACTTTTGTCGGTCGAATAGGTAATCTCACGTTTAAGTATATCAGATTTGAAATGGTAATAAGTGTTGTCCAACGTCTCCAGCGTGATATCACGGGCGGGGAAGCGTTTCATAGCCTCCACGTAAACATCGACCTCGTAGTTCATGCAGCATTTTAGTTTAGCGCACTGCCCTGCGAGTTTCTGAGGATTCATCGAGATATCTTGGATACGAGCCGCACCAGTCGACACCGAGATAAAGTTTGTCATCCATGTGGCGCAGCAAAGTTCACGGCCACAAGGGCCGATACCACCAATGCGGCCAGCCTCTTGACGGGCACCAATCTGCTTCATTTCAATACGCACCTTAAATACATCAGCCAGCACCTTGATGAGCTGACGGAAATCTACACGGCCATCAGCGATGTAGTAGAATATGGCCTTGTTGCCATCGCCCTGGTACTCTACGTCGCCAATCTTCATCTCTAGACCCAGATCCTTGGCAATCTGACGTGAACGTATCATTGTATCCTGCTCCTTAGCCTTGGCTTCGTAGTACTTCTCCATATCCACCTCACGTGCCTTACGGTACACGCGGCGCACTTCGGCATCGCTTTTGACACGAGCTTTCTTCATCTGCAGCAAAACCAGACTGCCAGTGAGAGTCACAGTACCAATATCATGGCCAGGGCTAGCCTCTACGGCAACGATATCGTCTTTCTGCAGAGGTATCTTGTTACTGTTGAGATAATACCCCTTACGTGTATTCTTGAATTGTACCTCTACATAATCGGTTTCATCGATATTACCGGGCACATCGACCAACCAATCAAAGACGTTAAGTTGCCTGTCTTGTCGGCCGCATCCCTTGCAACCGATGCCGTCGCAGCCGTTTATTTTATAGTCCATTCTTTTAGTTTATAAGCCTTTAAGTTTGGAATTTGTGAGTTGAGAATAAAGTTGCCAACCGGCAAACTTAAAAACTCAAAAACTCCAAAAACCTTTTCGGGGTGTTGATGCATAATTCTTCGAAGTACAAAGATATATTTTTTTTATGAATAGACAAAGCTGTAAAACATTTCTCTATGCAGTTTTTGTCATTTGCTGATATAATCTCTTTACATTGACCTATAGCCTTGATGCAATAAATAGAAGCCCTTACAATCCGTTGCGTTGGCCTTTATGTATGTTTCAGATAGGCATAGAAGAGATGTTTTTAGTAGACACATTCTCTCTAGTAGCCTGTATAGAAGTGCGGTTAATTCTGCTTCAGCAGCATAATCATCTTCAATGCGAGATCGAAGAACACCATTTTAGCATTGACATTCTGCTCTATGTGACGCTGGGCTTCGCTCAGCTCGTCCATGATGCCGAAGATATTCTTCTCGTTAACGAAGGGAGCGAAGCGTGAGGTGAAAGCGGTCTCGTCTGCATTCATATAGTTTATTTCTGATCGGCGAAAGTTGCAGATGAAACTCTCGCGTATCATACGCTGGCAGTATACAAGGAAGTTCTTCTGCGGCTCGCGGCCCATAGCAGCCACAGCATCGGCCCATTGACGCATGCCCTTGAGGTCGCGCATGTACGACTTGCGCATGAGTGTCATGAACAGTTCAATATGTTCCTTCGAGCGGTTGCCTAGATGTATCGTTTCTACGGCCTGCAACCAATTGCCTGCTGAGGCATGGGCAATCTGTCGAGCATCTGCCTCCACAAGTCCATACTTCTCGCACAATGCCCGGGTAATAGTCTCCTCCTCGATGGGACGTAAGGCCAATCGTTGCACGCGGCTCTGTATGGTTGGGAGCAGCAAGTCGGGATTTTCAGCCACGAGCAGGAATACCGTTTGAGCAGGCGGCTCTTCAATCATTTTAAGCAGCTTATTTGAACATTCGGCGTTCATCTTTTCGGCCATCCAGATAATCATCACCTTGTATCCGCCCTCGCTAGACTTAAGCGTAAGTTTGCGTATGATTTCTTCGCTCTGCGAAGCATAAATAAGCCCCTGTTGATTCTCCGTGCCGATGTAATCCATCCACTGATTAAGGTTCATGTAGGGGTTCTCAGCCACCGCTTGTCGCCACTTATCAATAAAGTCGTCGCTATGGGGTATTTTGTTCGAGTCTTTCTTGTAGATGGGAAAGGCGAAGTGGAGATCAGGATGTGCCAGTTTTTCAAACTTCCTACACGATGGACACTCACCGCACGCGTCTCCATTATAACGTTGGGAACAACACAGGTAGCGAGCATAGGCTATTGCTACGGTCAACTTCCCCGTACCTTCGGGGCCGCAAATGAGCTGTGCATGAGGGATGCGCCCCTCAGTAACAGCTTGGCATAGCATCGATATTATGCTTTCCTGTCCGATGATCTCTTTGAAGTACACTTCGCGTCTTAATTTACGAATTACCAATTAACCTTAGAGAATTATCCCCGATTTCAATTTACACCTTGCGAAGGTACGAATAATTCTTGAGAACCCATAAATTATTGTTCAAAAAGTAAGCAAAGATGTGTTATTAAAGAGACGAGAATACATTTTAGTTTTTCCATTTCTCATCATCTGCTACGCAGCCTTTAATTAGGCTGCGGCTCGGAAAAGCCTAAATAAATTTGGCTTTTCGCTCGGCTTGCACTAATTTTGTCGCAATAAATAAAAAATAGTATATACGATGAAACTGAATCTGAAAAATCCGATAGTGTTCTTCGACCTCGAGACAACGGGTGTCAATGTGGGCACTGACCGCATAGTGGAAATATCGTACCTCAAGGTGCACCCCAATGGCAATGAGATGTCGCGCACCCTGCGCATCAACCCCGGGATGCATATCCCCGAGCAGGCATCGGAGGTGCATGGCATCTATGACGAGGATGTGAAGGAATGCCCCACCTTCAAGCAGGTGGCCAAGGAGATCGCGGCCGACTTTGAGGGGGCCGATATCGCTGGCTTCAACTCAAACCGATTCGACGTGCCCCTGCTGGCCGAGGAGTTCCTCCGTGCCGATGTGGACCTCGACATGACACGCCGTAAGTTTGTGGATGTGCAGGTCATCTTCCACAAGATGGAACAGCGTACCCTCGTGGCTGCGATGAAATTTTATTGTGGCAAGGACCTTACCGATGCACATAGCGCTGAGGCCGATACCCGTGCTACCTACGAGGTGCTGAAGGCGCAGCTCGACCGCTATCCCGAACTGAAGAACGATGTGGATGCGCTGGCCGAGTTCTCATCGCATACCAACAATGTGGACTTTGCAGGACGCATCGTATACAACGACAAGGGCGTGGAGGTGTTTAACTTCGGCAAGTATAAGGGCATCCCAGTGCAGGAAGTGTTCCGTCGTGATCCCAGCTACTACAGCTGGATGATGCAGGGCGACTTCACACTCAACACCAAGCAGGTGCTGACACGTATTAAATTAGGAATTAGGAATTAGGGGTTAGGAATTAGGGGTTTGGAGTTAACACTCACAACTCACAACTCACAACTCACAGCTCAAAACTCTCCTCATGACTCTACACGGAAAGAAAATAGTACTAGGTATCACGGGCAGCATTGCCGCCTACAAGGCTGCGGTGCTCATACGCCTACTGATAAAGAAGGGTGCCGAGGTGCAGGTGGTGATCACCCCTGCAGGCAAGGAGTTTATCACTCCCATCACGCTGTCGGCACTCACGAGCAAGCCCGTCATCAGCGAGTTCTTTGCCCAACGCGACGGCTCATGGCACAGCCATGTGGCGTTAGGGCAGTGGGCCGATGCTATGCTCATAGCACCCGCTACGGCATCATCCATCGGTAAGATGGCGCATGGCGTGGCCGACAACATGCTCATCACCACCTATCTGTCGATGAAGGCACCCGTGTTTGTGGCTCCTGCCATGGACCTCGACATGTTTGCACACCCCTCGACAACGGACAACCTCAACACCCTGCGCCGCTATGGTAACCACATCATAGAGCCTGCCGAGGGTGAGCTGGCCAGCCACCTCGTGGGCAAGGGACGCATGGAGGAGCCCGAAAATATCGTGGCCTATCTGGAACGCTACTTTGCTCAGTGTGAGGAGCTGGCAGGGAAGAGGGTGGTGATCACTGCAGGCCCTACGTATGAGAAGATTGACCCCGTGCGCTTCATCGGTAACTACTCGTCGGGAAAGATGGGCTTTGCCCTTGCCGAGGAGTGTGCCGCACGTGGTGCCGAGGTGACGCTCGTGGCTGGCCCCGTGCAGTTGCAGACCACACACCCAGGCATACACCGTATCGATGTGGAGTCATGTGCCGAGATGTATGCAGCCACCACGGAGGCCTTCAAGGAGGCTCATGCCGCCATCCTATGTGCGGCCGTGGCCGACTTTACCCCCGAGACGACTGCCGATACCAAGATTAAGCGCGAAGCCGATGACATGGTGCTGCGCCTCAAGCCTACACACGATATCGCTGCCGCGCTGGGAGAGATGAAGCAGCCCCATCAGCGCCTCGTAGGGTTTGCCCTGGAGACCAATGATGAGGTGGCACATGCACAGGGTAAGCTGAAACGCAAGAACCTCGACTTCATCGTGCTCAACTCATTGCGCGATGCAGGTGCCGGGTTCCGCCACGACACGAACAAGGTCACCATCATCTCGGCCACAGAGAGCAAGGAGTATCCCCTGAAGGCGAAGGGTGAGGTGGCCAAGGATATCATCGACGAACTGGTACAGATAATCTAAGCAAGGTACATGCAGATGAACAGGATAGCACGCTATATAGTGGCCCTCGTGATGGGCATGGGGGCGCTGGGCTTACAGGCGCAGGAGCTGGAGGCCAAGGTGGTGGTGAACCACTCGAAGATACAGGGTACCAACACCTCGGTGTTCACTACACTGCAAGAGGCTGTGACGGAGTTTCTCAACACCCGCAAGTGGAGCAACTCGCAGTATACGGCACGTGAGCGTATAGCCTGTAGCTTTAACCTTATTGTCAATGAGTATAGCGATGATGGCCGCTTTGGGTGTAGCCTCATGGTGCAGGCCAACCGTCCGGTGTATAACGCATCGTACAACACTACGGTGCTGAACTTTAATGACAATGCGGTGGACTTCAACTATATAGAGCACGACAAGCTGGAGTTCTCTGACGATATGATAGACAATAACCTCACGGCCGTACTTGCCTACTATGCCTACCTTATCATAGGGCTCGACATGGATACCTTTGCTCCGAAAGGGGGAACCGATATCTTGCACAAGGCCGAGAATGTAGTTAACAATGCACAGATGCTGAATGAGGATGGATGGAAGGCCTTTGGCGACAGCAAGAACAGGCATGCCATCATCAATGATTATATGAACGGTGGCATGGAGCCTTACCGCCAACTGCTCTATGACTATCACCGCAAGGGGCTGGATGAGATGGCGCAGAACGCCGAGCGAGGCCGCAGCAACATCACCACATCGCTTGCGC
The DNA here is from genome assembly GCA_045647345.1 of Bacteroidaceae bacterium. Taxonomy (GTDB): domain Bacteria; phylum Bacteroidota; class Bacteroidia; order Bacteroidales; family Bacteroidaceae; genus UBA1189. The sequence goes on along the minus strand of JAZRMG010000014.1, from coordinate 2,412 downwards.
AGCTTGAGAAATGCAAGCAAGACAAGCCCATGTCGGTACTGCCTCAGCTGTTTACTGAGATAAAGAAAGACGAACTGCTCAACATCTACAGCAAGGGCACCTCGAAGGAGAAGGAAGAGGTGTGCCGCATACTGAGCCTCGTGAACCCCTCGCTTACTAGCGATTGGGAGAAGATGAAGGAGAATTAATCACTTGCTTTATTGCCAAGATAATCTCCGTCTATCAATTATTTTTCGTAATTTTGCAGCCAGTTAAATAAAATAAGCCATAATATTCCGCACAAAATGAAAAAAAAGATTGCTTTTTGGTTTGACAACGCTCGTCCCGTCTCGCTTCCCCAATCGATGCTCCCCGCATTGACAGCAGTGGCGCTGTCATACGGTGAGGCCGAATTCAATTGGGTGGCAGCATTGACCGCCTTGGTGGGTGTGATGTTCTTGCATCTCTCAGTCAATCTGCTCGACGATTGGTTTGACTACAAGGTAGGCTCTGCCGAGGCCCGAAAGAAGGCAGCCAACGAGGGTCTTCGCGGCCGCATGACCAAATACCCCTATCTCACCTCAGGACAGGCCACACATGGACAACTACTCAAGGCCGTCGTCGCATTCGGTATAGTGGCTGCAGTCATGGGGTGTATCATAATTAGCATCAGAGGATGGGATATCCTATGGTGGGTGGCTGCGGCCATCCTCTTCGGTGAGTCCTACTCAGGAGCGCCTTTAAAGCTTAGTTTCCATGGGTTGGGAGAAATGGACGTCTTCATCATGTTCGGTCCGCTCTTGATGACGGGTGTATACTACTCTATCACGGGTACATTCGACACCAAGATTGCATGTCTCTCTATCGCCGTAGGACTTCTAGTAACTAATATTGTATATTCACACTCTGTACTCGACGCCGTACCCGACAGGAAGATGGGCAAGAAGACGATGGCCCACCTCATGGGCTCGCCCCGCGGCCAAGTTGCCTTCTCGGCACTGCTCAACACCCTACCCTACCTCATCGTGGTGGCAATGGTCATCCTCGGACAGCTACATGTTGCCTATCTTTCCGTATTGCTCGTTCTACCCGTATCGCTGTGGTTGGTAAGTTCGCTCAATGCTTTCGTACATCATCGTAAAGTTCCAATAGAAACCAAATGGTGGATGGGTCCCATGGGAGCATTTGAGCGATACCGTTCCGTAGGTCTCGACTGGTTCATGCTACGCTGGCTCACAGCCCGCAACATCGTAACGATGTTCTGCATGGTACTGGTAATTGTAAATCTGATATTCTAAGATTAGGAGACAAATAGAGTTAAATAAACAAACAATATGAAAAAACTATTCTACTTAGGCTGGTGGTTCCTCCGTGCCCGTCTCTTCGGCCGCAAGGCTCCCCTACAGACCGTGCTGTTCATTTCAGATATCTGCAATCTCCGCTGCAAGCACTGTAGCGTATATGAATTGAAAAATCCTCACAACATGACCTACGAACAGGTGCGCCAGCACTTGCAGATGTCATACGATGCAGGATCTCGCTTCGTAGATTTCGAGGGCGGTGAGGTTACCATCTGGAAGGATGGCGACAAACGCATCAATGACCTCATCGACTTAGCCAAGGAAATAGGTTTCTTCTCATGTACCATAACCACCAATGCCCAGCTACCCTTTGCTGGCTCACGTGCCGACTCCATTTGGGTGAGCCTTGACGGCGCAGGCAAGTACCACGAAGAAGTGCGCGGAGCAGGCACCTTCGCAAAATTAGAAAAGAACATCGCCAGCTGCGGGCACAAGCATCTGAGCGTAAACATGGTGGTTAATACCCTCAACTACACCGCTGTGGACGACACCATCGAGTACGCAAAGAACAACCCCGCTATAGAGCAGATTTCCATCAACTTCCACACCCCGTTTGAGGGTACCGAATACCTTGCTCTTGACATGGAAAGACGAGCCGAGATTATCGACCGTGTCATAGAGTATAAAAAGAAGGGCTACCCTATCATGAACTCCGTGTCGGGATTGAAGTTAATGAAAACCAACAAATTTACCCGTCGCTGTTGGGTAACCGACTTCATATATCCCGATGGCCGTCGTGCCCTCTGCATAGGTCACGGCACCGACACCTGCGACAAGTGCGGATTCTGCATGGCAGGCGAGATGGCTTCTGTTTTTGCCTTCAAGCCCGACACCATCTTTGCAGGATTGAAGCTGAGAGTGTAAACACAGTATAGTGAAATCACAATCGTTTACGCTATTTTTCAGACCTTTGTAGTTCAAATAGAATAAATGTATATAAACCTCATATAAATTATGGAATTAGCAAGCAAATACAACCCGTCAGATGTGGAGGGTAAATGGTATCAGTATTGGTTGGACAACAACCTGTTTCACTCAGAACCCGATGGCCGCGAGCCTTACACGGTGGTGA
>JAZRMG010000013.1:0-4343 GCA_045647345.1 Bacteroidaceae bacterium | reverse complement strand
AATGTCGTCTCAATGGAAAAAGAAGTTCCTTGATTTAGCAACTCCTCAATACGCTCGAGCATAATGCGTCCAGCCTGCATCGCTACGCTCTCAGGATTCAATGGAGACAATCCACGAGCAATCTCATCAGCATTGACAAACTCCTTGCAGTGCCAGATTTCCGGCAATATCGTAAATGAAGCTGTAGTTTTACCAGCCCCATTACATCCTGCTATTATGTAGAGTGTCTTGGACATATGACCTTTATAACAATGCAAATATACGCTTTGTATTCTGCTTGACAAAAAAAATATCGAAAAATCTTCCGCGATGCCAAGTCCTCCCCCTAGAGGGGGCCGACGCGAAAGGATCTCGCGTTGGGACTCAGCCAGGGCACTTTTGCGAGATTGCCTTTAGCCCCTACGGGCGGCGAACACGTTTCTTCGCTACGCTCAGAATGACACGATGTGCAGTTTACTCCGCGATGCCCGCAAAGCCCCTCCATAGAGCGAGGGGTTTGGGGTGGGTCTCCTGCCTACTCCTTATACAACGCCCCCACTGGATCCTCCTTCGCTGGACGGTAGGCGCGGGCTACGACGATGGCCGAGGTCACGGCCAGCACGATGGCGAGGGCGATGAGGAATACCCACCAGTAGAGCGAGATGTGATAGGCAAAGCCTTCAAGCCAGCGCGACATAATCAAGTAGCTCACGGGAGCGGCAAAGAGGAAGGCCACGAGCACCATCTTCACATATTGGCCGACGAACATACCGAGCACCTGGCTTATCTGCGCACCGTGTACGCGGCGCACGGCAATCTCGCGACGGCGATACTGCGTCTCGAAGAAGACGAGGCCGAAGACTCCCATTAGGGCAATGAGGATGGAGATGAGAGAGAACACGGTGATGAGGCGTGTGAGCTCCTTCTCCTTCTCATACTCGCGGCCCAGCTGCTCGTCGAAGAACTCCACCTTGATGTCCTCGGGCTTTGCCTTGGGCGCAAGCTTCAATATGCACTCCTCGATATATGCTTTCACCGCCTCAAAGTCTATTCCCTCGGTGGTGCGGATGTAGAGTTGGGGATAATAAAAATCTCGTCCCATGACATAAAAGGCGGTGGGTTTTGTTGCGTATTGAAGTGGCTGCATCTTGACATCTTCGCAGAAACCGACGACTTCACTAGGCTCTTTGGTATTCCATCCTATGCGAGTGTCAAAGGTGAGATTATACATATGGCGTGCAGCTTCTGTGTAAATGATAGCTCCGCGTGGATTCTGCATATCGCGAGGTTCGAAGTTGCGCCCTTCGGTAATCTCAATGCCCATTACTTCGAGGAAGTTTGGCGTCACTATTTGTATATCCATTTTAACAGTGCGGTCAGAATCCTCTTCCCCAAAAACAGGACGCGACCAGGTGGTTCTCTCTTCAGCGACCATACGGCTTGTAGAAAAGGTGATATCCTTTATCATTGGATTCTCTTCTAGAAGGGAGACAAATGTGGGACGATTGGCATCATCCGTCAAATGCCTGGTTCTTCTATCCAGTTCAACAGACAGCAATTGTTCCTTATCGAATCCCGTATCATAATTCATCAAGTAGGAATGCTGCAGTTTGATGAAAAGCGTGCAAGTAATGAGCGTGAGTGCAATGAAAAACTGCAGGCTGAGCAGCGCTGAGCGCAAACGACGACCTTTTTGTGTATTACCAAACGATCCCTTGATGGCGAATGCCGGCGGCACAGAAGTGATGTAGTAAGCAGGGTAAATGCTGGCAATGACGGCAAGTACTACACCTAGGCCAAGCATCATTAACACCATATCCCAGTTCTCCTCTAAAGCGATGGAGGTAGAAATAAAACTACTAGCACTCACTTCGGGAGCAATCATGAAGATGATATAAGTCGCCAGCAACAGACCGAGTAATACCAATCCTACAGCCTCGCCCACAAAACCTAAGCGCAGACGACTGGCAGTGCAGCCATAGATTTTCTCTGTATTCACTCGGCGAATGCGGCGAGGGACCATCGCCATAAAGAAATTGATGAAGTTGACGAAGGCTATGAGAAGGATTACTATACCGATTGCCAATAATGTATAGGTAGTGGTGGCATCAGCAGTCTTGTTACGACCGCTTGTTTCTACCTTGGCGAAATGGATGTCTTTAAGCGAAGTCAATTGCATGCGACTGCTAGGAGTAGAGCGAAACTTTGCCAATGTCATTGTGTCAGGATACTCCTTGCCAATATACTCATAGTACATTTTATCCAGCATTTGATTCAAATCATACAACTTTGGATAAAGACTCTCCAGAAATGCATCCTTCATCCACGCCTCTTTCAGTTTGTAGAAATAGGCATAATTCCAGTTATTAGGCCTATCCAATTCGTCCTGAGAGATGCTTATGTACATTTGTAGGCCATGAAGGTCACAGTTTTTAGGGAAGTCTTCAAAGATGCCAACAATAGTAAGTGAGCGGCCCTTGATGTCTTGCACCACATCATCCAATTCAAGGTCATAATTCTCTGCTAGGGATTCGCTCATCAATATACTATTAGGAGTACTAAGGCGATCGAAACCACCGCCAATGAGATTGAAGCCCACAGCCTCAGGAGCACCCGCAGTACCCCAACTCTCCATAACCTCTACGGTGTGCTCCTCGCCATTGAGTTGCAGCTTCAGATTAATGGGTGAGGTACCAAAACGCATGCGCCCAAAGACTTCGACCATCGTAGTGTCTTCACCAAAACTTTGTCCTAAAGGGTCACAGATATTATCTGACATTTTACCTCTATACATCTCAGAAAACATTGCAGTTTCTACACGGAACACCCTCTCCGCATCCTTGAGCGAGCGGTTGTAACTGAGGTCATAGTTCACCTGTACCAAGATGATAAAGGCCGAGGCAAAGGCGATGCTCAAGCCCAAGATGTTGAGTACGGAAGATACCTTGTAGCGGCGCAGGTTCTTAAAAAACTCTTTCATTGTCGTATCGTTTTATTTTGTTTCATTTTCTGTTGTTTTTCCTCTGCGAAGTTAATCGTTCGCGCAAGCACCATCGCAAGAAAAAATGCAAAAAATGCTTTTTCGAGTGAAAAGTGTCCAATTTTTTGACACTTTTGGGCGATGAGACCTCAAGAAACGTTATTTTTCACTGGAATTGCTAGTAAAGGAACGGAGTGTTCGTCGCTTTTTTGTTTTCTTTCCGAAACGTAAATTAGATATTTATGCTTAATGCACAAAACAAATTTGATAGTTTTTCGTTTTGTGCATAAAACAAATTATGCGTATATTTGCACCGATAAAATAAAAGAGAGCATATTATGGAAACATTGGTTGGTAAATACAAACGACTCTTACAGGCCACTTCAACGGCTTATGTACGCAGCCTGATGGATGAGATTAACTGGAAGACTCGTCTCTTGGCTATCCGTGGAGCACGGGGAGTGGGAAAAACGACCCTGATGCTTCAATACTTGAAGATGCATTATGAAGGCGACGGCCGCGAGGCATTATATGTGAGTTTAGATAACGTCTACTTCACCCGCCATTCGCTTGGAGAGTTTGTTGAGCAGTTCTATATGCGTGGAGGCAAACACCTCTTTTTGGATGAGGTGCACAAATACCCCGAGTGGAGTCGCGAGATTAAGAACATATACGACGAATACCCTGATATGCGCATTGTGTTCAGCGGTTCATCGTTGATTCAGATTCTCAATGCTGAGGCCGACCTTTCTCGACGCTGTATTGCCTACGATATGCAGGGACTATCGTATCGCGAGTTCCTAAAGCTGTATTATGGTATTGATGTGCGTCGCTATACGTTGGACGAGATTCTGACTGCACCCGATGCCATCTGTGCCGATGTCAATGCCAAGTGTCGTCCGCTAGCCTATTTTGACGAATACCTGCAAATGGGCTATTATCCTTTCCGATTGGAAGGTAACGACGATTACTATACGCGCATAGAGAATGTGACAAATATGATTCTCGAGATGGAGCTCCCACAACAATGCGGACTTGACGTGGCCAATGTGCGTAAGCTGAAAGCCTTGCTTGCTATCCTTGCCACAGAAGTGCCTATGATGGTCGATATGACCAAGCTATCGCTTATGAGCGGTGTGTCGCGCACCACATTGCTAGCCTATCTGCAATATCTGTACAGGGCACGTCTCATCAACCTCCTTTATTCCGACCTGGATTCCTTGAAAAAACTACAGAAACCCGATAAAATCTATTTGGAGAATCCCAATCTGCTCTATGTTTTCTCGTTGGATGAGGTCAATAAGGGAACGTTGCGCGAAGTGTTTATGACCAACCAATTGTCATATAGTCACCAAGTGGAATATAGCTCCCGTCGTGCCGACTA
>JAZRMG010000012.1:0-13228 GCA_045647345.1 Bacteroidaceae bacterium | reverse complement strand
AGAGACTATGAACAAGGAAGACCGACAGATAAGAGCGCTGCTACAGAAGGCAGACACCACAAGCCGCGAGCACGAAGCCTCGCTGCACGCACGCATCATGCGCCAGCTGCCCGAGCGCAACCTGCGCCGCATATACCTTGTCATCATCTTTGCCCTGCTATGGGGAGGCGGCATAGCGCTGCTCGTCTGCTACTGGCAGCCGATAGCGTCATCGATGCTTGCCGTGGCAGCATCGCTACTTGACCATACGCTCCCCTCTGTGGAGACCTTCACGACCTTTGCCCTGTGCATAGGCACCGTCGCGCTCATCGTCACGCAGAGCCGCGATGTGATGGACGAATACTATGAACGGGAGCTGAAAAACATGATGGATGCACTATAAGGCGCAATCAAAACATGCTATCAGGGTGGGGCGAACGGGCCTTCAAGCCTGCTGAGTGTTACCGCCGCATCTGTTCGAGCTGATTTCAGGGCTTCAAGATATCATCTCCGCGGCTTGTCATCTTGTGCGGTTCTTGCCATATCGTCACGTGGTATCTACAGCCAAAACTAGACTTGTCGACGATGGTTACAGGAACTTCGTTTTTCTGTAGTCGAAAGTCACTATTGCCCACTTTTTTAGTGGGCAGTAGTGATATCCTTTTAAGAGCTTCTCCTCCCTTACTTAATCTCGGGGACGATGACGAGTACGTGTCTATCAATGGGGGCGTATTTCTACAGCATTTCCCCAGTTATACCGATACCCTTCGGGAAGTTCTGCAAACTTAGTCGGGTCTTCGGGGATGGAGAAGGCCACAATAAAACTCCTCTGAGACCTTACGGCCCGTCCATACTTGCGAGCAGGAAGCCAGCCCTCAAGCGCAAGAAAAACTCTCCTTGCGGCTTCATCAAGCTCTACATGTCCCGAGCTACCAGCCACCCATGCCTCACGTACGGTGCCATCCTTCTCTACGACATAGCGTATCTTCACCAGCCCCTCGTGGCCAGCCTCCTTGCTTGACGCGGGATAGATGATATTCTCTTTCAGATAGTTTGGCAACACAAACTCAGTCTTTCCATATTTCGCCGGCGTAAACTGAGTCATGTAATTGTTACTAACGAATACAGTATCTCCATACTCTTCGGGAATCTCGGACAATTCAATCTTCTTCACCAGACGTCCCTTCTTGAAGGTCATCTTATAGATGGGCTCGTCCCACCATTCGCGATACTCGGGATAATCCCATACGCGATACCCCCAAGTATCCTTAGGTTCTGGTGCAGTATTGGCTCGTTTCACCAAGAAAGTACCGTTGAAGTTTTTCATAAACATGGTCGTGTCTTTGTCAAAGTCACATCCCGTAGCACGCTCCATGCGAGCGTATAGCGTATCAGCAGAGAAGGGGATAGAGCCTTTATTAAGCATTTTCTTTTTACTCGATGCCGAAGTTCCCTCCATTGTTTCCATATTGAAGGGCTTTTTAACAACAATTTCCCCTTCTTTTACCTTCATCCCGTCAACTATCGCATCCATATGACGCAACTCTTTCATGTAAAGTCGTTTACCCTTGAGCATCCATTCACATTCAAATGTTCCGTATATTCCTTGCGTGTAATCTCCCCAATGAAAATACTGCTGTCCTCCCGAAGTAAAATATAGCATATCCCTATAGATACCAGGCTTTACATTTTCGTACGAGTCAATCACAGAGGGAGTCATCAGGTACCTCTCACCCTTGATATAGATTACATCACCCCAGGTGACCATCCCGTTAACATCCCTATACTTCTCTTTCCAGGTAATACTCTCCTGGGCTGTTGCAACTGTAGTCAATAATGCAAGTAAAATAAATGCTTTCAGTTTCATAGATTCAGTATTATTTGGGACACAAAAGTAGAGAGAATCATATAAATCACCAAGAAAGGTGACTTACAAAATACTTACAATTTGTATATCGCAGACTTTCAATGTCAAATAAAATAGTAAAAAGTGATAAGCTGGAGGCTATGGGAATGATGATTGCACTGTAAGGCGCACTCGCTACCATAGGCGCACTGCTCGACCATACGCTCCCCTCTGTGGAGACCTTCACAACCTTTGCCCTGTGCATAGGCACCGTGGTGCTCATCGTCACACAGAGCCGCGATGCACTCGATGAGTACTACGAATATGAGATTAGACTGGTTTTAGGTGAGTGCAGGTAATGGTATCAAGAAGCGACTTTTGGGGACTACACCGATACGTTATCACTCGACCAACACCTTGCGTCCATTGACAACATGTATTCCTTGGAGGTTGCGCACGCGCCTTCCCTGCAAGTCGTACAAGACATTGGATTCCGGTTGGTCGATGACAGCCCCTATGCCATTGCCACCGCGGAAGTGGAAGGTGGTACGGCCTGTAGCAGCATCGTAGTTGATATCGGTGAGTGGCTTATCCATGGTCACGCCAAACTGGGTGATCGAAGCTGGCGTAGAGGTGGAAGTGAACTCATGATTGTCTTTTCCGAAGAGGTGCTTGTTGGCTGTCTTATAGTCATAGTCGTTATTGGCCGGGACTACATAGTAACGGTGGTTGGTTTCTGTGTTTACCTTATTGTTTTGCCATGCCGAAGCGCTGTAGGTGACCTGTGTTACAAGTAGTCCTGCGGAGGCTGCATAACGATTCCAACCTTCGCGACGTATAGTCTCGATAAGGTAGAACGATGCAGTATCGGCAGCAGTGATAAGGTTAGTCGTATCAATCTCTGCTGTAAAGATACGGTATCCCCTACCCTCCTCTTCGGTAGTGCCCAAGCTCATGGAGGCGGGAGCATCGAGCGTATGCATCGGGAGCCACCCCAACGAGTAACGTTCAAAGGAGGTGTAGCCACAAGGGACGAAGCCTTCACAGTTATACATACCATAATCCATCACACTCCACATATCCATAGTAAAGTCTTCTGTCTTAGTGTTATAGAAGTCAGGAAGGCCAAGTATGTGACTGAACTCATGGACAAACGTACCGATACCTGCGGCCACAGGGAGGTCAATGACCAGTTCTCCCGAACAGGCATAGCGCTTTACCTTCATGCCATTGGCCAACGTGAGCGAAACCTCATGGGCATGGGCCCATACGCACTCCTCGATCTTTGTCTGCGCCTCGTCGCTACCAGCATATACCACATAGACAAAGTCGACAATGCCGTCGCCGTCGCCATCATAGTCGGTAAAGTCGGTCAGTCCCTGCTCGTAGGCTTTACGACAGGCTTCTGTAATCATGGCACGGGCATTCTTGTCGTTACCGCTATTCGTATTGGCTCCATAGTGCTTGCGTGGATTGTCAAGAGTGACGGGTCCTATCACATCGAAACGAGGGGTGAACAGCCCCATTGATTGATCGCGGAAATAGTCACGGGCACTACCCGGGATGAAAGCATGGAGCGGAAGCATTTGATCGTATACAGCGCTGTACTCCTCGAAGTTGATCTCCTCGCTGTAGTTATTCCCATCGAAGCGATTTTGGAACAGTTTGCGTGCCGAGTCGCTAGACAGGTGGAACTGCACGTCCTGATAGTTGACCAACAGCACCAGCCCCTTGACTTCGCCCAACGTAGGGAATTCGGTCATGACATATTCGCCCGAAGCACGAGTGGCATCAGTTTCCAAGAATGAGGGTTCATGCCAATGTTCGCCCAACAAATGACGTATCTCACGGCGGGGAGGAACCTTGTAATATGCTGAGGGTTGAATACCGGATTCATAATCATGCGATTGTGCATAACTCACCATGCTCCACACAAGACAAAGGAGCAGTAACAGAGGCTTTATTCTCATAGTTGGAATTCCTTCTTACGTAACACAAAACTATTGCTCAGATACTTGGCACGTACGGTGGCGTTGGCAGCCAGTTCCTCGGGTGTACCTTCAAAAAGGATACGTCCCTCGAAAAGCAGATAGGCACGATCGGTAATGGAAAGGGTCTCCTGCACGTTGTGGTCGGTTATGAGAATACCTATATTCTTATCCTTCAAACGCCAAACAATCTGCTGGATATCCTCCACGGCAATGGGGTCAACACCTGCAAAAGGTTCGTCGAGCATGATAAACTTGGGATCAATAGCGAGACAGCGAGCTATCTCAGTGCGGCGACGCTCACCACCAGAGAGTTGGTCACCCTTGTTCTTACGTACCTTCTGCAAGCGAAATTCGGCAATAAGACTCTCCAATTTTTCTTTCTGATAGTCTAAAGGCTTACCTGTCATCTCTAACACCGAAGCGATATTGTCCTCTACACTCATCTTACGGAATACGCTGGCCTCTTGTGCCAAATAGCCTATGCCCACTCGCGCCCGTTTGTAGACAGGATCGGTAGTAATCTCATGATCATCAATAAATATGCGTCCGCCATTAGGTACCACAAGGCCTGTAGTCATGTAGAACGATGTAGTCTTGCCCGCGCCATTGGGACCAAGCAGACCTACAATCTCTCCCTGCTTTACATCGAACGACACGTCATTGACTACCGTACGCTTACCATACTTTTTTATCAAATGTTCGGCACGCAACACCATTTTATCCTGTTCGCTCATATCCTTTACCGTTATTAATCTGCAAATATACAACAAACGAGTGAAATATGCAGAAGAAGTTTTGAAATCATAAACCAAAAATCATAAAAAAAATGTATTTTTGCTGCATGTTACATAAAATATTACATTCCATAGGCAGCTACTTATTACTGATGCGACGCACCTTCTCGTGTCCACAGCGTGCCCGCATCTTTCGGCAACAGCTTGTACATGAGTTCTATTCCCTCGGCTACAACTCCTTGTTTATCGTCATCTTGATGTCGTTCTTCATCGGGGCACTCCTGTGTGTACAGATTAAACTTAACGTATGGTCGCCCTGGATGCCTCGATTCACGATCGGATATGCCATGCGTGAGGTCATACTGCTCGAGTTTGCTTCAAGCATCATCTGCATCATCCTCGCAGGCAAGGTGGGTTCTAACATAGCTTCAGAGATAGGCACCATGCGTGTAACACAACAGATCGACGCTCTTGATGTAATGGGGGTCAACTCAGCCAACTACATCCTACTCCCTAAAATCTTGGCTATGGTGACTGCCATACCGTTGCTCGTCACCTTCAGCATAGCATCAGGATTCATCGGGGCCTATGCCGTGTGTTGGGCTGGAGGTTTCCTTTCACTCACAGACCTCACTTACGGGCTCCAATACGACTATAACAATTGGCATCTATGGTCCGGGTATCTTAAATCATTTGTTTTTGCTTTCATCATAGCTAGCGTGAGCGGCTATTTCGGTTATACCGTACAGGGTGGAAGCATCGAAGTCGGAAAAGCCGGCACCAACGCGGTCGTCGTGAGCAGTGTGCTGATTCTTTTCTCCGACCTCTTGCTGACAAATCTACTTATGGGATGATGAACGACATATCAAGTTTTAATTTTCAATTCGAAAAGCGTGATTACCGTAACCGACATACACAAACATTTTGAGGATCAAGAGGTACTACATGGCATAAGTGCGACCTTTGATGCAGGAAGGACCAATCTTATCATCGGGCGTAGCGGATCTGGCAAGACCGTACTATTGCGCTGCACAGTAGGTTTACTCGTACCCAATCAAGGAAAAGTGCTCTACGATGGACGAGACATACACCACCTTACCAAAAACGAGGGGACATTGCTCCGCCAAGAGATGGGCATGCTCTTCCAAGGTGCTGCTCTGTTTGATTCCATGAATGTGTTGCAGAATGTATTGTTCCCTCTCGAAATGTTTTCCAACAAGACCCATCGCGAACGCCTACAACGTGCCCGTTTTTGCCTTGATCGCGTAGGTCTCACCAACGCTGAAGGCAAGATGCCCAGCGAACTTAGCGGCGGCATGCAAAAGCGTGTAGCTATTGCCCGAGCCATAGCTTTAGCACCTCGTTACCTCTTTTGTGACGAACCCAACTCGGGCCTCGACCCCATATCGTCGCGCATCATCGACAGCCTCATCAGCGACATCACTCACGATTATAACATCACCACCATTGTCAACACCCACGACATGAGCTCAGTATATAACATAGGCGAGCAAGTGCTCTTCATTCACGAGGGACGTGCAGAATGGACAGGAAGCAACAGGAATATTGGAGCTTCCACCAATCCCCATTTGTGCGAATTTATTCGCAATAGCCGCATATAGGCCCTTGGAAGCATGATAATTCAACCCAAACACGAAAAAAATGCTTTTTTGTTTCGTATTTTGCCAATGCTTTGTATTTTTGTACCCAAAACAAAGATGAAATGTTAAAAGTTGGACTAAGCTATACATGCACACGAGTAGTCGAAGAGTCTCACTTAGCCCTAAATGTGGGTAGTGGTGACTTGCGTGTGTTGGCTACCCCTATGATGATAGCCATAATGGAAGAGGCCGCCATGTGTGCGGTGGCTCCATATCTACCCGAAGGAAGTACCACCGTAGGTGGACACATAGCCTCAACACATGTAAAACCTACAGCACATGGACGTAGGGTTACTGCTACAGCTACACTTATAGCCATAGAGGGCAAGAAGCTAAAATTTACGGTGACAGCACGCGATGAAGAAAACATCATCGGTGAGGGAGAACACCTGAGATTTATTGTAGATAAAGAAAAGTTTATGGCCCGCTTAGGGTAAGCCTTGAATACCAGATGAAGAAAACAACAAGAACACAAAATGATGCCGTACGCCACACACGCATCACCTGTTTGGTGAGCGATGAGGAGATGCGTATCATTGACAGTTATTTACGCAAGTATAAGATTGAAAACAAAAGCCGTTGGATGCGTGAAACATTATTGGCTTTTATTCATCAGAACCTTGACCAAGACTACCCTACTTTGTTTAACGAACATGATATGCGTCGCTAATGACCGACAAAACTGAAGACATCCGCTACATGAAGATGGCACTCGACGAGGCCGCTCGCGCTTTCGATGAGGACGAGGTCCCCGTAGGTGCTGTAGTTGTGTGCAAGGGACGCGTGATAGCACGTGCCCACAACCTCACCGAAACGCTCACTGATGTCACTGCACATGCAGAGATGCAAGCCGTGACGGCTGCTGCCAATTTCTTGGGAGGCAAATACTTGAATGAATGTACACTCTACGTCACTGTGGAACCTTGTGTGATGTGCGCTGGAGCGCTCGGCTGGGCACAGCTTGGTCGTTTGGTATATGGTGCCGGGGACGAAAAACGCGGGTTTCAGCGTTTTGCCCCACAGGCCCTACATCCCAAGACAGAAGTGGTAACGGGCGTGATGGCCGACGAGTGCAGTGCACTGATGAAACAGTTCTTCGGCGGTCGTCGATAAGGTGATAGTTGTTGCCTATCGTTAAAAACGCTGCAATAATTTGCTATTCCACTATAAATCCTGCATCTTTGCACAAAATTTAATGAAATGAGGAAGTACGTTCTTATCATAATACTGCTAATGAACGGTGTGGCAGCTATGCTCGCACAAACGACTCCTTTCCAGTCGTTGCTTTCGTATGTTCAGAATGCATACCAGTTCAGCCAGATATGCCAGCAAGAAAAGGTATATCTGCACTTCGACAACACCGCCTATTTCCAGGGCGATGTCATTTGGTTTTCGGCATACGTAGTAAATGCAGCCACACAGACTCCCGCACAGAGCAAGGTGCTCTACGTCGAGTTACTTTCACCCAACGGCGTGGTATTGAAGCAGCTGAAGTTGAAAATAGAGAACGGACAGGCCCACGGCTCGCTCCCCTTAGTGGAATCGCCCACCGAGGAGGCACGCGCCCTACGCGGTGTAATGGCACTGCCCAGCGGATTCTATGAGGTAAGGGCCTACACTCGCACCATGCTCAACTTCGACAACGACGCCGGCGTATTCTCTCGTGTCTTTCCCGTATATGAGATGCCCGAAAAAGAGGGCGACTACAGCACCCCCACGATGCGCCGATGGGATAACCCCTACGACATGCAACGTCCCGAGGCCGAAAAGCCAAAAAAACTGAATGTGACATTCTACCCCGAAGGAGGTGAGCTGGTTATGGGAATCTCTAACCATATAGCCTTCAAGGCGATGGATGCTCAGGGACAAGGCGTGGCTGTCAACGGAGAGGTCAGCATGGGAAATGACAAAGAACCTGTCGCCATAACAACCATTCATGACGGCATGGGACACTTCACCCTCACACCGACCAAGAAGCACCACAGCGCCGAGTTTACATACGACGGAAAGAAGTACACCTTCCGCCTACCTGAAGCCACAGACAAGGGCTATGCATTGCGCATCGACAACATGCAGGAAGAGCAGCTGCGAGGCCAGCTCACGGGGCATGCCGAATGTTCTGACGAACTATTGGGTATGATGCTCATCTGTCGCGGAGCAATCGCTTACTTTGACACCATATCCATAAAGAAAAGCATCGCCACTTTTACGATTCCCAAGAAGAAGCTGCCCACTGGAGTGCATCAATTGACTCTATTCAATGCAGCCGGACAGATTTTTGCCCAGCGCCACCTCTTCATCAATAATGGCATCGAGAGTGGCAATGTCACCATAGCGATATCAGGAAACCGGCACGAGCCTTTTGCCCCTGTAAAAATGGACGTGCACACCTCCCTTCCCGACGGCACACCCCTCCCAGCTACCATATCACTTGCTGTACGCGACAAGCAGGAGTTGGGCACAACATATACGGACAACATACACTCCAATATGCTGCTCTCCTCAGAACTCAAGGGCTACATACACAATCCTGGTTACTACTTTGAAAATAGCGACGCTGAACATGTGAGAGCACTCGACCTATTGATGATGACACAGGGCTGGACACGCTACAACTGGGCACAAATGACTCGCGTGGAGCCATTCTACATCAAGCATTTCGTAGAAGACGGATTGGTCATCGACGGTTGCGTGCTAGGCCGTATGAAAGACAAGCCTATTGAAGGAGCCACCGTAAAGATGGTACTCTATTCACCCGACCGCCTACAGAAGCAAGAGACCATTGTTGTAACCGACGAGCACGGCTGCTTCGGCTTTGCCGTAGAGGAGTTTTATGGCAAGTGGGACATGTTCCTATCGGTCACAAAAGATGACAAGAATCTAGACTGCCGTATCCGTCTCGACCGAGCTTCCCGACCAACACCCAAAGCATACAGTCCTACAGACATATACTTTCAAGAGGATTCGTTCCTAATCGACGAAACGACATTGGCGGAAACAGATAAAAAGCCTACATTGCAGTCCTATCCGGACAGTGTATTTCTACTCGACAATGTAGACGTATATGGACGACGAAAATACATCGACTACCTCACCTTCAAGGCCTACAATGCCGAAGAGGACACCGAGCTACATATAGACCAAGGCCAATACACCTATATGGTGCGCGACTATCTGAGAGAGAAGGGCTACAACGTGGACATTACTCGTTACGATGGAGTGATTCCCGATGGACTGACTACCCGAGAAGATATGATAAGCTGGGAACTTGACCAATGCCCCATCAACAATCGCCGCGTGCTATGGTACCTGCACAATGAAGGAAGTAAATGGATAAAATCAAGCTATATACCCGGATTCGACATCGACATGGAGGACGTAAAATCCATCATCGTTTACGATAGTCCATTTGATTATATGACTTTGCCCTTTGTTCGCGACATCCTGACCGTTGAACAGCTGAATGAACTGAACGAAACCAAGCATCTGGACGACGTGACCCTCTCCCGTGGTCTTTACGTCGTTGACATCACCATGTATCCCAAAGGTTTGCGCCGTTCCAAAGTGAAGGGACAGCGACAGACCACCTTCCGTGGCTATTCAGAAGTACCCGAGTTCTATGCTCCTGAATATCCCGATGGTCCCATAAAAGGCGATGTAGACTATCGTCGCACCCTCTATTGGAACCCTTCGCTCACTACCGATGCTACAGGAAAGGCCGAAGTCACATTCTACAACAATGGATACTCCAAGGAGTTCATTCTTAGTGCTGAAGGAATCACTTCGCAAGGTTTGCCGCTACATATACACCAATAACTAAAACCTACCATACAACAACTTAAAAAAAATTAATCCATGAAAAGAAAAATCGTTTCTACAACACTATTACTTCTGATAGCAGGAATCGCACAACTCTTGGCATATACCACTCCCCAAGCGGGCAAGGTGTATCGCATTCACAATGTAAACTCCGAAAAAGTCATCGGTGAAGACTGCATTGCTCGTCAGTTAGCTTCTGTAGATGCAGCAGGTAATGACGACTTCAAACAGTTATGGCTCTTGAAGGAGAGTGGTAGCGGCTACCTGATTCAGAATGCATATTCAGGGCAGTATCTGCATCATTGCGGGCAACAATCTACCCAGGTCTATCCTACAGGAGCCGAGGAAGCTGTCATGTATATCACCAAGGTAAGTGGCACCCAGTATGCTATAGGCCAGACGAATGGTGCCTATCTGCATCTCGATGGGAGCAACAACATCGTACGCTGGTGGGATAAGGACAATACCTCCTCACAATGGAAATTCGAGGAGGTGACAGTATCATCCGAGGCCATATCGTTACAACAGGCAGCCTTCAGGGAATTCTATGAAGGGTATCAGGCCAAGCTCGAACTGATAGGGCACATCGACGAGTACAATGCAGCGCTCCCGACCTTCTTTACCGACCTCACCTGTACAGAGCTACAGCCCTCGTACGCCGCTATGGACGATGCTGCTTTACGAACAGCTATGGGCACACTACCTACAACGCTACAAGATATGGCCGTAAAGATTAAGAACAAGACTTGGGGACACCGAGAGGAGGAATTCCGTATACGTAATTATAAGGCATACAGCGATCCCGACTATTGGGCAAATGTGTTGTACACCAAGAAATATGGACGTATCAACAATCCTACAGGCATTTACGGACAGGGTGGCGACGTGCTCTACATCTTTGTAGGCAATGACGTGCCCGAGGGAGCTACTTTGGAGGCTGAGGTCATCAGTGGCTCAGGCATCCAAGGTACTGCCTATACGCTGGAGAAGGGACTCAACATGATACCTACCGTACAGGACTACTCTAACCTATTCATCCAGTACGTAGGTGAAACCTCCATGGAGAGCGACGTGCTCATTACCGACTATCCCGAACTGAAAATCCATATAGAACAAGGCGTAGTCAACGGGTTCTGGAACAAGGAGGAGCACGATGATGCCGACTGGGTAGACATGATGACCAATCTCGCTACCGCCGACGTATTTCAAGTGAAGGGCGAGCGCATCATGTTCCACATGAGCAGCCACTACATGCGACAGTTCTGTCCCAACACCATCACCGATGCTATTGGATGGTGGGACGACATGACCCGTTGGCAGCAAGATGTAATGGGCTTCGAGGACGTGCGCCTCACAAAGTTCAACAACCTCAATTGTGCTATTTCTCTCACTTCAGGCTACCAGTCGGCGACACATTACCGCACCCAATACTTGGACTCATATATAGGCAACCTGCTCCCCTACGAGACCATGATGAGTAATGCCGATAACTGTTGGGGACCTGCCCACGAAAACGGGCACGTACATCAGGCAGCTATCCAGTCGGTAGGAACTTCGGAGGTGACCAATAACTTCTTCTCTAACCTCACCCTATACAAGTTGGGACGCTACACCTCACGAGGCAGCAGCAATGATGTCATCTTCAACGATTATAGTAATCACACCCCCTATATCCTCCGAGATGGTGCTACCACTATGCGCCTATTCTGGCAGCTATACCTCTACTTCCACGAGGTAAAGGGCGATAGCACTTTCTATCCCCGTGTATTCCAGGCAATGCGTGCTACTCCCCTTAAGGCACGTGATCCTCAATACTATGCCAACTATGTGAATGGCAACGAAGATCTCTTGATTTTTGCCAAAGTGTGCTGCGATGTGGCTCAGATGGACCTCTCGGAATTCTTCCGTTTCTGGGGATATTTAGAACTTACCGACAAACAACATATCGGTGACTATGGCGACTTTTACCTAACCACACGTCAGAGTGATGTTGATGAATTTCTCGCTCATGCCGCCCAGTACCCCAAGGCTCCTTCCATCATCTTTGTGGAAGACCGCGTGAAAGCCGAAGCACGTACCGATGGCTACGAAGGCAATAAGCTTCACCACGGCAATGCTATACGTGTAGGCGAAGCTGGCGATGTAGGCCACTATACCGACTTTGCCAACACGGCAGCAAAAGCCGAAGGTTACTTCTATGATAGAGAAAATGAAAAAATTACAATTACCTCAGGAAAGGGTGCTTTGGGCTTCAAAGTATACACCAAAGCAGATAGCACACTTATCTATGGTTCAAATCGCTTAAACTTCAGCCTACCCCAGAAATATGCAACCACAGAGGTATTCATTTTAGCTGCACAAGCCGATGGCACGGACGTTCTCGTAGAACATCTTATTGCTGGTGTAGCCGAAGCCGAACAGATAGCCATTCTGAAAAAGAAAGCAGAATCAGCAAAGAGATATATTGCAATGGCAGACACTACAGGAACCAAAGCAGGTCACTTCATCGCCGATTCTGTAGCTTCATTGAGCGACATTGTAAGCCGTATCGAACAATCCTTCGAAAATAAAGATGCATCAGAATACAGTTACGCAGAATGGGGTGACGTATTGGAAGCAACCATTTTTAGACTGATAAATAACCCCAACGCCCGTATCCCTGTATATTCAAACTGTTTCTATACTATTTTTTCTAAGGAGAACTCCCTATACTCTATTTGCTATGCTTCTGCAGGTTTGAAAACCACAACTGCAGGTATGGAAGAATATGAAAACCAATGGTTGATGGAGCCTGCATCTGAGGAGGATGTATACTACTTGAAAAACCGAGCTAGCGGATATTATATCTCGGCCGCCAATAATGGCGTACGAGCAAAAGCCGCAGCTAAGTCTACAAGCAGCGCACTGGCTTTCCGCCTTGTAGCAGGCGAGCCGGGTGAATTTATGCTTCAACGGACAGATGCTGAAGGCGAAGGCATCAATCTCTGTTTCGACACATCGAACAGACAACTTAAAGGTGGGAAGAGTACCTCTGCAACTGCCTACTGGTCTCTTGTCCTGGCCGACGACATGCTAAGTCTCCCCGAAGAGGGTACCGATGGTAAGGTGATCATATACCACATACAGTGCGTTGACAATGGAAGCTACCTCTACAAGAGCAGCAACAAACGCACAGAGGGACGTGTAGCTACAGGTCAG
>JAZRMG010000011.1:0-9548 GCA_045647345.1 Bacteroidaceae bacterium | reverse complement strand
CCTCAAGGAGAAGATTGCTGCTGCAGGTGGTGACCCCCGTCGTGAGGCACTCACCCAGACTCCTACCACCGATGGTAAGTACTATTGGCAGGATGCTGACGGTAACTACTGGGCAGTATGTGAGTTTATCGAAGGTTCAGTGACTTACGATCGTGCTGACACTCCCGAACTCGCTTATAAGGGCGGTCAGGGTATCGGTCGTTTCCAGGCTCAGTTGGCCGACTTCACCACTCCCCTCGTTGAGACCATTAAGGGTTTCCACAACATCCGTTGGCGTTTCCAACAGTGGGACGAGGTTATCGCTAAGGATCCCATGGGTCGCGTAGCTGAACTCAAGGAGGAAATCTCTTGGATTGAGAGCCGCCGCGAGAAGATGCTCGACTTCTGGAAGATGGTAGAGGAGGGCGTGCTCCCCATGCGCGTTACTCACAACGATACCAAGCTCAGCAACATCCTCTTCAATGAGCATGGTGATGTGCTTTGCGTTATCGACCTTGATACTTGTATGAGCAGCACTTCACTCAACGACGTAGGTGATGCACTCCGTTCATACACTAACACAGGTGCAGAGGACGATCAGGACCTCAACCGCGTGTCAATGGATATCAATATGTTCGAGGGTTACATCAAGGGATATCTCTCAGAACGTAAGGCTTCAATGACTCAGAGCGAAATCGACTGGCTTGCCTTCTCTGGTATCTATATCACCTACGAGCAGGTACTCCGCTTCTTGATGGACTATATCGATGGCGACAATTACTATAAGGTACGCTACGATGGCCACAACCTCGTGCGCACTCACGCTCAGTACAAACTCCTCACCAGCATGGAAGAGCAGTACGACCGTATGCAGCAGATTGTTGCTGAGGCTGCAAAATGATTGAATGTACAATTTGACAATTTACCATTTACAATTTATTGGGCGATTGAGTAATTTGGCAAATTCTTCTTGCGGACTCCGCAAAATTGTAAATAACTAAATTGTAATTCAATGGTTAATTGTAAATGGTCAAATGGTAAATAAATCGTAAATAGTAAATTCTTAAATAGTAAATAAAGATTATGACTCAAAAACAAAACAAGACCGGTATCGCATTAGCAATTTGCGGCCTGTTCTTCTTCGCCATTGGCTTTGCATTGGGTATTAATGGCTTCTTGACCCCCGTGCTCAAGGGTGCTTTGGATATTACTCCCGTGGTAGCCAATTTGTTGATTGCATTCAATTTCGTTCCTTTCTTGATTTTCGGTATGCCTGCGACTTGGTGTATTGAGAAGATTGGATACAAGGCTACTATGGCCGTATCGTTTGCGTTGTTCGCTATCGCATTCGGTTTGTTCATCCCCGCTGCTAAGTTTGCTTCGCTGCCCTTCTTCTTGGTAGCTTGCTTTATTAGCGGTGCAGCAAATGCCGTGCTTCAAGCATGTGTGAATCCCTATATCACCATCCTTGGCCCGCTCGAGAGCGCTGCCAAGCGTACTTCTATCATGGGTATCTGCAACAAACTCGCTTGGCCCACTACTACCGTATTCATGACCTTGGTAATCGGTAAGTCAATCGATCAGATTCAGATGAGCGACCTCTTCTTGCCCTTCTATATTATTATAGGTATATTCGTGCTGCTTGGCATCATTGCCGTGCTTGCTCCGCTGCCCGAAGTGAAGGCTGCTGGTGAGGATGAGGACGACGCTGCAGCATGTCCCTATGCCGAGGGTAAGACCTCTATCATGCAGTTCCCCCACTTGTTGCTCGGTTGCTTGACACTCTTCTTCTACGTGGGTGTCGAGACAATCTCTCTCGCAACTGTGGCCGATTATGCTACTAGCCTCACTAAAGAGGGAGTGGTTCTCGGTGCTTCAACAGAGTTGCTTGGCTATATCCCCTCTGTAGGTATGGTTATCGGTTACATTTGCGGTATCCTCTTTATTCCCAAGTATCTCAGCCAGGACAAGGCTATGCGTATCTGTGCTTGGGTAGCACTCGTCGGTTCTGTCTTGGTAGCTGTGCTCCCTGGTGAGTACTCTATCTATTGCATCCTTTTGATGGCTCTCGGTTGCTCGCTCATGTGGCCTGCTCTTTGGCCCTTGGCAATGGCTGACCTCGGTAAGTTCACCAAGAAGGGTTCTGCACTCCTTACTATGGCTATGGCCGGAGGTGCTGTAATGCCTCTCGTGCGTGCTTGGGTTGAGGGCTTGACAGGCTCGTTCCAAATGAGTTACTGGGTATGTGTTCCTTGCTTCCTCGTAATTCTTCTTTACGGTAGCAGCTGGTACAAGATTCGCAAGTAATATGAATGAAAAGGGCAAATCTGAAAACTCCACATTGCAGAATCTTCAGATTTGCTCCTTTGAAATATAAAATTATACATATGTACCTGTTTGTAAAGGTATATTAATGAAAAAGTCGTTGCAAAATTTGTTACTTTTATAATCTTTGCAACGAATATGCAAACGGTGTTTGCACGAGTGAAAAACACAATTATTAACCATTAAGAGAGAAAAGAAAAATTAAAATTATTATTAACTTAAAAAGTCTCAAAAAAACATGAAGAAAAACTTACGTTTGTTGTGCTTGGGTCTTGCTGCAGCCGCTTTGACTACTGGCTTTGCCCAAGAAAATGTGACATTGAAGTACTTGAAGAACTCAAGCTTCGAGTCTGGCGTGCTCTTCTGGGATGTAGAGTTCGAAAACCAGGTTTGGGGTAAGAACCTGAACAAGTCTAAGCAGAATGGTTTCTATGGTTTCTCAGGCACCTCTCTGGAGGTATGGAATGGATCAGTGTTGAAGCCCAACTCCATCTCTCAGACCATGACCAATCTTCCTAACGGAACTTATGTGTTTGGTGCCTATGTAGGCGCTTCTTACAATTTGGCTACTCCTACCCAGCCCACAAAGGCTGAGGGTGTAACTGATGAGGAGTACAAGGCTAGCGCAGAGTACAAGGAATGGAAGGCCGAGTACGATGCTATCCGTGCAAAGTTTGTTGCTGACTCAGTATTTGGCGTGACTATGTTCGCTAATGGCGAGTCTATCCGCGTAGCAACAGAGCATCCCGACCGTGCAGAGGAGAAGCGTCACACTGTGAAGTTTAACATCGCTGCACAGGTTACCGATGGTACACTCACCGTAGGTCTCGATGTGGACTCTACCAATTGTGTTTATGTAACCTGGGACGAAGCAGAGCTCTATAGCTTTGGTGGCATGTCTCCCGAGGAAGCTTTGAATGCAATGGCTAAGATCGATGCCGAGAAGCCTGTGGCTATCGCCGATACCGTAAAGGGTAAGTACATGAACGTTGATACATTGGCATTCTTGAACGAGGGCTATGCAGCTATTACTGCTGTAGCTACACCTGCTGACTTCACTGCTGCTGACGAAAAGTTGCGTTGGGGTGTTGTTCTTGCTAACCGCTCTGCTAACGACTATAAGAAGTTGGCAAATAAGATTGCAGCTGTGAAGGAAGGTAAGGATGCCATGCTTGAAAAGATTGAGGGCGAATGGTTGTATCCTTGGTATAATGCTGCTACTGAGAATATGATTGCACAGGCTGAGGCTGCTTATGCTGGTAAGGCTGCTAACCGCGCTGAAATCAATGAGTTGATCGATAGCTTGACTCTCTCGTATGCAGAGTTGCAGTTTGAGGAACTTGACTATGCATTTTTTCAGTTGGGCAATTTCATTCAGGATAACATCAATCAGTTTGGTGATGGTGTAGGTCAGTATCCCGTGTATTGGAAGGACTCTCTTAATCGTTTGGCAAACCGTGGTAATGATGTAATCGCAAACTTCAGCCGCGAGACAGCTCTCGAGGATGTAAAGTTGATTAAGGAAGTTGAGAATAGTATTGCTGCTTGCTTGGGTAGCCAGATCGTAGAGCATGTGGGTGTGCTTACAGCTGTTCCTTTGACAACTGTAGGTGAGGCTGATGGTACAATTGCTACCGTTAAGGATGGCCGCTATGAGTTTAAGTCTAAGACTTATACATCTGAATCTGCTGTGACAGGATTGCGTTTCACCTTTAAGGAGAATCACAACACCAATGGCGCCGCTTGTATGGAAGATGGCAAATATCCTCAGATTGCTATTGCAGAGTTTTATTTGTATGATGGCGAAGGTAATCCTATAACCCTTTCTGTATCTAACTTTACGACTAATGCTCAGGAAGAAACGGAAGGCCCGATGGAAAATATTTGCGATGGCGATAAGGGCTCATTCTGGCATTCAAAATGGTCTGCTAAGGTTGGTGACTATCATTACTTGGAAGTAGCTGTTCCTGCTGGTCTTAATCTCTCTTCATTTGGCTTCGGTTGGACTTCACGCTATACAGCACAAGTTGTTCCCAAGACAGTTGATGTATCTATTATGACTTATGTGTCAGAATTTAAGAGTGGCTTGATGGAGTCTGTCAATTCTGCAAAGGAACTTATTGCTACTACCCCCGTTGGTAATGCTATTGGTTTCTTCAATGCAGACCTTTCTGAGTTGAATGCTGCTTTGGCTGCTGCTGAGGCTCTGCTTGCTGCTGGTGGCTCTGAGGATGATTATCAGGCTGCATTGAACACCTTGAATGATGCTATGGATGCTGTAAACGACGTTCCTATGAATCTTCCTGTAGCTGGTAAGGAATATGTTGTTCTCTCTGCTGGTCCCTTCTTCGCTTCACAGAACGTTCACAAGGCTTTGACCGTATATAGCGACTCTACAGTGACTAACCACATTTGGTGGGGTACCCTTGGCAAGGATAGCCTTGAGCAGGTGTTCACATTCGAACCCATCGAAAATGAGGATGACAAGGCTTACTTCTCTATGAAGAGTAAGGCTAATGGCCTCTATGTAGGTGAAGGTTATAACGAAGAGGGTGAGCATGGTAACTTTGTAACCTTGTATTCTGCTCCTGATACCATTGAGCTTGTTGCTTTGGGTGAAGGTCAGATGGCTCTCGTTGATGGTCAGGGTAGATTCCATGCAGGAAGCCACAATAATGGTAATGCTAGTACAAGTGCTGGTGCTTATGGTGGTATCAACGGTGTATACAGTGCTATCGTTCACTGGGAAGCTGGTGTAGGTTCTGCTTCTGCATGGTACATCTGTGAGATGAGCGAGTTGCCTCTTACTGCTTTGGTTGAGGGCGCTGCTTATGAGTCTCCTGTATACTATTTCCATAAGAACGTAAGTGTTGTTGCATTCACAGCTGATAAGGCTACAGCGTTCGAAAACTTCACTCTTAAGGGTGTTAATGGCCAGGTTATCGAGGTAGAGCTCGAGCAGATGGGTAACACCTTGTTGGCTACTTTGGCTGATCCTACATGGGGCTTTACCTTCTCATTCAACAATAAGGAGGGTGTGTCTACTGTCACTGTTGCTGAGAGCAAGTTGGGTGAGCTCCGTGCTGCATACGATGCTGCTGTTGCTCTTGCTCCTGCTGAAGGTAACGATGTTGGTCAGTACAGTGACTTGTCTGACTTCAATAAGGCTGTTGCTGCAGCTGAAGACTACTTCAAGAAGGGTGCTACTGATGCTGAGGTTGACGCTGCTGTAAAGGCTATCAACGATGCTATTGCTGCTCTCGTTCCCAATATGCCTGTTGCAAACAAGACTTACTACATGATCAGTGCCTTGGAGGCTTTCGAACAGAATCACGAAGTGCCCATGGCTATCTATGCCAAGAAGAACATGACTGATGGTGTGGAAACATACACTACTAACTGGTTCTACATCTCTTCTAAGCCCACTTATCACTGGGAATTTGTTGTCGCTAAAACTAACCCTGCAAATGCTAATGACGAAGCTGCGAAGGATACTGTATTGTACAACATCAAGAACGTTGGAACAGGTTTGTATGTTGCTGCTGTTGCGCAATCTACACCCGTACAGTTAACCAAAGAAGTTTCTGATGCTGGACTCTATTCTATAGATGTTATGAACGGAACTGCAGTCGCTCTCTCTTTGAACGGTAAGAAGGGTGGTAATGACAAAGTGAGTCTCCACTGCGGTGGCCATAGTGACGGCGCAGGAAGAGCTGGTGACATTGTAGGTTGGGCAGCTAGTGCCGGTGTTTCTCAATGGAAGATTGTTGAGGTTGAGTCAGTTCTTACCGACATTGACTTCACAGAGATTGAGGACGAGAATGACGAGGCAGTTTCTGCTAAGGGTATCTATGATCTCTATGGCCGTCGCGTAATCAATCCTACCGCTCCTGGTCTCTATATCATCGACGGTAAGAAGCGTATTATCAAGTAATCTATAACGATTAGATAAACTTAATCAAGAGAGTGTGTCAGCTGACACACTCTCTTTTTTTTGAGTAGATGTGTTAATCGATGAATTGCAGTTCCTATGTTGAGAATAAAAGCTGTGAATTTGCACCTACATACAAAATATTTCCTTATTTTTGTGCAATAAACGATAAAGATATAATGCTATGAAACAAATTTTGCAGACTGTAGCGCTGGCTGCGGCTTTGAGTTGCGCATATACAGTACGGGCTGATAACTATGTGTCTGAAGTGTGGTGTCCCGATTTGGGCAACGGCTATTATAAGAATCCTATCCTTTATGCTGACTACTCTGACCCTGATGTATGTAGGGTGGGAGAGGATTATTATATGACCTCCTCAAGCTTTAACTGTATTCCTGGTCTGCAGATTTTGCATTCCAAGGATTTGGTTAATTGGGAGATATTGAGTGCGGCTGTACCCTATGCCCTTCCTCCAGTCGATGATGTAGCTCCTCAGCATGGAAATCGTGTTTGGGCTCCATCGATACGTTATCATGAGGGGTGGTTCTATATCTTTTGGGGTGATCCTGATCAGGGGGCTTTTATGACGAAGTCGCAAGATGTGGCGGGTAGATGGACTGAACCTGTACTTGTAAAGCCTGGCAAGGGAATTATTGATACTACGCCACTCTGGGACGATGATGGACGTGTATATATGGTGCATGCCTATGCCGGAAGTCGTGCTGGATTTAAAAGTGTTATTTCTATTTGTGAACTTAACTCTGAGGCAACTAAGGCCATTACGCCCAGTCGTGTTATTTTTGACGGACATGGAGAACATCCTACTTGTGAGGGACCTAAATTTTACAAACATGACGGTTACTATTATATTTTCCATCCAGCAGGTGGCGTACAGACGGGTTGGCAAGTTGTTCAGCGTTCGAAGAATATTTATGGCCCCTACGAAATGAAAGTTACTCTGGCGCAAGGTGATACTAAGATCAATGGTCCTCATCAGGGTGCTTGGGTGGATACGCCTACAGGTGAACATTGGTTCCTGCATTTTCAAGATGTAGGAGCTTATGGGCGTTTGGTGCATTTGCAGCCTATGAAATGGGCTGATGGTTGGCCTGTGATGGGAGTTGACAAAGATGGTGACGGATGTGGTGAGCCTGTCCTTAAGCATAAGAAACCTAATGTCGGTAGGCAGTATCCGATTAATAATCCATGTGAGACGGATGAGTTTGATGGTTATGAGTTGGGTAAGCAGTGGCAGTGGCAGGCCAACTTCAATGAGAAATGGCACTATTGTGCCGGACAGAAGGGTGTGTTGCGCCTTTTCTCCTATCCTGAACCTGTGGGAGCTAAAAGCTTATGGGATGTGCCTAATCTGTTGTTGCAGAAGCCTACAGCCCCCAATTTCACTTGTACCGCAAAATTGAGTTTTACACCATCAGACAAGTATTTGGGTGAGCGTACAGGATTGGTGGTGATGGGCATGGATTATGCAGGTCTTATTGTGGAGAATACGTGCGATGGTCTTATGCTTCATCAGGTCGTGTGTAGAGATGCCGATCGTGGTAAAATCGAGGAGGTGATGGTCTCTGTGCCTTTGCGAAATGGTGATATCTATCTGCGTGCCAAGTATGCTGATAAGGGGCTTCTTCAATCCAATCCGCTCGACATGAAGGTGATGGTGCAGTTTCTGTATAGCCAGGATGGTAAGAAGTATATTCCGTTGGGCGAACCGTTTCAAGCACGTGAGGGCAAGTGGATAGGAGCCAAAACTGGAGTCTTTTGTACTCGTCCGTCGCAAGAGAAGGTTGATGGAGGTTGGGTCGATGTGGATTTCTTCCGTGTGACCAAATAGATAGTTCTGTTGTCTGTATGTGTGTGGTTTGCGCTAAATAGAATGGATATGAAGAAGCTATTGCAGAGTGTGTGCCTGTTGTTAGTGTGTGCGTTGAGTGCACAAGCTGAAGTGAGGGATACTATCGTTGTGGCTCAAGATGGCACGGGGCAGTATTGTACTATTGGTGCAGCGTTAGAGAGCTGTCGTGCCTTTATGGAGTATGAGGTGCTTATCCAGGTGAAACCAGGTATCTATAGGGAGAAGCTCATTGTGCCTTCGTGGTTAGAGAATATCATCATCGAGGGTGAGGATGTAGCAAATACAGTCATCACCTATGATGATCATGCCAATATCAACAAAATGGGGACATTCCGTAGCTATACTTTACGAGTAGATGGCAGTAGTATTACCTTTCGGAATATCACAATAGAAAACAATGCTCCTCAATTGGGACAGGCCGTAGCGCTACATACGCAAGGTGACAAGCTTGTATTCGTCAATTGCCGCATCTTGGGCAATCAGGATACTGTATATACGGGTGGCCTTCGTACTCGTCTTTATTTCTTCGGGTGCTATATCGAGGGTACTACTGATTATATCTTTGGCCCCTCTACGGCTTGGTTTGAGGGGTGCACTTTGCATTGTAAACGCAACTCATATCTGACAGCAGCCTCTACGCCTGAAGATGTCGAGTTTGGGTATATATTTAACAACTGTCGTGTCACCTATGCGGATAATGTTACGAAGATGTATCTTGGCCGTCCTTGGCGCGATTATGCCTATACGCTTTTTATGAACTGTGATCTGGGTGATTGCATTGTTCCGGTAGGGTGGCACAATTGGAAACGTCCTGAATGCGAGGCTACGGTGCGTTATATGGAATATAATAATAAGGGTACTTCTGCTGTCGTTGCTGAACGTGCTTCGTGGTCAGTGCAGCTGAAGGAAAAGAAGGCTAAGCGTGTCACGCTAAAGCGTGTTATGAGTGTTGTGCCAGACGGATGGATCCCTAAGGTGTAATCTTTTATGGGGAGCTCTTTGTCATGTAGGGGGATAAAAAAGATATAGGCCAAAAGATTACTTTTGGCCTATCCATTTATCTTGTGATAAGGTGTCTCTTAGAGTTTTGCGATGTGGGCGCAGAGTTTAGACTTCAAGTTAGCAGCCTTGTTCTTGTGGATGTTGTTTGTCTTAGCGAGCTTATCCAACATCTTCTGAACGGCAGGATACATAGCCTGAGCTTCAGCCTTATCAGTTGTTGCGCGGAGCTTACGAACTGCGTTACGCATGGTCTTAGCATAGTATCTGTTGCGCAATCTTCTGGTTTCAGTCTGTCTGATTCTCTTCAGCGATGATTTGTGGTTTGCCATTTCTAATCTTCCTTCTTTTTTAATTTAACTTTGTAGCGCTACGGGGAATCGAACCCCGCTTTTGAGAATGAAAATCTCACGTCCTAACCGATAGACGATAGCGCCATCCTTC
>JAZRMG010000010.1:0-5618 GCA_045647345.1 Bacteroidaceae bacterium | reverse complement strand
TGTGCCAGCGTCCGGATCCTCGGGGTTGTTGATGGTCTCCATCACCTCTACCTGTCCTTCGGGATAGTTGGTGATGATAAGTTTTACGGGATTGATGACTGCCGATACACGGGTTGCGCGAGCATTAAGGTCTTCGCGTACGGCGCTCTCGAGCAGGGCAAAGTCGTTCAGTGCATCGTAGGTGGTGTAGCCGATCTTATCCACAAAGTTACGGATTGACTCGGGTGAGTAGCCACGACGGCGGAAACCGCAGAGTGTCGGCATACGGGGGTCGTCCCATCCGTTTACGAGACCCTCCTTCACGAGGATGAGCAGGTTGCGCTTACTCATGAGCGTATAGTTGAGGTTGAGCTTGTTGAACTCATACTGACGGGGACGGTTATCGTCGAGGTCTTCGCCCTTCTTCACCCAGTCTACGAAGAGGTCGTAGAGGGGGCGGTGAGGCACGAACTCCAGTGTGCAGAGCGAGTGGGTCACACCCTCGAAATAGTCGCTCTGTCCGTGAGCAAAGTCATACATGGGATAAGCCTTCCATGTGGTGCCTGTGCGGTGGTGTGGATGGTTTACTACGCGATAGATGATGGGGTCGCGGAAGTGCATGTTGGGTGCAGCCATGTCAATCTTGGCACGGAGCACCATGCGTCCCTCCTCAATCTCGCCACGGTTCATCTTTTCGAATAATTCGAGGCTCTCCTCTACGGGGCGGTTGCGGTAGGGACTCTCGATACCGGGCTGTGTGGTGGTACCCTTCTGTGCAGCGATCTCCTCGGCGCTTTGCTCGTCGATATAGGCCTTGCCCTCCTTGATGAGGTCGATGGCAAAGTCCCACAACTGCTGGAAGTAGTCAGAAGCATAGTACTCGTTGCCCCACTCGAAGCCGAGCCACTTGATATCCTCCTTGATAGCTTCTACATACTCCACATCCTCCTTGGTGGGGTTGGTGTCGTCGAAGCGGAGGTTGCACACACCGTTATACTTCTGTGCCATGCCGAAGTCGAGGCATATTGCCTTGGCATGTCCGATGTGGAGATATCCGTTTGGTTCAGGCGGGAAGCGGGTCTGTACCTTGCTACCATTTTTGCCCTCGGCGAGGTCGTTTACTACGATTTGTTCTATGAAGTTGAGACTCTTTTTCTCTGTACTTTCGTTGATTGTTTGTTCAGACATATCTATCCTATTATAATTATTGCTGCAAAGATACAACAAGCCGAGAGGAGAACAAAATAAATCATTTATTTTTTATTCCGAGGCGCAGTGTATTTTCACAGCGTAAACTGTAAAATTAGTGTTAGGCAATCGAAAACGCAAATTTCAACGAGTGAATATAGAGAAATTACTTGCATTTTCTCTATTGAGTAGGGAAGAAATTCTCAATAAGGTTAAATTAATTTGCGGTTTCCCGAGCTACCGCCTAAATTCAATAAGCACAAGCATAGATTAAATATGCTATAATGTTGCACGAGCAAGCGTGTTTGAACTTTCTTGGTGAGCGAGAAAGAAGGTTAGGTTTGAAAATAGCGGCTCTCTTTTTGCGTTATCGGCAAGTTTTGTCTATCTTTACACTTCAAACTGGAAAATGCTTACTATGCTACACTTCTCAGATGCTCAGAAACTGACGCGCCCTACGGCTTTTACCACAATGGTAAAGCCAATAGGCTCATTATGCAATCTTGATTGTGACTACTGTTACTATCTTGATAAGTCCGCCCTCTATGGTGGTCATCAACCTAAGATGAGTGATGAGTTATTGGAACGCTACATCTGTCAATATTTCGAGGCTGTGCAGGTGCCTACCGTTACATTTTGTTGGCATGGTGGTGAACCGCTGCTGGCAGGACTCGACTTTTTTGAGAAGGCGGTAGCTTTGCAGAATCGGTATAAGGGAAATCGTCAGGTCGAGAACTCCTTACAGACCAACGGTCTGCTCGTCAATCCTGAATGGTGCGACTTCTTCCGCCAGAACAACTTTCTTATAGGCATATCTATCGATGGCCCCAAGGAAATACATGACGCCTATCGTCACGATCGGGGAGGACATCCGACCTTTGATCGAGTGATGCGTGCCGTTGAGATGATGGCGGTCAATGGTGTTGAATATAATACGTTGAGCACCATAAATAACCGTTGTGCGGGGCAGGGTAGGAGAGTGTATGAATTCATGCGCTCTATCAGTCGGTACATGCAATTCCTACCTGTTGTAGAGCACACTGTGACCACTGCATCGGGTCGTGCAGCCATTGTACCTCCCAATACGGAGGGAAGCAAGGTAGCCCCATGGAGCATCACGCCTAAAGCCTTTGGTAAATTCATGTGCGATATCTTCGACGAGTGGGTTATCAGCAATGTGGGGGAGCGCTTTGTGCAACTCTTCGATATCACTCTGGCTCAGTGGTGCGGTGTGCAACCCTCGCTATGTGCTTTCTGTCCCACATGCGGTGACGGCCTTGTGGTGGAGCACAATGGTGATGTGTACATGTGCGACCATTTTGTGTATCCTGAATACAAATTAGGCAACATCGGTGAGGAACATCTGGCCGACATGCAACGCAAACCCGAACTCTTCCGCTTTGGCATAGAAAAACGCAATAGCCTTCCTGTTGACTGCCGCAAGTGTGAATACCTCTTTGCCTGCCGAGGCGAATGTCCCAAGCATCGCTTTGCTACCACACGGCGGGGTGAGAAGGGACTGAATGCGCTGTGCGAAGGTTATAAGCATTTCTTCGAGTATACCTCTCCTTATATGCTACAGATGCGCTCGTTGTTAGAGCAAGGTCTCGAGGCTTCCCTTATTATTCCTTGGGCACGGCAGCGTCGCGGTTTTGCTGGATGAAAATTGTCTATTTTGTAATGATAACATGACAAAACCGTGTTATAGATAGAATCTATGATTTGATAGCTCCTCTCATGAACCGTTTTCATGAAAAAAGATTGGTGAGATAAAAAGTGTTTCGCCATCTTTTTCTAATTTTGGAATGCGTAAAAAACCTTGAAAACATATTACACGTATGAAAAGTAAGTACACATTACCTAAAGATGGTGGTCTTATCACCGCAGGTGTTCCTCGCGACATCTATTGTCGCTATGAGAAAATGCCGACAGAGATTTTTGAAACAGAGTATGCTGGCGTACAGTATGTAGCCAATCAGATACAGAAAGCGATTAATGAACATCAAGGTTCCGAACCTTTTCTTTTGGGGCTCACCACAGGAAAGACTCCACTCGGTCTCTACCGGGAGTTGGTGGAGCGTTACAAGGCTGGTAAGATTAGCTTCAAAAATGTAGCTGTGGTAAGTCTTGACGAATTTTATCCCATTGCTCCAGATCATAGACATAGTCGCAACTACCGCATTCGTGAAGAGCTGCTCAATCATATTGATATCGCTGAAGAGAATATCCATATCCTTGAGGCTATGGCATCTGTCAATGAGGTATCTGATTACTGCAAGGCCTATGATAAGATTGCGAGTAGGGTCGACTTCATGGTTATCGGTATGGGTGAGCAGGGACAGCTTGGCTTCAATGAACCGGGCTCGTACGAGAAGTCACATACACGTCTTGTGCAGCTTAGCCTTGCCTCTCGCAAGATGATATCGGGTCTCTTCTCTAAGACTGAGGTTCCCACCATGGCCATCACGATGGGTATAGAGACCATCTTGAAGGCAAAGAAGATTGTGCTCATGGCATGGGGCGAAAATAAGGCTGAAGCTGTGCTTGATGTTGTTGAGGGAGAGGCTACGGAGATGGTTCCCGCTAGTCTTTTGCAGCAACACGATAATATAGAGGTGGTCATTGATGAGATAGCGGCAGACAAACTCACCCGTGTAGAGGCTCCTTGGGTGGTGGGTCAGTGTGAGTGGACCAAGAAACTCGTGCGCAAGGCTGTTATCTGGCTTTGTGGTAAGGTTGGTAAACCTATTCTCAAACTCACCTATCAGGACTATATGAAGAATTCGTTGGCTGATATGCTCGATGCATTGGGCAAGACCTATGACAGAGTGAATATCGAGGTGTTCAACGATATGCAGCATACAATCTCTGGGTGGCCTGGCGGAAAGCCAAATGCCGATGATTCAACTCGTCCTGTACCCTCCAACCCTTTCCCTAAGCGAGTGCTGATCTTCTCTCCGCATCCCGATGATGATGTTATCTCTATGGGTGGAACCTTTATTCGTCTTGTGGAGCAGGGACACGATGTGCATGTGGCTTATCAGACCTCGGGTAATGTGGCTGTATATGATGATGTCGTGGCGCAGCATATGGATACTGCACGTGAAATCGGATTGGAAGACCGCTACGATGAAGTGCGCCAAATTATCATCAATAAGGTCGAGGGTGATCCTGAGCCACGCGCGTTGCTCAACCTCAAAGGCGCTATTCGTCGTGCCGAGGCCAAGGCAGCTGTTCGTTCGTTTGGTCTTAATGACGAGACTAATGCGCACTTCCTTAATCTCCCGTTCTATGAAACCGGTGGTATCAAGAAGGGCGAGCTCGGTGAAGCGGATATTGAGATCATCGTGAAGTTGCTTCGTGAAGTGAAGCCCCATCAAATCTATGCTGCCGGTGACCTGACCGACCCCCATGGAACTCACCGTGTATGTATTGAGGCTGTACTCGGCGCTTGGGAAGTGGTAGAGAATGACGATTGGGCTAAGGACTGTCATATTTGGCTCTACCGTGGCGCATGGCAGGAGTGGGATCTTGGTATGGTGGACATGGCCGTTCCCCTCAGTCCTGACGAGTTGATCAAGAAACGTCATGCTATCTTCCGCCATCTCTCGCAGAAGGATATCGTGCCTTTCCCGGGTGAGGACCATCGAGAATTTTGGCAGCGTGCTGAGGATCGCACTCAGAATACAGCCCGCCAATACGATAAGCTTGGTATGGCAGAGTATCAGGCAATCGAGGTTTTCGTTTGCATGAAGTAAAATAACGGATATGAAAAGGTGGGTGATGGTTTCATTTTGGGGCCATCACTCTTTTGTTATGTGTAGTACGATGATCTGAAATGTTTTGAAGAGTTGCTATATGTTTATGGAAAATAAAAAGGCCGAAAGATGTGGTAAAATGGAAAATTATTCATAACTTTGCACGAACTAAGAAAAGTAGAGTTTATGAAGTTGTATCTATTCGAACATTGGCTGTCGAAATGGGCTCCTGCGGAGGCCACGAAGAAGTATCCTTTGGCGGGTGATGCTATCGACGAAAGACAGTCGGTAACTTTGAGTTCTTTGCTTTTTTTACTATTGAGTGTTGTCCCTTTGCAAGCGTCGTTGTCGCTGTAAGGGATATTTTTTTATAATTCACCTTGAAAAGTGAGATTATGGAGATAAGGAGTTAGATGAAGATAAATGGAGTTAAATGCCGATAGTTTTCACACACGAACGAGCAATTGGCCTTTATCTCCCCAACAGCGAAAGCGATATCTCCCTTTAACTACATTAACTACAAAGAAAATATTTACATATATAATATAAAAGGTATAACATGAAAGCGACGTTAGTATTGGACAATGGAATGCGCTTCGAAGGTACTGCATTTGGCTGCGAGAAGCCTGCAGTGGGCGAAGTGGTGTTCTGCACGGCTATGACGGGCTATCCCGAGAGTTTGACGGATGCCGC
>JAZRMG010000009.1:0-3345 GCA_045647345.1 Bacteroidaceae bacterium | reverse complement strand
TGCCGATGGGCATCAGCACGTGGATAATCACACCGCTATCGACCACGCCGTGAGCGACTGCACCAGCCACGAACTCTACAAGTATGTGCTCGACGATGAGGCCACCGGTGCCTTTGCCGGCAAGGTGCTTGTGCGCGAAGGTGCCCAGCATACCGACTCACAGCAGACCAACCGCAACCTGTGTCTCACACGTCAGGCGCGTATGTATACCCAACCTCAGCTCGAGATTTATGCCGACGACGTAAAGTGTAGCCACGGAGCCACCGTAGGCCAGCTCAATGAGGATGCTCTCTTCTATATGCAGCAGCGCGGCATTAGCCTCGGCGAAGCCCGCCAGCTCCTCATGCGCGCTTTCGTGGGTGAGGTCATCGATGGTATTCGCCTCGAAGCCTTGCGCGACCGCCTGCACCACCTGGTGGAGAAGCGTTTCCGCGGCGAACTGGGCAAGTGTGGCGATTGTAGTGTATGTAAATGAAGCGTGTAGTGCTCAGTGTTGAGAGTTGAATGTATAAAAAAAAGAGACGCATGCGTCTCTTTTTTTATTATATATTTCCTATTCTCAATACCCTAACGCGTTACAAAGATAGCGTAAACAACGAGCAAGAGAAACAAGACAATACCCAATCATTGATTAAATAATCCCCTGGTTAGTCAGTTCTTCTGCTACAAGTTCCAACTCGGCATACCAATCCTCTCCGAAACGACGGATGAGAGGCTCCTTCAAGAACTTATAGATGGGAAGATTCTCCTTTTGTCCTTTGAGAACAGCCATCTTGCACACATCCCAGCGATCGTAATTGAGCGCGCGATAAGGGCCATACTCACCCACGCGAATAGGGTAAAGGTGACACGACACGGGCTTGTAGAAGGGCACGCGTCCCTGGCGATAGGCACGTTCGATGGCGCAATAGCAGCAACCACGTTCGTCGTAGCAGGTAAACACACAATCCTTGCCATTCACAATAGAGGTAACAAGTTCACCACTAGGATCGTGGTACGAGATACCTTGACGCTCTATGACTTCGCGTGCCTCAGGCAACAATTCGTCCCATATCTCGGGCAACAGAGCCTCCACCTCTTTCACCTCATCGGGTGTGATGGGCGCACCAGCATCACCTTCGATACAGCAAGCACCATTGCAACCCTCAAGGTCGCACAAGAATTTCTCTTTGAACACGTCGAATGATACGACTACGCCGTTGACTTCTACCATAGATTAAGAGACCCACCCCATCCCTCCCTCTAGGGAGGGGGCCCAGGTCCTATGAAATAATTAAATGTTCCTTTGATTGATATAGGAGTCCCCTCCCTAAAGGGAGGGCTAGGGAGGGTCTCCTTTTTATTAAATAAGTTGCTTACCTGTCATCTCAGCCGGCACGGGAAGACCCATAATCTTCAGTACTGAGGGAGCCACGTCGGCAAGGATACCGTCGGCGGGCTGTACGTCCTTGTTCTCAGTCACGTATACGAAGGGTACGGGGTTGAGTGAGTGAGCGGTATTGGGCGAGCCATCGGCATTCACTGCATTGTCGGCATTACCGTGGTCAGCGATGATGATAGCCTCATAGCCAGTCTCCTTAGCAGCCTCGATGACATCCTTCACGCACTCATCAACGGCCTTAACGGCTGACTCGATAGCGCTGTATACGCCAGTGTGGCCCACCATGTCACCATTGGCGAAGTTCACCACGATGAGGTCGTACTTGTCTTCGCGGATAGCTTCAACGAGCTTGGTGCGTACCTCGTAGGCACTCATCTCGGGCTGCAGGTCATAGGTAGCTACCTTGGGTGAGGGCACGAGGATGCGGTCTTCTCCTTCGTAGGGAGTCTCGCGACCACCATTGAGGAAGAAGGTCACGTGGGCATATTTCTCAGTCTCAGCAATGTGGAGCTGCTTGAGACCCTTTGAAGCTACATATTCGCCGAGGGTGTTCTCCACGTTCTCCTTGTCGAAGAGGATGTGTACACCCTTGAAAGATGCATCGTACGGAGTCATGCAGTAGTACTGCAAGCCGGGGATGGTCTTCATGCCAGCCTCGGGCATATCCTGCTGGGTGAGCACTACGGTGAGCTCCTTAGCACGGTCGTTTCGGTAGTTGAAGAAGATCACTACGTCGCCCTCCTTGATGGTGCCGTCGTAAGCCTCGTTCACGATGGGGAGGATGAACTCGTCGGTCACGCCCTCAGCGTATGACTCCTCTACAGCCTTCACCATATCGGTAGCCTTCTTGCCCTCGCCATTGACGAGAAGGTCATAAGCCACCTTCACGCGCTCCCAACGCTTGTCGCGGTCCATAGCATAGTAGCGACCAATGATAGAGGCAATCTTAGCATTGTGCTCTACGAGCTGACCGATGAAGCCTGCGCCGCTCTTGGGGTCGGTGTCGCGACCATCCATAAAGCAGTGTACGTAGGTGTTCTCAATACCATACTCACCAGCGATGTCGATGAGTTTGAAGAGGTGGTCGAGTGAGCTATGCACACCACCGTCCGAGGTGAGGCCCATGAGGTGGAGGTTCTTGCCATTCTCCTTGGCATAGCTATAGGCAGCTACAATCTCCTTGTTCTGCATGATGCTGTTATCAGCACAAGCGCGGTTAATCTTCACGAGGTCCTGGTAAACAACGCGACCAGCACCGATATTAAGGTGACCCACCTCGGAGTTACCCATCTGTCCGTCGGGCAAACCCACATTCTCACCGCTGGCCTGCAGCTGCGAGTGAGGATAGGTGCTCATCAGATAGTCCCAGTAGGGAGTAGGAGTGTTGAAGATAACGTCACCCTTACCTTGGTTGCCGAAACCCCAACCATCGAGAATCATCAATAATGCTTTCTTTGACATACGAATAGTGTATTAAATGGTTTATATTGTTAGTTCCACTTTGGTATTAACGCGCAAATTTACATAAAAAGACTGAGATAATCAATCACTATTACAAGAATAATATTTAAGGTTATAAAAAGAGAAGCTAAACATTTATACACTAAATGCTTAGCCTCTCTCCGTTGCTTCGGCAGGTCATGGATTTCTATCCAGGATATAACTGTTACGGTTCGCCCAGGAACTTGACGATGACCTTCACTTGTGCCCGCGTGAGCACCTTGGTATTCTCCTTGTAGCCTACGTCCTGCATGGCCTGCCACATGCCGCGCGTGTCGTGCATCTCGCGACGGAAGAGGCGCAGGGCCGAGTCGTAGCCATGATCGGGGTAGTACATCTGAGCCAAATCCCCGAAGGGATAATCTTTTATCTTGAATCTTGCCATGATGAGATTTATGAATTATGATTTATGATTTATGAATTGTCAATTGTGAAGGTTCGTGCAAACGAGCGAAATGTAAACT
>JAZRMG010000008.1:0-4121 GCA_045647345.1 Bacteroidaceae bacterium | reverse complement strand
AAACTTACCACGCCCACCTCGCCTATGAACTACTTCAATGCGCTCAAGGCCGTGAGCGACGTGATGCAGGGCTACAAGGACACCTACCTCGTGAACGAAGGGGCCAACACGCTCGACGACACGCGTAACGTAGTCAATATGTACCGTCCGCGCTTGCGTCTCGACACGGGTACATGGGGCGTGATGGGTATCGGCATGGGCTATGCTATCGGTGCTGCCGTCACGAGTGGCAAGCAGGTCATCGCCATTGAGGGCGACAGCGCCTTCGGCTTTAGTGGCATGGAGGTGGAGACCATCTGTCGATACCATCTGCCCGTCACCATCGTAGTGATGAACAACGGTGGCATCTACCGCGGCAACGACCCCAACCTCGGTGGCGGTGCCGACCCATCGCCCACCTCGCTCACTCCCGATGCACGCTACGATAAGATGATAGAGGCTTTCGGTGGTATGGCCTACCACGTCACCACGCCAGACGAATTGCGCACAGCCCTCACCGATGCGCTCGCCTCGCGCAAACCCTCGCTCATCAACTGCGTCATTGACCCTGCCGTCGGTACCGAGAGCGGGCATATCGGGAACTTGAATCCAAAAAGTGTGGCCTCCCCCGGCCCCTCCAAGGAGGGGTGATGCAGGCATCGCGATCAAATCTATATTATCTGTTTAACTCTTTAATTGCCTCTAACTAATCCTCCCCATAGGACAGGAGTCCCCCTCCTTGGAGGGGTTAGGGGAGGCCTCATGTTCATTATGTTCGACATTCTCATCAAAGACATCCTTCCCATCTTCGTCATCATGGCGTTGGGATATGCGGCTGGTAAGCGTGGCGTGTTCTCCGCTGCCAATGCGCAAATCTTCAATAAGCTGGTACTCACCTATGCTCTGCCAGCAGCGTTGTTCGTATCCATTGTCAAGGCCAACCGCACGATGCTGTTCGACGATGGCAAGCTGCTCATCATCAGCCTCATCATCCTCGTGGGCCTCTTCCTGTTGTCGTACCTCTCTACGTACAAGCTCTTTAAGCACACCCGTAGCGAGGCAGCCGTGAGCGCTCTCATCACCGGTTCGCCCACCATCGGTTTCCTCGGCTTTGCCGTGCTATCACCCATCTATGGCGATACCGCCTCTACGGGACTCGTCATCGCTATCGTCTCCATCGTGGTCAATGCCGTGAGCATCCCCATCGGTATGGCGCTGCTCAATGCCGGACAGGCTGCCACGGCTACGACCACGGCCAATGGAGCTGTAGCCAAGAAGGGCAATCCCGTGCTCGATGCGCTGAAGGCTCCTGTGTGCTGGGCACCTATCCTGGCTGTAATATTGGTACTGTGTGGAATCAAGTTTGCCCCGATTCTTGAGCCTAACTTCGAGCTCATCGCCAAGGCCAACTCCGGTGTTGCCGTATTTGCCGCAGGCCTCACCCTCTCGGGGATGAAGTTCCAGCTCGACAAGGAGGTTATTTACAACACTTGCTTCAAGCTCCTGCTGATGCCTGCCGTGCTGCTCATCATCGGCCTCATCTTCAAGATGGATCCCACCAAGCTACAGATGATGGTGCTTGCCGGTGCCCTGCCTCCCGCCTTCTCGGGTATCATCATTGGCAGCCGCTATCAGCAGTATGTGCGCACGGGTACTTCCACACTAGCCTTCAGTATCTTCATGTTCGTGCTCACCGCCCCGCTGTGGATCTGGATCACGCGCCTAGTGGCATAGTCCCTGTGCACGCTGAGCAATATAAAGGACATCGCACCCGCCCCTCCCGTGAGAGGCTGGTGCGATGTCTTATTTCCTGTACGATGCTAAGGCTACAACACTACCTTGCGCCCATCCTTTATATATATACCCCGAGCGGGGTTTGCTACGGGGCGGCCTTGCAGGTCGTAGTAGGGGGTGTCGGTTGCAGGATTATCGATGTCGGTTACCGAGCTAACATTATTAATTGTGACCTCTAATGGGTACGGCTCGATTACATCAATTCTTTTTATCTCATCGGAAAAACGTGGTATCATGAAGTCTACGTGATGGAAATCAATACAATTTGCGGTCGCTCCATCGTGAAATATGAGTTCGATGTTATTTCCTCTGGCGATGGCTGCACAATACAGGCCACCACCACAGTTTGAACTATAGTAACCTGTGATGTGTATAGAGTCTTTGCCTATAGTAGCTGTTAGTCCATCGGCATCAGCAGTGTTATTTAGGTCGACATTCGCATCTGTCACATAGTCTCCTTCATATTCGTATTCTTTCAGATTGATTCTTTCTTTACTCCACTCCGTGGCGCGGCCAAACATGTCGATGCTGCGTGAGTAGATGTGTATGATGTTGTCTGCTGGGCAGGCAAAGGAGACTTTGAATTGGCATTCTCCGTAGGCGCTGCACTGCATCTCGCCTGTGTAGAGCTCCGTGCCCTCGGTGTCAGTAATCCTCAGTTCCATGGTGTAGCGCATCCAGGCCGGGGCACGACTGTAGATGTCCTTGTTCTCACCCTCGCCAATGCGTACGGGGATGTCCTTTCGTGGACGTGCGTGGACGACGAGATCTATATTGCCGTCCTGATTGGTGCCGGGTTGCAGATTCACATCCGTCTCTGTAGAGTCGTTTACGGTCACCTCGTTCTCGGGCGATACGTATCCACGTACAAAGTCATCTATGGTTACCAGCTGAGAGTAGGTCCATTGGATGTCGTTTTCAATATAAGTCGCGAGGTCGGGTACTACGTAGGTGATGTGGTAGGTGGTATCGGCATAGTTGGATATGCTGCTCTTGTCTATTGATGGCGCACTGCCGTTGAATACGATGCACAGATCTCCGAAGGGATTCTCTTCTGCTTGCTCATCGTCAAGCATCATGATGTCGGTAAAGGCATCGGGCATGATGCAGTTGAGCCGCTCGGTGAAGTAGAGTATCTGGCCCTGGCGGAAAATGGCATTGCTAAAAGCGTTGGTGCCCACGGTGTCTACATCGAAGTAGATGACCGTCTTGTCGTTCCATCGGGCAAAGTCGGTAGAGTCTGTTACCGCTTCACCTTCATTGATGATGTAGCGATAGAGGTAGCTATCGTCATAGTAGATGCCGTAGCCGTGTTTGGTGGTGGGGCGAGGCTTCTCATAAGAATATTCCTTATAACAGCCGTCATGCGTTTGGTACAACAGCTCATTGTTGTCATGCATGCACAGAAGAGTATACTGACATTGGTAGGCATCAAACACGTGCTCGCATAGTCCATAGCTACCTTCATATGAATTGACAACTCCAAGCACCTCGCATACCTTAACAGAGCGGTCTTCAAACTTCACTAAGCCTGTCGTGTCGGCCACATAGCCTAGTTGAAGTTCAAAGCACTTATATGTTTGGCAACTATCTGTTTCTGCCAAGAGGGCATCATAAATAGAGATTACACGACCATAGGCTCGGCCAAGGGCAAGCGTATCGCCCAATTGGGCATTATAGTCAAACCACAGTTCTTCGCCTTGGCCATCCAACCGGTATACCCTACCATCCTCTTCGCGCATGTAGCATTTTGTCGGGTGCATATCCGAAAGGTCTTCCTTAAGGCTTTGCCATTCCTTCTTATAGGCTTTGCCGCTTATTACGGTATCTCCTTTCAGTTGGTAAGTGACTGTACCCGGGCGATGCACAGAACAGAATGGATTGCTATGGTATACTGCCCATTGCTTACCTTCGGTAACGAGGCTGGGCCTTTGCTCTGACGAGTTGGGCTGTGCCATTACACACTGAAACATACATGTGGACATCAGTAAACCAAAGATTCTTTTCTTCATAGTATAATTATGCGTTTGTTGTTATTGCTGGTACAAATATAGACATTTATTAGCAGAAACAGAGATTTGGCGTGTTGCAAAAGTATTGCAAAACGCATTGCAAGGGAAAAAGTACGATGGAATGGGCGAAAATTGCATTATCGGACGTGTAGCTTTTGTATGCGAAGAATCGGACATCTAAGACTTTCTGTAGTTTCTCTTCACCCAAATTGGTTTATCGTAGGCTTGACAAAATTTTGTCGAGCCTGTGATATTTTTTTGTCGCTATAGTGATATTTTTTTGTCAAGCCTGTAAAAAATCTTGACAAACCTGTAAGGCTGTATGATTGGCCTATA
>JAZRMG010000007.1:0-7579 GCA_045647345.1 Bacteroidaceae bacterium | reverse complement strand
ATTTCGCTCGTCCCTCTATAAACAGAGGGA
Source organism: Bacteroidaceae bacterium (assembly GCA_045647345.1). Taxonomy (GTDB): domain Bacteria; phylum Bacteroidota; class Bacteroidia; order Bacteroidales; family Bacteroidaceae; genus UBA1189. The sequence goes on along the minus strand of JAZRMG010000007.1, from coordinate 7,549 downwards.
CAGTTAGTTGGATGTTTTTATTAAATGATTTTTTATATCGAACTCACGTTATTTATCTTATAGCCTAAAATCTATTTCCACAGCCGCTGCATGAACAGGTTGCAGTACTCCTCCCAGTTGTACCACTGATGACCACCTGGTGTGGTGAGGTACTCGTGGGGGTAATCGTTGCGGGTGAGGTAGCGGTGGTAGGCTATCATGCGGGGGTAGAAGAAGTCGGTCTTGCCTATCATCACCCAATAGAGCTCGGGAGCATCGGCAAACTGTGCCTTGTGCTTGCGCTTCAGTCCGCGGTAGAAGGTGGCATGGGCGCTGGGATGGGGCACGGGGTGCACCATGGAGGAGAAGACACCCACGTAGTCGAACATGTCGGGGTGGTTGGCCGTGATGTGGATGGACTGCAGGGCACCTATCGAGAGGCCACCGATGGCACGGGCCGACTTCTCAGGGATGGTGCGGTAGACGCTATCGACGTGGGCCACCACATCGTTCACGAAGGCATACTCCACCATGCCGTCGTTCTCGAAGAATGACTCTATGGCGCCCTTGATGCGCGACTTGCCATAGTCGCGGTCGCTGCGGTGCTGGTTGGTGTTGGGAAGCACCACGATGCTCGGCTCCATCAGTCCGTGCATGGTGAGGCTGTCGATGTTGTGCAGCAGGTTGCCCTTCTCTATCCACGAGGTCTCGTTGCCACGGGCACCATGGAGGAGGTAGAAGACGGGGTAGCGGGCCGTGGTGTCGTAGTACTCTGCCGGTAGGTACACGAGCATGCGGCGCTCGCGCGGACCCTTGACGGAGCAGTCGTAGATGCACTCCTCCAGGATGCCTTGGTGATTGTGTTCGGGGTCTATCTTGGGATATTCGACCACGGCCGCATGGCGCGACACGGAGCAGGCACTCAGCAGTAGCGAGGCTGCGGCGATGCAGAGCAGGTGTAGGCGTTTCATCGTGCGATACTGTCTTTATACATTTGGATAATCTGGCGGGTAGAGTCCTCGGCATTGTACTTGTGGATAGACTCGGCATAGCGCTTGCCCATCTCGATGCGCTCCTCGGGATGCTCTATCCACCAGTCGATGCGCTCGGCAAGAGCACGTGCGTCTGACTCGGGGAAGAGGCTGCGTTCATCGAGGGCAAACTGCGGTGTGGCGGTGAGCTTGCCCTCGGCAATCACGGGCACCACACCCTCCCTGATGGCCTCGGCACACGAGAGACCCTCCACCTCGACCCACGCACAGTGTATGTAGAGGTAGGCCTTGCGTGTCAGTACCTTCAGCTCCTCGGCATTGTAGAACCCGAAGCAGGGCGTGTGGCGCAGGGTGCCCGCCTTCACCAGCTTGTCGGCTATCTTGGTGTACCTCTTCAGGTAGGGACCCTTGCCTGCGAAGTGCAGTTGTATGCGATGGGCATGTCGGGAGTACTTCATCGCCTCCAGCAGGGTCTCTTGAGACTTCTCCTTGGCCAGACGCCCGATGCAGAGCACTACGATAGGCTCCTCCTGGGGCATATTGGCTATCACCTGCTGTGCAGGGATCTCCATGCCGTTGGTGATGACGCGCATCTCCGACTTGAACCCTCTCTCCATGAGGTACCGGCTCACGGTCTCCGTGGGGCAGTGCACGTGGGTGCAGCGGTCATACACCGCCTTGCGCCACCACAGCGTCACCAGCGAGTTGAGCAGGCGCGCCTTGCGCATACCCAGGTTGGCCATGATATTTTCGGTGAACAGGTGATAGGTACCTACACAAGGCTTGCCCAGTTTATGAGCCAGGCGAGCCACCTTGCCCTCCAGGGGGAATCCCTCGCAGAGGTGCACCACATCGGCCCAAAGGATAGCCTCGGTAGCCACCCGCTTGCTGTATGTGGCATATCTGAAGCCGTTGGACTGGATGATGGGCTCGAAGAAGGGAAACTTGAAGTGCCTGAGCCGATACTCGGGCTGCTCGCCCTTGGGGTCGGGGTTCTCGCATGCCATCACTCGTACCTCGATGCCCTTCTCTCTCAATCGCTTCACCAATGACACCACGGCAGTGCAAACCCCGTTACCACGCATATATGCGTTGTTACAAACAACCAATACTTTCATTTCAATCTTTACTTATTCTCTACGATAGTAACAATCTTTTTACCTTTTTTACCTATTATTGTGCAAAGATACTACAAAAATACTTACGAATGGTTGTCTAAAATTGTACGTAAATGTTCGATTTTGAAACTTTGATTTGATTTAACACTTATTGTCAGTACCTTTACCACCGATAATCAATGAAGCCTACATGAAGGAATGAACACAGACCACAAGACAGACTGCGGATATGCGCTGCTGCAGTTGACACGCGACAACATCACCAGCGCCATGGAGGAGACCCGCTTCCTGGGCATTGCCCTATGCACGAGGGGCACGGCACGTGTGACGATGAATGTCAATAGCTATGACCTCGCTCCCAACAGCATCCTCATCATCCCACCCAACAGTATGATGCAGGTCACCGATGCCTCGCCCGACTGGGAGGCCAAGCTCATCTGCGTCACCCGCATGGAGTTGTTGCGCGAAGCAGCGGCACAGATACTCCCCTATGTCAAGGGCGAAGATTCCGTGCAGCAGTTCATCTTCCAGGAGCGCGACAGCATCGTGTCATCGTTCCACTCTATCTACAACTTCCTCGACATGCTGCTCAGTGATGAGCACACGGTGAGCAAGTACGAGCAGGGCGTATGCGTATTCCGTTGCCTGATGCTGGGCATGCGCGACAAGAGTGCCCACCACCGCACACAGGGCGAGAGAGGCGAGATAGGCACCACATCGCTGAGCGCCTTCAAGCACTTCATGCAACTGCTCAGTCAGCACAGCAAGACCATCCACTCGGTGAAAGCCTATGCCGACATGCTCCACATCAGCCCCCAGTACTTGGGACGCATCTGCCGCATGTACGATGGGCGAGGCCCCAAGGAGATGATTGACGACATCCTGCTCTTGCAGCTCAAGTCATCGCTCAAGAACACCGAGAAGACGATGAAGGAGCTCTGCTATGAGTACAACTTCCCCACGCTCTCCTTCATGTGCAGCTTCTTCCGCCGCCACACGGGCCACACGCCAACGGAGTTTCGCTGCATGTATCGCGAGGGGATGCTGTAGTAGGTACTCACGTAACAGTCGCTCAACAATTTAAGATTTGATGGCCACGATTTCTCGTTTTTTTTGAGATAGGAATGTTTCATTTCTCGCCCGTTTGTTCGTATCTTTGCAGTACAGAAACAAACCCATACACCCATGACATCTATCAAAAGAGTGTCGTATGAAGAGAGATGCAATAGATTTTGAGCGCGACAGGGTATCGGCATTGTTTAGGAAACTGCTCATCCCCACCTTGCTGGGCACGATATCCATCTCGGCCGTGACGGCTATCGACGGCATCTTCGTGGGTCACGGCGTGGGTGCCGATGGCGTGGCAGCGGTGAATATCGTCGTGCCCATCTATCAGCTCATGTCGGGCATAGGGCTGATGATAGGTGCAGGCTGCTCGGTGGTGACATCCATCCACCTCTCGCGACAGAATACCCGAGTGGCACAACTCAATGTCTCGCAAGCCATCATCCTCACATCGCTGTTTGTGGGCATCATCTCGGCACTGGCCTTCGCATTTCCCGTGCCGGTAGCAAAGGCGCTCGGCGCCTCAGACACACTGATGCCGCAGGTGGTGGACTATCTGCGCTGCATCATGCCGTGCTATCTGTTCGATATGTGGAGCATGATAGGGCTGTTCATCATCCGTCTCGACGGTTCGCCACGCTATGCCATGTGGTGCAATATCGTGCCTTCAGTACTCAATGTCGTGCTCGACTGGCTCTTCATCTTCCCGCTCGGAATGGGGGTCAAGGGTGCCGCCATCGCCACCTCATTGAGCATCATCGTGGGCGGCATCATGGCGTTGGTCTACCTGCTCTTCCGAGCCGACACCTTGCGGCTTGTGTCCTTGAAGATGAGCCGCAAGAGCATGATGCTGGCTCTGCGCAATATCGGCTACCAGTGCAAGATCGGTTCATCGTCGCTCTTTGGCGAACTCACTCTCGCCGTGTTGATACTCGTAGGCAATCTTGTCTTCATGCACTACCTGGGCGATGTGGGCGTAGGCGCTTTCGGCATAGCGTGCTACTATGCACCCTTCTTCTTCATGGTGGGCAACGCCATCGCCCAGTCGGCCCAGCCGATCATCAGTTACAACTACGGCATTGCCCGCTGGGCAGAGGTCAGGAAGGCCCGCACGCTGCTCCTCTCCACCTCCGTCGCCATCGGTGCTGTCGTGGCGCTACTCTTCATACTCATCCCCGACGTGCTCGTGGCCCTGTTTGTTGATGCATCGAGCGAGGCGGGTCAGATAGCCATCGCGGGCTTCCCCTATTTCGCTACGGGTATCGTCTTCTTCATCCTCAATGTAGCCATCGTCGGCTACTATCAGAGTGTGGAGCAGATAAGGCGTGCCACGACCTTCGTCTTCCTGCGCGGCCTTGCCCTGCTCGTCCCCTGCTTCATCCTCCTGCCCAGACTACTCGGCACAGAGGGCATATGGCTTGCCATGCCAGCAGCAGAGTTTACGACCTTAGCCATCATACTGGCCTCCTCCCGCAGAAGAAGATGCCAAAAATGAATGATACGGCCCTCGCCATCATGCTCATAGGCGCATACCTGCCCCCGACGGCCTCTTCTGGCTGCTCCTCTCCTACTGTGCCGGTGTGGGTGGCAGCATCCTCATCATCGGTTCGGCAGCTGGCGTGGTAGCCATGGGCCTGGAGAAGATAGACTTCACCTGGTACCTGAAAAACATCTCCCTGATAGCCTTCCTCGGCTACGCAGCCGGCATCGCAGTCATCTTCGTGGAGTCGCTGGTGCTGATGTAGAGCAATCGGTAGATTGGGGCCCTCCCCAATCTACCGATGACTTATGAGTGTAGGAACTCGGATTTTAGAATATAAACTTATGTTTCTTTATAAACTCTCCCACTTCACTATTCGTTCTTGGATTAATCCTTTAGGGAGTCTCGCATTTATTGCCATTAACTCCTTCAATTTCGTTGCAGCATCTTTTGGAGGCAGAATGCTGCACTCCACTAATTGATCAAATACATATAATATGCCCTTTACTGTAACGTTGGATTCAATGGCTTTATTTCTCAATTGTCTGTCGCCAGTCAACAATACATAATCCCGTTGCTTGGCATATTGCCACACTGCACAATCAGTTACCGAGACGTTGCCTCCTGCATTTGCTTGAAGCTCCAATACCTCAAGCAACTCTTCTGCGGCAAAAGAATGTACCGTCAACCTGCCATTATCAATGAGTTGGTTTACCAGTAAAGACTGTTGCTCATCTTCAATCTCATTAACCACGAAATCAACGGTATGAACTTCAAAAGGCAGATTGAAGAAAGCATCGATCAGTCCTACAGAGTATAGGTCGATGAATATATTTGTATCGTTAACGACGATATCCATTCTATACAAGATTTAGTTGGTTCCTGATAGAATCAATAGAAATGCCTAATAGGGCACTCGCCTTGGAGAATGAAATGATTTCGCTGGCCAATGCCCGGTATACGAGGCGAACAAAACGATTCGAACATTCCTCCTTAGAACGGTTTTTTTCCACCGATTCCTTGAATTGGTGTACTGCATTCTTTTTCTTATGGAAAGTGTTGAAACGATTTTCAGAAATGATATTCAGGCTCTTGGCCTTATACATAAGAGCATCTATTGAGATACCGAATTGAATCTGAAGACCCTTCAATTCCTCCAATGAGATGTCGCCTCGGGCTGCACCTATACGTTGAATGAATACCTCCTTGGATATAAGCATTTCACTTGCAAAGAGATTGCAGAGGCTTTCAATCTCCTTATCAGAGATACTGCTGTCAAAAGTTAACATCAAATGGCCTAACTCGTGAAGTGCGGTAAATCGTTTACGCTCACTCTTGAAATTCTTGTTGAGTACTATTACGGGAGTGTCGCCATTGACAAAGCCGCTGAGGCCATCAAAAGAATTAGGAGCATCAATCTCAACAACTTTGATATTGTTGTCTTCCAGAACCTCAATAAGATTATTTATGCCATCCTCACCTAATTGCCACGCTGCTTTTACGCGTTTCACTATCGGGTAGATATCATCCTCATCTTGTACAAGTACATTTCCGGATTGTACCCTATAACTTGACTCTATAGCATTGAGGTTCTCTATCTCAAAGTAGCGTTCCAACTGATCCTTCACGACTTCTTTGATGGAGTCTATCTGTTTGACTCCAAGTTTGGATTTCTTGCGAAACTCCACATTCTCAATTGACACACTTGGTTGACGGAAGAAATAATCAATGCTAACCTCCAGTGCTTTTGACAACAGAATCAATATCTTGCTGTCAGGAAGCATCTTGCCAGTCTCATATTTGGATATAGACTGCTTAGTTATGGCATTGCCAACTTTATCACAAAGTGCATCCATCGACAAACCACGCATAATGCGAGCTTGCTTTAATCTAACTGAGAATATTGAGTTCATCATAACGTAAAGTGATTTTTGTCTTTCGGTTTACAAAATTACTAAATAAAAATAATTTGTCAACCATGAAGAGCAGAAAAAGTTGACGTAAAGGAGCATTTTTAACATTTCAGCTGCCTAACCAGCCTAATTTCTTGAAGTGGAAGAACCAATTCCGCAGACTAATAATGTCATTATGATTGATGGTAATGAGCAATTCATTATCTACTCCGTACCTCCATTGATGATAGGATAACCCCGACGACCGTGTATCAAACTTCCAATTGCAACATTGGCATAGCAAATAACGTCTGTTTTTTGTCTTTGTCAGTTTATTTTACGGTCTTATACCCATTATTTGACATACATCAAATAAAAGACATAAATCGGGAGTTTTTGCTTTCATTATGACAGCTGATTCAAGAAATGGCTATGCCTTTGCAGCGAAAACAAGGACAGAAAGAGACAAAAGACAGTATTAGTAAGAACTTGACAAATGCCGATGTACAGCACAGCACTGACTGCTGCGAAGTATAGAAGCTAAATGTAAAACCCGCTCTCTGAATGGCAGGGAGCACAAATTTGAAAAGGTATGAAAAAGATTGTTAGTTTTATCAACTGGGCCTTAAATTGTTATCCTGTAAACGAGGAGATGTATGATTTCGATAAGATTGATTATATGTGCCCGTCAGGAATGATTCCTTTCAAGATGAAAGAGAATGCGTGAATTGTCAACCGAGTTTATAATAATAAAAGGATACTAAAGAAAAGAAGAATCTAAGTGTTTGTGGGCATCAGATAAATTCAATAGGTATTGGTGCCATAGCAGACAGGACGTGCTGAGATAGTACATAGCATTTGCAGTTCTTATTAATTTATGTATGACAAGAGGCTTCCCCGAAAGGAAGCCTCTTGTGTGTCGTTGGGACTTGGTGCAAAATGTTCGCCTTATGTCTGTTGTGGCCCTACTGCTTTGACGCTACGATGGATGCCCGTGCACGGCTCAGTGTTTCCAAGGTCATC
>JAZRMG010000006.1:0-21879 GCA_045647345.1 Bacteroidaceae bacterium | reverse complement strand
GCACCGTTTGATGCCTTGATCAGGATCTGCTCGGGAGTCTGATAGAGCCAAGGACGCTCGGGATACTTCTGCTCCCAAGTGTGGCTCTCCGTGCTGCGGGGGTATGAGGTGATGTACACCGCAGTACCTGCAATGGGCCATGAACCCTTACCGCCACCCATACGGTCGCGAATCTCACCACCGGTACCGGTTGAAGCACCGTTGAAGGGCTCCACGGTAGTGGGGAAGTTGTGTGTCTCAGCCTTGAGCGAGAGCACGGTTTTGATATCCTTGATGACAAAATAGTCAGAAGTAGCGTGGTTAGCAGGAGCAAATTGCTCGGCTATAGGACCCTCAGAGAAGGCTACATTGTCCTTGTAGGCAGAGAGAATCTTGTTGCGGTTCTCGTTGGTGGTCTTCTTGATCATCTGGAATAGTGAAGAGGGGCGCTCTTCGCCATCGATAACGAAAGTTCCACCAAAGATTTTGTGACGGCAGTGCTCAGAGTTGATCTGTGCGAAGCCAAACACCTCAGAGTCGGTCAAGCGACGGCCAAGGTCCTTCTCCACCTTCTCGAGGTAGGCCATCTCTTCGGCAGAGAGTGCCAGACCCTCTTTCTCGTTATACTCGGCAAGGTTGTCGATGTATACGATAGGCTGGGGCTCGATGTTCACGAAGAACAACTTTTGGTCCAAACCCTTGTACATGCGTTGTAGCATGGGGTCGTACTCGGCATCCTCGCTTGCTACGGGATAGTACTCCTCAATACGAGCGATGCCCTCAATACCCATGTTCTGAGTGATTTCTACGGCATTGGTGCTCCAGGGAGTGATCATCTCGCGGCGCGGACCGATGAAGAATCCCTCCATCGCTTCGCCCTCTACGAGCTCGGCATTGCCAAATAGCCAACTAAGTTTCTTGATAGTTTCCTCGCCGGCCTGCTGCATGGTCTCAGCAGCAATAACGCTTCCGGCCTGTGATTTGAAGAAAAGAATCATGTGATTTTATGATTTATGATTTATGTTTTATTCAATAGTTTATCACGTTACAAAGTTAATGCAAAAAATCCGATTACACGACTTTTTGGGACACTAATATTTAGACAAAGGCGCAAACGTTGTGCAAAACGAAAAAATGTCGTCACTTTTTTGCATAATATTCAAAAAGGCGCTATCTTCGCACCATCTTTCTTTTGCGGCAGTAGCTCAGTTGGTAGAGCATCAGCTTCCCAAGCTGAGGGTCGCGGGTTCGAGCCCCGTTTGCCGCTCCCTCCATTCCTTATTTGTATGAGTGTTGCAAAGGATGAATGCGCACAGTTATGCCAGATTCGCGAATCTGGCATAACGTGTAATTTGACATAACTGAATTTGCTGGCGAGCCTTAGGTGGCGCTTTATAATTCGGCGATGCGCAACACCTTTTGGTCGGTGTCGAAGGGGCCGAGGTCATCCATGTGCATGGCATCAACAGCGAGGGCAATGAGCTTTGTAGGCTCCTGTGTGTCAATCCCCTGCTTCGTGGCAAAGTAGTGTCCGGCACGCAGCATGCATTCTTCGGGGATGAGTCCGATGAGCTCGGTGCCGGTGACTTCAGCACCAAGGTCGCGGGCTACGGCACATACCGTCTCGTAGGCTATGTGTATGGGGCATAGCTCCATGTCGTTGATGTTCATCGACACCTGAGCGCAGCCATACTCCTCGATGTACCAGCCTATGGCTTTGCATCCGCGCAGCAGCCCGGGGCGGCGCAATGGCTTGCCCTCGTGGTCGCGCAGAATCTCGCCTTGGGCATTGCGGCACACCTCGCCACTGGCTCTCACGCGGGCTGCGATGGCTGCTGCCACTTCGCGTGAAGTGGTGTTGAGGTTGAAGTTTACGGCTATCAGGAAGGGGCGTGCTCCCACGACCGAGGCTCCCGAGCGTGCAGCTTGTGCAGTGTATTCTTCACCTCCAAAGTCGGGGCGCATGACGGCATCGCGCATCTTCTCCTCCAGCCCCTCGTATTCGCCATGGCGGCAGTCGGCAAGGTTGGTATGCTCGGGGCGCAGCGCCGAGGCTTCGTAGCAGTAGGTGGGGATGCCCAGCTCCTTGTATATACGTTGGGCCAGTGCGCGTGCCAGTTCGGCACACTGAGCCAAGGTGATATTTTTCAGAGGGATGAGGGGGAGCACATCGGTGGCTCCGATGCGAGGATGCTCGCCCTGATGGCATCGCATGTCGATGAGCTCGCTTGCCCGTTTCGTCATGCGGAAGGCGGCCTCTACGACAGCCTGTGAACGCCCCACGAAGGTGATCACCGTGCGGTTGGCTGCCTCGCCACGGTCTATGTGTAGTACGCGAACGCCATCGACCGAGCGTATGGCGTCGGCGATGGCGTTGATGGTGGCGATGTTGCGCCCTTCACTGAAGTTGGGCACACATTCGATGAGTTGAGAGTTGAGAATTGAGAATTGAAAATTATTACCTTCCATCAATTCATTATAGCATTCACAATTTATTAAAAATCATATTTTACCATTACGCAGACACGATGGTTGGCTACCCAGTGGGTGTTGACTATTGTGCCATCGGTTAGCTTGTAGTCCAATGTCGATTTCTTGTATTCGCCATAGGCCGTAGCGGTGTGTTCATACTCGAGACCGATCTGCATGTTCTGCACCTTGTAGGTCACGATGGGTGAGAATCGGTAGGCTTGATCCATGCCGGTATTGTTACGCACTACAGGAGTTAACTCATAGTGGTGGTTGGCTGTGCCGAAGTTTTTCATCCAACCGGCAAAGAATCCATAGCGTAGTTTGTTGCCATACATCATGGTGAGCCATGCTGATCCGAGCTGCATAGGGTCGTATACGTAGGCATGATTAGACTTGCGTATTCCTATGACACCAAATCCCGTGGGCTGCTGCATGTGTGAGGTGTTTTGTCCATACATGGCCTTGGCGCGTATGGTCAGGTAATTCACCTTGAGCGAACCGAATACCATGGCCGAGTAGCTGGTGAGTCGCTCATTGACGCGTATGATTGATTCGGGCTTTTCTTCGTCTAACAGTGCTGTCACGCGCGGAGCTATGGTCGAGCCATTCAGACCGAATCCGCCGGAGAGGTACTTTCCCTTGGCTGTCATGCCCACGAAGAGCTCGGGTACGAGGGCGTTGCGCGAATAGGTGTTCGATGTCTTTCCGTCGAGGCCTACCGAGCCGTACTGGTACTGGTAGAGTGCTGAGGCGGTGAAGGTGAGTCCCTTGATGGGGGTGTAGTTATAGCGCACCTGCGGTGAGCGGTTGAAGGGGTTGAACGGTGCGCCTGTGGCGAGGCTGAACACCTCGGGCATCAGGTCGCCCGACATGGGGTGCCATGTCTGACCCACAATCAGGTCGCTATGCTCCCATGCCAGTTTGGTATAGGCCTGGCGTATGCGCAAGTTGAATGCGGTGCTCGATGATGCTCCGCAGAAGTCCGACTCAATCTTGGCCGATGACTTGGCGCCCCAGATTTCGGGTCCTGTCACATTAAATCCCAAGCGGGTGGTCATCGAGAGGAAGCGTACCGAGGGGATGGCGTTGAGGTCGTCACCGTTCGACGCATATTTCACGTCATTGGGCAACATGTTGAACAAACCCTCGTTAGACTGCACGCAGCTGCGCGAGTCGTAGGTGAAATAGTTGCGTACGAAGCCGTAGATTTCGGCCTTCACCGCCTTGTCCTGTGCCTGTGTCGTGAGGCCACATAGGGCAATCATGCCCGCGAGTAGAATTTTTTTCATGTCTTATATTCGGTGTTTCGTTAATAGGTTCTATTTCCAGTTTCCCCGTGTGAAGTCGGGTATCTTCACGGGCGCTCCTCCGTTCAGTGCCGACTGTTCGCTGAGTGCCGCGATACACGACCATGTAGCGGCATCGTACACATCCATGTCGAGGGGTAGCCCGTGACGCAGGCAGTGTATCAGTCGGTAGTCCATCGTGTAGTTCATGATGTTGGCCACCTGCTTGCGTTTTCCCTCCTCCTGTATCGAGGCGATGTGCGCTTCGGTGTATTGTGTGGCATGGTGCTCTGCCTCGTCGTCCATGATCGGATCCTGTCCGTCGAGCATGATGCAGCAGCGGGGATATTTCTGTGCGAATCCCTTCGTGCCGCAGAGCGTTTGCATCCGGCTATAGGGGCGTGGTGTGGTGACATCGTACTGCAGCAGTATCGACTTGCCCTTGACGGTCTTGATGAGCGTGTTGTTGATGCATACGTCGTTGTGCAGGAAGTCCGACGAGGGAGTCAGCGATACCAGGTAGTCGAGTCTGTCGCCGTTGTGTATGTGTAGTAGCTGGCATACAGGTCCTATGCCGTGGGTAGGGTAGGGGTTACCCTTGTGTTGGCGACACAGGTGCGTCATCCACCCCTTCGACTGGCGCGTGTCGTCCTTGTCGCGCAGGTCGTGGATGTATGCCCCTTCGGCATGCGTCAGCTCCCCGAAGAGTCCTTTGCGTTCCATGGCGAGCACGCCTTGGTGAAAGGTGTCGTAGCAGCAGTTCTCGAGCATGAAGCAGTGTCTGCGTGTGCGTTCGGCCGTGTCCACAAGTTGCCAGCACTCCTCCACCGTTGTGGCGGCGGGCACCTCTACGGCTACATGTTTGCCGTGCTCCATGGCATAGCATGCCATGGGCGTGTGAGTGAGCCAGTCGGTACATATATATACGAGATCCACATCCGTGCGTTCACACATCGTGCGCCATCCGTTAGCCGCGTCATATAGCGTGGGGCTGTAGCGCTTGTCTGCTGTCAGCATAGCCTGTGCTTCGGTCAGGTGTGAAGAGTTGACGTCACACAGCGCCACGATGTCGATACCCTCAATCATCAGGTACCGTTGCAGCGTGACCATGCCGCGCTTGCCCAATCCCACAAACCCTATGCGTACGGTGGGTATAGGCTCGCAGGCCAACTTCAACACGTGTGTCTGTTCCATGCCGTTATGCGATAATCGGTTCTCCTTTCAGTGAATAGCTGCAAATATACATCATTTGTGCCAATAATCGGGCATTTAAGGCCGAAAAACATCGTTCTCGATGCTATTCCTCCCCATCGCCCAGACGTATTCGTCCCGTCTCGAGGGCCAGCTGTTCGTATCGCTCCCTCAGTCGTGGCATGCGTGAGGCGCGTATCGAGAGCCTCAGTCGGCAGTCCATCTGGAAGTCCTGCTCCACCACTGCGGGCTCCTCCTCCTTGACGATGCGCATCACCTCGTTCATCATCGGGTATTCGAAGTACACGTCGAGTGTGAGGTCTACGGTCTTCTCTATCACCTCGGCCACGTCGAGCGCTTCGGCCGCTGCCGCCTTATAGGCCACGATGAGACCGCCCGTTCCCAGTTTGATACCGCCAAAGTAGCGTACCACCACCACGAGTATGTCTGTCAGTTCACGGCTATTGATGGCACCGAGTATGGGTCGCCCTGCCGTTCCCGAAGGCTCACCATTGTCGTTGGCGCGGAAGTTGGTGCGCTCATGTCCCAGCATATAGGCGTAGCATACGTGGCGTGCGTCGAAGTACTTTTTCTGGCACACGGCGAGGTGTTCCTTGATCTCCTCAAGCGTGGTCACGGGGAAGGCCATGGCGATAAACTTGCTGCGCTTCTCGGTGAATATGCCCTCACACGGGGCTGCTATGGTCTTATAGGTATCCATTTGGGGGACAAAATTAGTGCAAGGCGAACGGAATGCCAAATTTATTTGAGCATTTCTGAGCCGCAGCCTAATTTAAAGCTATGCGCAGCATAGATTAAAGGTACAACAAGCCGAGAGGAGAACAAAATAATTTCAATTATTTTTTTATCCCACCGACGCGAGATGAGCGTCGGGTGCGACAAAGGAACCTTTAGGCTCCCCGAGGAGTGTGACGAAGTCATCCTATCGCAGTGTACCTTCAAACTTTATTGGGTCAGAAGATAGTTTTATCGGGTCAGAGGTTTATACTTGTCCTGTACTTGTCCTGTACTTGTCCTGTGCTTTGTTGGGGTACTTGAGGGGTATTTGTGGGGTATTTGTGGGGGTAAGGTGGATAATTGCTTTCAAATTAGTATCTTTGCGAGATAGAAGACAACAAACTGGGGTCGCGAATCACGACCCCAACTGTTTTTAATTGCTTGTAGACCTATGGCCACACGCACGCTCACGCTTGTGAGGCTCGCTGGCCTTTATATATTCATCGAAATTGAGGTATTGCTGTTCTTCGTTCATATCCGATATTATTATACAATGAGAATGTTACACTGTAAATTTATTCAACTCCTCTTTTATCTGTCTCCAGTTAGGCAAGTAGTGAGTAAGCAGGTTGGTATATTCTTCATTATGTAAGCGTACTATGATATGTAGTAATTCGTGTACCACGATATATTCTATACAATGTAACGGTTTCTTTATCAGTTCCAAGTTGAAAGTGATGTTGTGTGTACGACAATTACAACTTCCCCATAGGGTTTTCATTTGCTTTACTTCCCACTTATTTGCTTTCACGCCAATAATTTTCTCCCACTTCTCAACTAAAGCAGGGAGCATAGCCTTGAACTCCGCACGATACCACTCTTTGAGAACTTCTGCCCGGCGTTCTTTCGAGGCACCCTCACGTACATATAATACAATGTATTCATTGCCTTGAAACTCTACTCTTGCTGGGCCATTGTGATATACAACTTTCAATCTGTATCTATGCCCTTTGTAATAGTGATTCTCTCCCGATACATATTCACGAGGGGTTTGGCGATTCTGTTCAATAATCTGCGACACGCGCTGCTTTATCCACGCTTGTTTAGAAACAAGGAATAGGCGTACAGCTTCTTCACTCATAACCATAGGAGCAGATACATGGATACGTGCATCAGGTGGATAGATGGTCAAGTGTACATTCTTGATTCTCTTCCACTCCACTTCTGCTGATATGTCAGATACGTTAATAACAGTCATTAGTATTCCTTCTGCGCAACTGCCAATTGCATAATGTTATCAATTTTATCCTCTTGGCCACTGCCATGCAATGTTCCTTCAACGGCCTTGCGCAATGCCTTCATCTTACGCTGTCCGCTGCTGTCCATATCTCTGAATCCATCTCGCGCATTATATAGAATTGCTTCGTGTACGCGAGAAGCCAGTTCCTCATCTTCACTTAGGTTGTCATAAAGCGCCTGCTTCCCCTTCGTATCCATTGTAGACGGATACCTTTTTCTTACTGTCGAGCGTGCCTCTTTGAGTCTTTCGATAAGTTTTTCTATCAGTTCCTTATACTGCATCTTTCCCGATTTCTGGTCTTGCAGCAATTGGTTGAGCAAGTCAGACATCTTATCAAAGTAAGCCGGATTGTTTGGTCGTTCGCTGATAATCATTTTGCGCATGTTTGCAGCCAGCACCTCAGCCACCGAACGCTCATTTTGTTTGATGCTCTTGGGCAATGTATCTATAGCTTTGTCTGTGTCCGTATCAATCAGTTCAAGGAACGAGATATCTGCCAAGTCCACTAATTTCTCACTGTCTTCGGCTCTTACATAGTTGTCTATCAACTGACGCATTGCAGGGTCATAATACTTCAAGTCCAAAGCATCTCCACTCTTGAGTTTTATTTCGTCTTTGATGTCATTGAAGTAATCCACTTGCCTTTTGATATCAGCCGCCTCCTCTACTGTGTAGCCAGCCGCCTCCATCTCATTGGCAATATCAATGTATCTACGTACCAGTTTAGAAACCAGTTTATAGAATGTCTCTCGCTTGTTGGCATTGGCATCACATTCCGCTTGTTGCTCATCAACGGGTGTCGTCTCTGCATATACAAAGTGAGCAAAGTATCCTTCACGTGTCTGAGGATGTATCACCTCACACATCGTATATACTGCTTGCAAAGCCTCCTCCAATGCCTTGCGAGCCTCTGCAAGACGATTTGAGAGCAGACCTTTGATATCTTCCGAGTCGTATTGGTCGAAGGCACCATTGGTATAGTCCTCAATAGCATTCTTTACTGCCCCAAACAGGTCTTGATAGTCTATGATATAGCCGAAATCCTTCTCCTCACTATCCACACGATTCACTCGGCAGATAGCTTGGAACAGGGTATGGTCGCGCATCTTCTTGTCTATATAGAGATAGGTAGCCGACGGAGCATCAAATCCTGTCAGCAGTTTGTCCACCACTATCAAGAGTTTCATGTCGCCAGGATGATCGATAAACTCCTTCTTAGCCCATGCTTCAAACTGCTCGGGAGTCTTGTCCCCTATCATCTTCCGATAGATTTCATACTTCATCAGTTCCTCAGTTTCGCCATCACCTTGGTACTCATCCTTTACCGAGGCCGTGTTGGCATCATAGCTTGTGACTACAGCACAATGTCCTTTAAGTTCGGTCGATTGGAATACTTCCCAATAGCGACAAGCTTGATAGATACTATCGGCCACCAACATCGCATTACCGTAACCTCCTGACAGAGCACGTTTGGTGCTCATGTCTTGACACACATCGGCTACTATACGGTCGATACGCTCCTTGCTGCTGAACAGTTTTTCCATTTTTGCCCAACGCTCCTTGAGTGCAGCACGGGCTACCGAACTCAGTCCCTTGGTCTTGGCTTCAAACCACTCGTCTATCTTCTCACGCTTGCCAAGGTATTGCTCTACGTTGCGTGCTTCGTAGCGAAGGTCAAGGATGACACCATCATCTACCGCCTCGTTAAATTTATAGCTGTGGATATACGATCCGAAGGTTTCTATTGATTTCTTCTTGTCGGTATGCAACAAGGGCGTACCAGTGAAACCTATCAGCATCACATCATTTCCCATGATATGCTTCATGGCCTCGTGAAGCATGCCGCCTTGTGTGCGGTGACACTCATCGATAAACACATAGATATTCCCCTTGGCGCGGAAACCTTTGGGAAGTGACTGAGCCAATTCCTCCAAGTATAGCGCGAGCGACTTGGTAGCCTTCTTGCGACCTACCGATATGGTGTCACCATCGTTCTTGTTGCCAAACTTATGTATCAGGGTACATATTAGCCAAGGGTCAGCCTTATCGAGCATCTTTATTAATTGATCTCCGCTCTTGGCTCGTGTAATCTTCTCGCCTACGTCCTTGAATCCGTTCTCTATCTGCTCATCCAGTTCATCGCGGTCGGTGATGACAACCACACGCGCATCTTTCACATTCTCGCGTATCCATTTCGCCATCCACACCATGGTGAGCGATTTGCCCGAACCTTGCGAATGCCAGATGATACCATTCTGCTTATTGCGCACTCGGGGCTGTGCTGCCTTGATGGCAAAGTACTGGTTGGGACGTGCAGCCTTCTTCACTCCGCCATCAAAAATGATGAAATCGTGAATGTATTCGAGTAATCTTGCAGGCTCAAAGAACTGCAATATGCTTCGGTCAAGCTCATTGGGATACTCTTCGGCACCATAGATCGGTTGCGGACAGGGGTCGCCACACGGTTCTTTCCATCTTAGCCAAAACTTCTCGGGAGTCTTGATTACGCCATAATGCAAACCCTCGCTGTCATTGCCTGCAAAGAGTAACTGTATGGTAGTGAAAAATCGGGGGATATATTCGCCCTGCTGATTGCGTATATTCTGACGGATACCTTCATGTACAGACACGGTGCTTCGCTTCAGTTCTATAACCGCAAGAGCAATACCATTGACATAAATGACCAAGTCGGGGCGTCGTTCGCTGTCACCTTGTATGGTTACCTCTTCGGCAATATAGAAATCATTCTCCTTCGGGTTGGCCCAGTCGATAAGGTGTATCATGCGCTTTTTTTCCGACACCTCTGCCTGTACGTTCACGCCATAGCGCAAGAGGCCATACACCTCCTTATTGGCATTGTAGAGTCCACCGCCAAGATTCGCAGCCGTCTGTTTCAGTTTGGTAATGGCTGCGCTTATCTCCTTGTCTGTGTATTTACGGCTTCCATTGGTGTAGCGTCTGCTTGTGAGGTATGCCCACAGCTGATCCACTTCTATATTATTATTTCCTACGCGATATTCCCAATTACCAAGATAGGAATATTTCAATACATCCTTGAAAAGCCCTATCAGCCTATTTTGTGTTACACGCTCTCTTGCCCCGATGCTAACATCCATAAGTTTTTACTTTTTACCAAATAAATAGCCCAGTGATAATGTTATAATTGGAGATGTCACACTCCACATGTATTTAACAAAAGTCAAATCTTCTTTAAAGAAATAAACGATAAGTGAAACCAATGTAGCACCAGCAATAAACGACAGACAAATTGTTCCAGTAATATTTCTCGAAGAATTCTCTTTAGAACCGAAAAGTCGCCCAAATTTTCCTAGTGATTGATTATACATAGTTTCCTCATGTTGATGTTCTCCATCTTTAATAGTTCGTTCATTGCTATATCTTAATTCAGCCATCCTTGCTTCATGTTCATGTTCCTCTTTTAGCTGAACCTGCTCATGGGCATTTTGCAATTCAATCTTACGGATATTAGCAGATGAATAATTATTTGCACCTTCTACATTATATGAGTTTGGCATATTCAAGGCTTCTATTGTGGAACATTATTGGTCGTTTGTGTTGACATTTCCTTACCTAAATACCAGGTATAAAAGAAAATCTTATCGCTACTATACTCTCTTCTATTAATGGATTGGATGCTAAACTTTAATTTTAGTGGTTTTCCATCAATTGTTGCTAATTGCGTAAAATCAGAAGTACTTGCAAAAAAAGCTGTCGATTGATTGTAAAAAACTATTTTAAAGAAGGCATCTTCTGAATCTTTGTTTTCTACTCCAGAAACAATTCTTCCCTCCAATTGAGTATCTCCTTTGGGCTCCTCATCAATAAACATTACTCTAAATTTTAGATTTGTTATCCGAAATTCGATGTATTCACCCATCTGTACTACAACGCTTCCAGAATTTATGACATCATAATTCTCAGTACTGATAGTTACGCTTGGTAATGACTTTTGTTCTTCCATATAATTAGTTATAGTATAAGATATATTATTTAATTATTCTAATCTGTCCTGTTAACAACTTCTGCATCATGCCCGATTTGAGGAGGCGATATTTATCTCGTTTGGTTTCAAGGTCTGCTATTTCCTTATCCATATCACTCAATATCGTAGCAATCGCTTCCTGCTCCTTGATGTTAGTGGATATATTGATTTTAATTTCACCAAGTAAATTACTATTGATATGTTTAACTGTTGTACCTGTAACTCTATCAATAATTTGTTGTTTATTAAGATTTATCACATAACTTATATAAGGAGGGTACTCCTTCGTAAGTTCTAAAATGATTATATCACCTCCTAGAAGCACACCTTTTTTTGTCAATGCAGAACATCTACCTAACCCTATAGGAGTAACATCGGATGCAGGGAATAATATATCTCTACCGCTAGATTGTATTACAGTTAGGACATTTGTATAAGACCGAACTTTTTCAATGACTTCGCCATAGCTAAACAACTCTCCATAATGAATACAAGGAGTGACTCCATTGATGCTGATTTTATCTTTTGAGAATGCTTGTCCTTTTTTCCAACCACCAAGCTCTTTAATGCTAATTCCTACCCACTCATCAGTAAATCCCGGCAATCGTTTTTTTTCAGTGAGTAGCTGTTGCATAGCCCCCTGTTTGAGCAATCGTTTCTTGGCGATTTTCTTTTCCAATGCAGCAATCAAATCATCCACATCACTCAATGCCTCTGCGATAGCTTGTTGCTCTTTGAGTTTTTGGGGTATAGGAAAAGTAAAATTGGCAATCTTTTCTTGAGATAATGTTGGAATGGCTCCACCTACAATATCCGCATGTATTTGATTTTGGATAATGTCATGTGCTATTACATAACTTAAATATTCATTATTGCACTTCAAGTTATTCAATAATACAAACTGTGGATTAATTGTAGCTCTTTCAGGTAACTCCTTAACTAAAGCTGACTTTCCAAATGTTGATCCTGTTTTTACAATTAATATATCTCCATTTCTGACTTTAATTTCAGGAGATTCATTATACTTATACCATGATATATATGTACAATTTGAAAAGTTGATTTGACCATCAACAATATTGGATGGACTCAAAGTTATTGCTCCAAAACCTTCTGGCACTAAATCAGCCACCGTATAACCACGAAAGCCAATACGCCCATTAACCTTGGCTACATTCTCAAGATGTACAACTTCCCAATCTTCAGGTATTATCCCTAGCTCGGTCTGCTTATATCCTTTTGGTATATTCATACAAGTCCTATAATTATTAAAGTTAGGAACAAAGCAGTTATAAGACCACCTACGATTACCCCTAAAAGAGTCATCCAATTGTGATGGGCAGCTTTTCCTTCAAAGAAACCATTCAGCTCAGGCATTGGCTTAACACATGTTGTTTGTGCTCCCCACATTGATAGGCCAATCATTATCATTCCGAAGCCTAATCCCAACAAATGTTTTGGATTCACTATCTGAACATAAAATAGCAATGCTATTGCTTCAAAGGCAACTCCAAGCCATAGAACTACTTTCCACCATTTATCAACATTTAACCATTTTATATAGTCCATAATTATTCTTGTTTAATCTATGAGACATTATCTTTAGAGGGAGATGGCAATACAACTCTTCGTTTCAGAAACTTCTCAAAGATGATTTCATAGCGTTCTTGAATGAATATGTAGTTTTTCGCCTCCCTTATAGATTGGTCTATCAAGAGAAGTTCCTTATAATCTTCTGATGTCAAAGGAGTTTTTATATAACTTGCATATGCCTCTACAGTTTGAAGTACAAGATTTATATTGCTTGGCACTTTCAATGGGAGACAATGAAGGAGAGAGTCCATTGCGCAGATAGTAGCGTGAATATGGTCGCCACAGCGATAGAACTCTTGGGCACGCACAAGCATAGACTCGTGTTTGGTACTTTCGGCCAATTCCTGCATTTGCTCACGCTGTTCCTTAATGTCATTTTTTATGGTTTCAATCTCTGCAAGTTTGCTTTTTATCTCTAAGGCATTGATAATTTGCCAACCAACGGCAAAGGTTACAAGAATACCTATCATTGTTACCATAACACCAATGAATGTATCGAGAGATACATCAAATAGTGCTATATCAGGAATGAACACCAGGACTGATAATACGATGACACAAACTAATGCCAACAACGATAATATGATGCTGAGATTATTTTTCATATCTATTCCCTTCTTAATATCCCATTTGTCTCAAATGCTCAGCCACCTTTGCCTCCAAATCGGCAATCTCGGCATCTATCTCAGGCAAGGTTTGTGCATAGCGTTCTGCAAGGGCCGAAACCTTTGAGGTGAGTTGCTGACTGATGCGCTGCATCTCTCCATCGAGTTGCGCAGAGAGTGTGGCAAACCACTTTTTCTCGATGACCAATCGCTTGATGTCCTCTCCCGAGAGGTCGGCATATTTTACCACAAGGGCAGTGAGAAGGTCGTACTTGCGTTCCTTAATCACCTTTTTGTTGAGTGAGATGTCACCTTTGAGGTCGAGGTACTGCTGCAATACGGCAACCTCTTCGGCATCAGCCTTCTTGTCGAGAGCTTTGATGCGCTTCTTGATATTGGTATCGCTCACCTTGGAATCTGCGAAGTTGTCTTCGTCAAAATAGCTTTCGGCATATTCCTCCGTCAACTCTGATAGCTTGGCCTCGTTCTGTGCAAGCAACTCCTCGGCTGCAAGGATTAGGTCGCGCTTGTCGGCAAAGTACTCGTCTATCACAATGGGAACGGGAAGAAGGTCGCACACGACATCTTCGGGGGCAGCGGCTTTCTTCTCCTTCTTCTTCGCATCATTTTTCTTTACTATGGGCTGCGGAGTATAGAGCTGCACTTCCCATCCACCCGACGATATCATATAGCAGTCGTCCTGCATCGTGTCGCCCCAGAACTTCATCAAGCTATCGTAGACATCATAGGCATCGACGAGCGACTTGTCTGCCGTAAATATTTCCAGTATCGAGTTGCCGAGTTGCTCGATGAGCTTCTTGGGAGCAAACCCAGGAACAAGGGAATACAACTGACAGCGATGTTGCTGACACCATTTTTCAAAACTATGTTTGAAGGCATCACCCTGCTTGCGGAAGTCCGCATTAGCTGCCACGGTGTCGCGTATGGCATCTACAGAGCAGCGCAACTCATAATACCCGGCACGAATGGGACGGTCGCTGAAAAGGTCGTTGCGCAAGGACGGACACACATCCCAATATTCGGAGAGTTGGTCTATATCGTGCTCGGGGAGTCCACCACGCAGATGGGCTTCAATATCCTGCAACACCTCGGTATCGGGCGCCGACACATAACGAGGAATATTCAGGTTGTAGTCGTTGCGCTCTATCTCCTCCATTGGAACAAAGCGGGCAAAGTGGGGCACATCGCGCTGTGCTTGCCACACATCGACAATGCGGCGTATATCTTGCTCGCGCAAACGATTCTTGGCTGCATCCTTTATATATCCGTTCTTGGAATCTATCATGAATACGCCCTTGCGGCTGGCCGCCTCGGACTTCTCGATGACGATGATGCAGGCTGGGATGCCCGTACCAAAAAACAGGTTGGCAGGAAGACCTATAATGCCTTTGATGTATCGCTTCTCGGCAACGAGATATTTGCGTATCTGTGCTTCGGCGTTTCCTCAGAACAATACACCATGCGGCAAGATACAGGCAGCACAGCCTGTCTGCTTCAGTGAACGCACGATATGGAGCAAGAAGGCATAGTCTCCATTCTTCTCGGGTGGGATACCTATCTTTATCCCCTCGCCCCAACGATGGTATTCGTCTTCGGCCTTGGCACTCTTGAGCCACGACTTGGTAGAGAAGGGTGGATTGGCTACGATATAGTCAAAAGTTTTCAGTTGGTCTTCTTCCTTAAATTGCGGGTCGTTGATGGTGTCGCCCTGCTTGATGTCGGCATAGATCTCACCATGAAGAATCATGTTCATCTTTGCCAAGCCTACAGTAGCGTTATCTTTCTCCTGTCCATAGATAGTGGCACCTTCAGGAGTCTCACACATAGCACGCAAGAGCAGTGAGCCTGAACCGCAAGTAGGGTCGTAGATAGTCGTTCGTTTGCCATACTTTGCATTGCTCAGTCCTATAACCTTAGCCATCACACGACTGACCTCGGCTGGAGTATAGAACTGCCCTTTGCTCTTTCCGCTCTCGGTGGCAAAGTTCTTCATCAGATACTCATAGGCATCACCGATGAGGTCGTCATCGGCAGCGCGGTTCTTGCTGAAGTCAAGATTGTCATTCTGGAATATGGCAATAAGATTGCTGAGCGTGTCTATCTTGTCTTTTCCCTTTCCCAGTTTCGCGTCATCCTCGAAGTCTGCCACAAATACTCCATCAAGTTGGTTGGCTTCGGCAAGGGCCGCCATCTTCTTGTTCATCTCTTCGCCAATATTGGGTTTGCCCTTTAGAGCAACGAAGTCTTCAAAGAAGCATCCCTGAGGAATGTCAATGTCAAAGCCATCATCGCTACGACTCTTGTCGCTGATGTATTTCACGAAGAGAATTACCAATACATAATCCTTGTATTGGCTTGCATCCATACCACCACGAAGTTCATCGCAGCACTTCCACAATGTACTATATAATTCCGATTTCTTTACAGCCATAACGATTACTTATTACCAATCAATTCCTTGGGCTCTACATTTAAAATTTCTGCTATCTCAAAAAGCACTTCGAGACTGGGTTGTCGGCGATTACATACATAGGAGTTCACTATGCAGAAACTCTTGCCAAGCTTCTCTGCAAGCCATGTTTGCTTGATTCCACGCTCTTCGAGCACCTCTTTTATGCGGTTCATGTGTGTGTATGTTTGGGGTTATTATATAACTCGTCCTGTAGTTTCTTTAATCAAGAAATCCTCTAGTTGCTTTGTGTCAGGTAATGTAAGCATATAGGTGGATACAAACAAATGGTTGTCCATACCTGCCAGGGCGTATTCCACCATCTTCTTACCCTTGCGAGTACAGAGCAATATTCCCACAGGAGGATTGTCTCCAGGATTCATTTCCTTGTCACGAAAATAAGAAACATAGGCATTGAGTTGGCTGAGGTCTGAATGTCGGAACTCATCATTCTTAAGTTCTATAATAACATTACAGTGCAAAATTCGATTATAGAAAACAAGGTCGGCAAAATAATATTCGTCATCGATTATCATCCGTTTCTGCCGAGCTTCGAAGCAGAAGCCTCTACCTAACTCAAGCAAAAAGTCTTGCAAATGATTAATCAAAGCATTCTCTAAATCGCTTTCATTAAGGGCCTCAGGTCTCAAACCAAGGAACTCGAAAGCAAAAGGTTCTCTTATGCTCAGAATGGGCTTATTGTTCTCCGCAGAGCGCTGCAATAACTGTTCTGGATTTTGACTGATTCCTGCACGGAAGAAGAGATTTGTGGATATTTGTCGTCTCAGCTCCTTTACACTCCAACAACATTTCATACACTCTGTTTCATAAAAGAAGCGAGCAAGATGATTATCTACGGTCATTATCTCTGTGATGTGAGAAAAGGAGAGTTGCGTGATAATCTTATCTGCAGGGGTGATGAATAAGTCCGATGCCGTCGGACTTATTTCAGAAAGGTCCGATGTCGTCGGACTTTTTGCACCGCTGAGGTATTGCTTTATTTGAGGATATTCGATATAGAAACGACGACTATTCTTCAGTAAGGTTTCGTTTATTCCCTTAACATTAATGGTTTCAGATAGTCTCTTAAGCAGCTTTTCACCGTAAGAAGCGCGATCATTGCCATTCTGTTCATATTCTACAATATAAAAACCTATCAAATAGTTTCTAACGGTAGCATATCTGTTAACAGCCTTGATAGCAGAATATTGTATTGTGGTATGTATCTGCTCTATCGTATCAACCAACTCACAGAATGAAGAAACATCCTTCTTGTCCCAATTGGTTGGCAGGTTATAAAGATTCTCGTATTCCGTCAGATTTACCATATAAGCGTAAATTATTTATGTTTACTTCTGCAAATATATAAAATAATATGCAATAAAAAGAGAAAAGAAAGAGAAATAAAACATCCAATTATGACAAAGGCTATTTATACAGACAAGAGTGTATCGGCTTAGGTAAGTATGCTTTTAAAGTATACTTCATACTTCTGAGAAAATACGCAAGAAATACCGCAAATGCTCCCGATAATTCTTTGAAATCTTTTTGCCCCTTAATTTACGAAGTGTCATAAGTTTTCCTTTTTTTTGCTAAGGTATCGGTAGTTGCGTATAACTCGCTTTAGACGTGCAACTTATCGACCGACACCCCACATGCGGGGTGTCGGTCGCGTCGGTGCACTAGTAGTTGTATTATCTTTCTTTGTCTGATACAGACTATCAACAGTGCGTTTTCTTTGATTCTCACTACCAACATTTCCATTTCGGCTAACAGTTTTATTAAATCATAGATTTTGATTTATCATTCAAAGGTTATGATTTATTATTCACAAGCATTGAATACTAATTCAGTGCTTATGATTTGGATTTTCGGTGAATATTTTGTACCTTTACGGAGGTAATAAAGAAAGAAATAGAACCAACGATCAGGGATTATGGCAAAGTATATCAAGCAGGAGATGCCCGACATTGCGGGCAAGGGTGAAAATGCGGTGTACTACCGTATGCAGACGGAGCGCAACATCGGCGCGGCGGAGTTCATAGAGGAGGTGGCAGGAATCGGTACGGGGCTCTCTGAGGGGGCGGTGACGCACGTACTGGGCCAGCTGACACATACGCTGGCTCGCCTGCTGGCCGATGGACATACGGTGACGGTGGGTGGCCTGGGCACCTTTCGCGCCACGCTGGGCGTGATGGAGGGCAAGGAGCAGGACTCCTTCGACACGGATGAGCCCAAGCGCAATGCGCAGAGCATTGAGGTGAAGGGGGTGAACTACCGTGCGGACAAGGCACTGGTGAAGGACATACGCGTGCAATGCCGCCTCGAGCGCGGCAAGGAGAGTCGCCTGCATCGCTCGCCCTACTCGCGCGAGGAACGTCTGGCACGAGCACTGGCCTTCATCGAGGAGCACACGGTGATGCGCGTGATGGACTATGTGGAGCTGACGGGCTTGTCGCGCACCACGGCTTCGCTCGAACTGCGCGAGCTATGTCAAGACTCCACGTCGGGCATCCGCTCCATGGGGCAGAAGGCCGGCAAGGTGTATATCAAGCGGCAATAGCATTTCGGAGAATCTGTAAGATTAACGTGAGTTCGATATAAGAACAAGTTGCTTAGATTCTCCTCCTAAGATAGGAGGAGTACCCTCGTAGAGGGGGAGGTGGTACGATTATTTGCAAGGAAATACCCCCTCCGCTACACTACGTTACGCTCGTCCCCCTAATTTAGGTGGACAATCTCTAAAGGGAATCTTATATCGAACTCACGTTAAGACTACCAATACATAGCACTACCGACCGATACCCCTCAACGGGGGTGTCGGTCGGTATATTTCATATATACAGAATGTTATGAGCAATTACCGATACCTCAGCAGAAAAAGACAAATATGCTATCATTCTTGTGAGATATGGTAGTCAGTACCGCACCTTGTCGTCCTTCGCGTCCCATTTGTGGAAGGCGGCCAGGGCCTCGTCGCGCATGAAGTGCTCGCACTGGATGGAGCGCTCAGCATAGGGGAGCTCCAGCTGGTCGTAGATGAAGGAGTCGTCGAAGTCGATGGCCTTGGCATCGTCCTTGGTGTTGCCATAGCAGATGCGGCTCACACCGGCCCAGTAGAGGGCACTGAGGCACATGGGGCAGGGCTCGCACGAGCTATAGACGGTGCATCCCGTGAGCTGGAAGGTGCCCAGCTTGGCGCAAGCGTTGCGGATAGCCGTCACCTCGGCATGGGCCGTGGGGTCGGCATTGGGCACTACGCGGTTGGTGCCCGTGGCGATGACCTCGCCGTCGCGCACGATGACTGCACCGAAGGGGCCGCCACCGGTGTCGATGTTCTCCACGGACAGGTCGATGGCCATCTGCATGAAGCGGGCATCATCGGCCGAATAGTTGAAGGTCTCCTTAAGTTGCTTTTCCATGGCGATTTAATTAGGGTTCGGAAGGGAGAGGGTAATTGATGTCCCAAAAATAGGTAAATTATTCCATATCGTCATGCATAGAACACCTCTTTCTTTAATTCTGTAACGCTTTTTCCCCATCAAGGTTCATCCAAGAAACGACCAACAATAGAAATGCTGGCCGATGACGAAAACGATGACGAAAACTCTTAATGCGAAGCATTATAATTCCAGCAGCGTAGCTGCGGTGAAAAGCGACCTGCAAGGTGGCGCGGTGAGATGAGATTGGGAACTCTTTTTGTTTGGTGACGAGATGGGAATCGTTAGTCGTGAAAAGATTTTGGGAAAAATATTTGCGGTTTATCGGATAATCGCTATTTTTGCAGTGTGTAGAACAAAAATCTAATCATACAAAACACCATGGAAGAACTGAAACTAACCTGTCTGCACGAAAAACATGTGGCTCTCGGAGCAAAGATGAGCCCTTTCGGCGGATTTGACATGCCTATCGAGTACTCAAGCATCAAGGACGAGCACAATGCGGTGCGCACAGCATGCGGCGTGTTCGACGTGTCACACATGGGCGAGATTTTCGTCAGCGGTCCCGATGCAGAGAAATTTGTAAATCATATCTTTACCAACGATATCACCGACGCCCCCTACGGCAAGATATACTACGGCATCATGTGCTATCCCCATGGAGGCAGCGTGGATGACCTGCTCGTATATGCTATGGGCGAGGGCAAGTACCTGCTGGTGGTGAACGCATCGAATATCGACAAGGACCATGCATGGATCGTGGAACAGAGCAAGGGGTACGATGTGGTCATCGACAACCAGTCGGACTATTATGGTCAGGTGGCTGTGCAGGGTCCCAAGGGCGAAGAGGTGGTAGAGCGCGTGCTCGGCCTCGCAGTGGGCGACCTCGCCTTCTATACCTTCAAGGAGATAGAGGTCGATGGCGAGACCATCATCGCCAGCCGCACAGGCTATACGGGTGAGGATGGATTCGAACTGTATGGCTCACACGCCTATATTAATAAGGTATGGGACGCACTCATCGCCTCGGGCGAATCGGTACCCTGCGGACTCGGATGCCGCGACACCCTGCGCTTCGAGGTGGCACTGCCGCTCTACGGACATGAGCTCAGCGACGATATCACTCCGCTCGAAGCAGGCTTGGGCATCTTCGTGAAGCTCGACAAGGAGGAGTTCATCGGTAAGAGCGCCCTCGCCGGGCAGAAGGCCGTAGGGCTGAAGAAGAAGATTGTGGGCATCGAACTCATAGACCGCGCCATACCTCGTGCCGGATACCCCATCGAGGTGGAGGGCGAAGAGATAGGCACCGTCACCACAGGTTGCCACTGCCTCTCGGTAGACAAGAGCGTGTGCATGGCACTCATCGATGCCCGCTACAGTGCATTGGAGACCCCCGTCGAGGTGCGCATCCGCAAGAAGACCTTCGCTGGCAAGGTGGTGAAGAAGAAATTCTATCAGAAGAATTATAAAAAGTAGGGGCCTCCCCTAACCCCTCCCAAGGAGGGGGATTTCAAACCAAGTAAACAACAATATTAAACCATTAGCCTCGAAAACCCGAGTCACCCCTCCTTGGGAGGGGCAAGGGGGAGGCCAAAATTTCAATCTTATGAGTAAAGTAATTGAAGGCATCAAGTATGCCGACTCACACGAATGGGTCAAAGTAGAAGGTAACATCGGTATCATCGGTATCAGTGACTATGCACAGCATTCATTGGGCGATATCGTGTATGTAGATCTCCCCTCAGAGGGCGACGAGATCAGCAAGGGCGAAGAGTTTGGCGCCGTTGAGAGCGTGAAAGCTGCCAGCGACTTGTACTCTCCCGTCAGCGGTACCATCATCGAGATCAACAGCGCACTCGAAGACCAGCCCGAACTCATCAACCAGGATGCTTACGAGAACTGGATCATCAAGGTAGAACTTGCTGACCCCGCAGAACTCGACAGCCTCCTCGACGCTGCCGCCTACGAGAAGATTTGTGAGTAATAATTTTTAGGAGATAAAGGGAGTTAACAGGAGATAAAGGGAGATAAGAGCCAAATGTACACACACCACAAAACTATTGGCCTTTATCTCCTCCACGAAGCGAAAGCGAAGTGATATCTCCTTCTAACTCCCTTTGACTCCTCCAACATTCCTACCATGAACAAATACATCCCCCACACCCCTGACGATATCCGTCAGATGCTCGACAAGATTGGCGTCAGCGCTATTGACGACCTCTTTGCCGACATCCCCGCCAGTGTGCGTCTGCAGAAGGAGTACGACCTGCCCGACCCCATGTCGGAGGAGGAGATACGTGCTCACTTCGACGCCCTCGGAGCACAAAACAAAAAGCAAGTCATCTTTGCTGGTGGTGGTGCTTACGACCACTACACCCCTTCGGCCATCGGTGCGCTCACCTCGCGCAGCGAGTTCCTCACCGCCTATACGCCCTACCAACCCGAGATATCGCAGGGCACACTGCAATATATCTTCGAGTATCAGAGCCACATCTGTGAGCTCACGGGTATGGACTGCACCAACGCCTCCATGTACGATGGGGCTACGGCAGCCGTAGAGGCCATCTTTATGGCGGTGGCACAGGCCAAGAAGAAGAACCGTGTGCTCGTGTCGGCAACCCTCAACCCCGCAGTGCTCGGTGTCATCGATACCTATGCCAAGTTTAAGGGCATCACCGTGAGCCTAATCCCAGAAGTAGATGGACATACCGACCGCGCTGCCATGCAGGCTATGCTTGCCGAAGGCGATGTGGCTGGCGTGCTCGTAGCTTCGCCCAACTATTATGGCATCATCGAGGACTA
>JAZRMG010000005.1:0-6423 GCA_045647345.1 Bacteroidaceae bacterium | reverse complement strand
GGAGTATCTATTTCTTTCACTTCGTCTTCATCGCAGGCTACCATGCAGAGTGATAGCATAGGCACACAAATCGCAAGAGAGAGCATGCGCATAAATGTAAAACCTTTTCTTTTCATATGATTATTCTTGTTGATTGATTATAGCTCGGTTGTTATATGATATAGACTAAATACTCGCCCTTAATCCTTAACCTTTAATCTCTTCACCCCTCTCATCGTCCACACGGCTATCATGGCCAAGGCGAGGCGGGTGAGGAATATCCACCAGAAGCTGATGCCCATGGCCACGAAGAGCATGGTGTCTTCGAGCAGTGAGTGCGACACGCCGAGGTGATGGTTCACGAGGTTGGCCTCCTCGCGTGTGAGGCGCCCATTCTCCACCTCATCAATCATGATGGCGGCGCCATAAGCCATGCCTACGATATTACCCGTGAGCCAGAGGAGTGAACACCCCGAGGGGAGTCCGAAGAGGCGCATGAGTGGTGATAGGATATTGGCGATGCGGTGCATCCAACCAAACTCCTCGAGCACGCGCTGCAATACCATCAGCGCCGTCACGATGAGCACGATGGTGACGGTGAGGGTGAGCGACGATGAGAGCCATTGCATGAAGAGCATACCCCATGAGGTCACCTCGGCAGCACCCATATTCATGAAACTGAAGGGAGCGTCGCTCTGTGGCAGTAGCCAGTTGAGCACGATGGCCGACACGAATGACATGGCGATGCGGAACGCCACGATACGCCCGAAGGGCGAACCCGTCTTATGTGCCACCGAGCACTCTACCGGTAGGTTGTGCGACACGAGGCACATGACCGCCAGGATGGTAGCTTCGCGCAGGGTGAGCGTGAGTGTAGTCATCACGGCTATGGTAGGGTAGAGGGGGAGGAAGATGCTGGTGAGGAAGATGATAGCCGAGTCGCCCGAGAGTCCGATGATGCTGAATATGGGCGAGAGTATAGCAGCCAACCAGTCAATGAAACCTACATGCTGTAGCACACGCACAGCCAATGAGATGGGCAGCATCACCTTGAGTAGCCATACGCAGATGCTCAGCGAGCGCGGTATGGCGCGGAGCACACATTTATAGAGTCGGATGAGTACGCGTGGTAGTTTGGGCATTGGTCGTGTTCAATTGGAAATCCCCTCCATAGAGGGAGGGGTTAGGGGTGGGTCTTCATTTTATTTCTTAAACATGCGGTCCATCTCTCTCTTGTCGTCTTTCTCTTTCAGCGACTGGCGCTTGTCGTACTGCTTCTTACCTTTGGCAAGGGCGATGACGAGTTTGGCGAGTCCCTTCTCGTTGATGAAGAGGCGGGTGGGCACGATGGTGAAGCCCGGGTGCTTCTCCTCGTTCTGCAGGTTGCGCAGCTCCTTCTTGCTCAGCAGCAGCTTGCGCTCGCGACGAGCCGTGTGGTTGTTGTATGATCCGTAGAAGTACTCCGAGATATGCATATTCTTCACCCACAGCTCACCATTGATGAAGTAGCAGTAGGTGTCCACGAGGCTCGCTTTGCCCAGGCGGATAGACTTGATCTCCGTTCCTGTGAGTACGATGCCAGCCGTATAGGTGTCGATGAACTCATAGTCAAACGACGCCTTCTTGTTCTTGATATTGATAGGTGTAGGCTTTTTCTTTTCCATCAGCCAAGCGTATTCGATAGTGTGTTAAACAATGTACGGATGATTACGGGTGAGAGCACCACGGCTACGGAGGCGAGTGCGGCAAAGGTGAGTCGCTTTTCCTCCGCGATGGCGAACAATACATCGCAGCCTTCCCATGCCACGTAGAAGACATAGATACGCAACATCCACCAGAAGATAAAATACTGAGGGAATATGCCCGCCAGTATGTTGGCCAAGAATACTGTTCCCATAGTGTAACCCACAAAGAGCTGCGAGCCGGGCATGTCAGACGCATGTCCCAAAAGTCGTTGCCTCAACATATCGAGCAACCATGCCGCAAAGAAGAAGCCTCCAAAGAGCGATATGCAGCAGCTGCACATCTCCATCAGTGCTGGCTGGTATACGTTGCGTGCCAGTCCGTCGTGGATGAAAGCACTGAGCAGCACTGCCAGTCCGCAAAGGGCAATGGACGGATAGACGAAGGTGCCCATCACATCACGTCGGGGCGACTCGCAAGAGATCTCTATCCACGCCTTCTTGGGCGTTGCGATGAGTGCAAAGAGGCGGCGAAATAGTTCTTTGTAGTTCATTGACTATTTTTGAGGCAATACCTTGTAGGGGCGGAAATAATTGGTCATCGACATGGGAGCATCAGTGACGATGGTGTCCTTGCCAGTGTAGATTGATCTGGTCGGGTAGTCGCCCAGCAGCACGATGCGCATAGAGTCGGCTTGGTGACTCTCCATTGCAGCTATCACCTCGCGCATTTTTACCAGCATCTCCTCATCTGCACCGGTAGTGTCGCACAGCGTGCGGAGGTCAAAGCTCTGCAGCTTGTCGTAGTATACCATCTTGTCGCTCTTCTCGTACGAAGCCGACAGCTTGAGGTATAAGGTGTCGCCCATGGCCTTCTCAGCCGTGAGGCGGTACTTTCCGGCACTGGCCGAGGGGATGACGGGCGTAGTGCTCAGATACCCTTCGCTCACCCATGCATAGTGGTAGCCCTGATACTGCTGCTGCAATCCGAGGAGATGACGCAGCGTATCCTGGGGTAGTGTGTTGGCTACCGGCTGCACCTCTATCTTCTGTGCTTGCAGCAGAGTGAGAGCAGGTTTCTTGGTATCTCCGTATTGATAGTGGAGCTGCACATAGGCACGGCGGGCATCTGCGAGGCCAAACTGCCCCAACTGTTCCGTGTACTTGAGGTTGTCAGGTGTATACACAGCATACGGATAATCGCCGATCAACCTTACAGTAGCTCCCGCCATCGTCTGGGAAGAATCAATGGTCACATATTGCCCGAAAGTCTCGGATTGGCTGTAACCGGTATTCTCAAAACAGGATGTCAGCATCATGCTCAATACGCATGCTAAAGCGAATAAAATCTTTTTCATTGTTGTCTTGTTTTCTCAATTCTCAATTTTCAATTTTCAATTTTCAATTCTCAATTCTCAATTTATCAGACAAGGAACTCCTCTATATGCTCGTCTACATAGTAGGCGATGGTGGCCGTTATCTCCTCCTCGTTTTCGATGAAGTAGTCCTCGGGGTCGTCAAACTGCGGGTACAGTTCATACATCGCCATAAACTCCTCGTCTGAGCGTTCACGAGTGAGGTCCTCCTTATGCTCGTCGTATACCTCCTTGGCCTTGTATATCATCTTCGAGAAGTCCTTCAGTCCCCACAGGCGCATGGCCTTGGCAAAGGGGTTATCGAAGATATAGGGTCCGTAGCCATTCTGTATCAGCTGGCAGAAGCCGCCGTCCATCATCTCCTCGTGGAAGAAGTGGTACCCTAAGAGTGCATGTTGCGCCCCCGTGAGCCGAGGCATCGTCTCGGCCGTCAGCTCACCCCCTATCACTTCGAGGTAAGCGTCGGTAAACACCTTGAGGAAGCCGTCCATACCCTCTTCGGCACCTTGGCGCAGCCGTTCGTCTGTAATCAGTTTATCCATATCAATTTGCTTTTTAGGGGGACAAAGATACGAATAAGCGAGCGAAATACAAAGTTTACTTTGATATTTAACAGAGAGCAAGAGTATCTTCAAGCAGCAAAGCTGATTAAAGATACGAATAAGCGAGCGAAATACAAAGTTTACTTTGATATTTAACAGAGAGCAAGAGTATCTTCAAGCAGCAAAAGCTGATTAAAGATACGAATAAGCGAGCGAAATACAAGGCTGTTTCTTTCGGTGCGCCATTGGCACCCATATGGAGTATATGAACATTTTTTAGGGCGAAGCATTTGAAAGAAAAGAATAAATGACTATTTTTGCGGAGAATTGTGGGATAAAAAGGAAAAGAACACTATAAAAGCAAAAGTATGAAAAAATACGTTTTTTTTGCAGCAGCTATGCTGATAAGCTTGGTCTCTATGGCTCAGACCAAGGGTGAGCATTATGTAGCCGGAACGATTGTTGCCAATGGCGGGACTCTAAAGACTACATTGACAGAAGGATCGTACTCGTACTCCAGAAAACAACCGTTGGATGCAGCCTACGAAATCTCAGCCGAGTATGGACACTTCGTAGCAAACAACTTTAGAGTAGCTTTGTCTCTTGGTGCATCATTGGCCTCCTCGCCTAATGTTGAGGAAGATTGGGGCTGGAGAAAGAATAGAACCTTGGCCATCGCAATCAATCCTAACGTATCCTACTACAAGCGTTTGGCGGGCAACTTGTACTATGCTCCCGAGATTGGATTTGCACTTGAACGTGGCTCGCTGAGAGCGCAGACGGGCATGCTCCGTGCCGATGTGATACCGCTTTGGGGTTGGAACGTATACGCACATCTTCTTGCTATAGAATTCAGAGCCACCGAAAAGGTTGCTATAGGAGCAGTCATAGGCACCATCAATTATGGCGGTGTCAAAACGACCGAGAAACGTTATACTAATTCTATAGAAACTTCAATGAACCAACTCATGTTCAACATGAACAAATCCAGCATAATCATCCGTTTCTATCTCTGATAACATCTGAGTTATATGACACTATCACGGGAGCCGCCCATTCGGGTGCTCCCGTGATGTGTATATGAATCCAAAAAGTGTACAAAAACTATACAAATTATGTACATCTTTTTGTGATAATTCCTATGAAGCTCAGTGGCTTATGGTGAAGAAAGTGTAAATTTGCTTATTTCGGTTATTCCTTTTATTTTCTTTGAGGTTTCACCAAGCGGACTTTAGCGTACTTTTCCGATGTAAAACTCTTTACTCTGCTTAGAAAACTTCCTGACTACTGCACACCTCCGAATAACTCACCTCGCACCTGAGATTTTGGGAAACGGGTAATTTGTATTATCTTTGTAGAACCTTAGAAAAGATGCGTCACTTGCAAGTGTTACAATCATCACAAGCAAGCGACGCTATCGTCACAAGCAAGCGACGCATCCGTCACTTGCAAGTGACGGATAAATTCACAGGCTCGAAAAAAGTTCTTCGCTGGAGTGAAATTTATTTTTCGCACCTAAGAAAAATGTTGGAGATAAGACACTAAACAAACACACGCTATGAAACGTAATCCGAAAACAAAAGTGGTACTTGGCGACAACCAACCCGTGATGCGCTGCCGCGCCATCCGTCGCCGCAAGATGGGCAAGCATGTAGATACCGAAGCATGGGGCATAGGGGCCACCCTGGTGCCGCAAGAGAAACTCGACATGGACAGCATGGCCGCTACCACACACGAGCGCTGCACGGTGAAGCAGGCCGACGTGAAGGCTGCATGGGAATCGCTGCAGGTGATCATCGCCACTGCATTGGCCAATGGGCAGCGCGTGGAGCTGGGCCAGCTGGGCACACTGTCCATCGACGTGAGTGTGAAGAAGCTGAAGGAGCCGGGCGAGCGCCTGCGTGCCTCGGACCTTATGATGGGCAGCGTGAGCTTCAAGCCCGGCCCCGTGTTGCAGGCACAGCTCAATCGGGTGAAGTTTGCCATCAACAACGACTATACAGAACCCACCGATGCCACGCTGCTCGACGTAGCATTGCACAACTACTTTGCCATCGAGAAGAAGGAGGGCATCAACATGAAGCACTTCGCCAGCCTCAGCGGCTATGGCATCACCCGGGCACGCAAGCTGATGAAGGAGTATGTGGCGCAGGGTGTGATGGAACACGTGCCCCTAAGCCGTGGATACTTCCGTCCCACGAAGGGGAACTTCGGACGGGAGTAAACGGATGCCATTTTTTATAGCGAAACCGAAGATGTACACTTTCAGCGCATCAATCGACTGACAACCATAGCAGTTACACCGAAAAGAACTACACAAAGATTTACACTTTTTGTACATTAGCCACTGCCCCTCGGCGCATAAGGCGTCGAGGGGCAGGAGATTGGCGTGGAAAAGATGAGGATGAGATGTTATCGTACAATCATCTTCTTATTCCCGATGATATATAATCCACGTGGCAACATATCGATGCTTGTGTTTACTTTCACACCTTGCAGTGTATATATGCTTGTGTCTACAGGTTGCTCGGTATACTCAACATCCTCTATTGCAGTGGCTCCGTAATAGGCGAGCTTCACCTTTTCGGCACGGAACTCTTGACGCACGGGGCTGTTGAGGAGGTCGGCCTGCCATCCGAGCAGCACCTCCTGAGGGGCATCGAGCGTGAAGCGTATACCCCAGTACTCGCCATCGGAACGGCAGTCTCCTCCTCAGGGGTGAGTGTCCCCATCAGGTCAATCCATGCGTAGCACTTGTCGAGCATGGTCTGCCATGCCGCACGATTGTAGTAGCCGGTATTGTCTCCGAGTAGCACCTCCATCTCGGCCAGTGTGGCATCCATC
>JAZRMG010000004.1:0-9477 GCA_045647345.1 Bacteroidaceae bacterium | reverse complement strand
TCCTGGCTATCCGTGGACGGGTATCGTGGCAATGTGCTTGTTGTGTATCGTATTAGGCACGCTATTCTCTTATATCACCCTGAAGACCAAGAGCTGCTGGCCAGCCGTGTTTGCCCATGGCATGATGAATGGTACAGCCTCTATCGGTGTACTGTTCCTTGCCGACCCCATGGCTTACGAGCGCTTCGTAGGCCCTGTGCCTACAGGCATCATCGGTGCTGCGGCCTATATCGTGGTAGCGGTGTGGATTGTGTGGAAGATGCGTAAGGAGGAATGCTGCAATGATTAAATCACTACTTAATTATACATAAAAAGAAAAGGTTGGTCTGAGAACCAACCTTTTCTTATGTCTGATATCAAAACTTAGAACTTGAAGAAGTTCTTTGCGTTGTTGTAACTGATATCTTCTATCATCTGGCATACGCGTTCCATTTCGCTGTAGGGAATCTCGCCATTTTCTACATCGCGTCCTACGAGGTTACACAATGTGCGGCGGAAGTACTCGTGACGAGGATAGGAGAGGAATGAGCGTGAGTCGGTGAGCATACCTACAAATCGGCTCAGCAGACCTAGTACTGAGAGGGCGTTCATCTGCTTCTCCATGCCGTCCTTCTGGTCGAGGAACCACCAGCCCGATCCAAACTGTATTTTACCCGGTACTGAGCCGTCCTGGAAGTTGCCCAGCATGGTGGCTATCACTTCATTGGCACAGGGGTTCAGATTATAGAGGATTGTCTTGGCGAGCTTATCCATAGCGTTGAGCTTGTCGAGATATTTGGCCAGTGCCTTAGCAGTGGTGAATTCGCCTATGGAGTCAAAGCCGGTGTCGGGGCCTAAGAGCTTGAACATCTTGCTGTTGTTGTCGCGTATGGCACCATAGTGGAATTGCTGTGTCCAACCTGTTTCGGCATCCATGATGCCAAACTCTATCATCATAGCGCTCTTGTACTTCAGTATCTCTTCTTTGGTGAGTGAAGTACCGCCATATACCTTATTGAATATAGCCTCTATTTCGGCATCGGTGTAGTCTTCGGCGTAGAACTCTTCGATACCGTGGTCGCTCAGCTTGCAGCCTTGCTCCTCGAAAAACTTGTGACGTACTCTGAGTGCTTCTATCACATCGGCAAACTTGGTGATGGTGACACCGCTCACCTCAGACAACTTGTCTATGTAAGCACGGAAGTTCTCGGGTACCTCCACTGCCATGGCCTTGTCGGGGCGCCATGTGGGTAGCATCTTCACCTCGAAGCCGCTCTCGCGCGTCTTGATGTGGTACTCCAGTGAGTCGATGGGATCGTCGGTGGTGCATACCACTTCTACATTGTAGCGGCGCATGAAGCCGCGGGCCGTATATTCGGGCTGGGCCAACTTCTCGTTACACTCGTCGTATATCTCGCGTGCTGTCTTGGGACTCAGTATCTTGTCGATGCCGAAGGCTGTCTTCAGTTCCAGATGAGTCCAGTGGTAGAGCGGGTTGCGGAAGGTGTAGGGTACCGTCTCGGCCCATTTCTCAAACTTTTCCCAGTCCGTAGTATCCTTTCCTGTGCAGTAGCGCTCGTCTATACCGTTAGTACGCATGGCACGCCACTTGTAGTGGTCGCCGCCGAGCCATATCTCGGTGAGTGAGCGGAACTGATGGTCATCGGCCACCATCTGCGGGATGAGGTGGCAGTGATAGTCGATGATAGGCATCTTCTTGGCATGCTCATGATACAACATCTGCGCCGTTTCGGTGGTCAGCAGAAAGTTCTCGTCCATAAAGTTTTTCATACGCTATTTTCTTTTTAATAGTTATACTATATTGTCCCAGTTTAATCTTTGGTGACGAATTTAGCGTATTTATTTCAATTGAACAAAGGAATGTATCATTTTTTGCACTTTTTATTTCATAAAGGCAATCGGCCTTCTATGACATCCCAATTTATGATGTCCCATAAGGCATTGTAGTGTGCAGCTTTGTCAAAGGCGTAATCCAGATACCAACTATGTTCCCAACAGTCGATTCCGAGCAAGGGAGTCATGCCGTGTCGCCATGGATTACCGCCTCCCGCCTCCTTTACGATTTGTAAGCGTCCTTCCGTGTCGATAGCAAGCCATACCCACCCACTACCAAATATCGACATGGCAGCATCTGTCATTTGACGCTTGAATGCATCCATGCTGCCAAAGTGGTAGTTGATGGCATCTGTGAGCCGTTTCCTTGGCGCTTTGTATTGAGATATGGGTATGAATTGTTCGAAATAGAGTCTGTGATTAAATACTTGTCCTGCATTATTGTAGATGGGACCGTCGGGTGCTTGCTGCACGATCTCCTCTACTAACAATCCCTCATATTCGCTGTCAGGAATCAGTTTGTTCAGGTTGTTCACGTAGGCGGCAAAGTGCTTGCCGTGATGGTTCTTGATGGTCTCCTTGCTGATGACGGGTTCCAATGCATCGCTTGGGTAGGGGAGTACTGGCAGCGTATAGGCTGCAATCTTTGTTGTTGCCATAAGGATAAATGATAGAATTAATGATTGCATCAAATGATGGGTTAAAATTATAATCTATCAA
Source organism: Bacteroidaceae bacterium (assembly GCA_045647345.1). GTDB lineage: Bacteria > Bacteroidota > Bacteroidia > Bacteroidales > Bacteroidaceae > UBA1189. The sequence continues at coordinate 6,924 of JAZRMG010000004.1, read as the reverse complement.
CGGCCGGTGTCGTGACATTGTTCAGCATGGTGTTAGCTGAAAGTGTTATTTGTGAAAAAACGTACTTCGTTTAGGAAATCTCGGAATAAAATTTGACAATTCACTCTGCTTATACTAATTTTGTCTCATCATGAGATCTGGTGTACGATATATAATGGGTCTGTTGTGGATTGTATTGCTTGCAGGATGCTCGGCACATGGAGTTCATCGTGAAGGAACGCATCCTGTTGATGAACTCAACCGTATGTCATATGCATGGAGATATCGCAATCTTGACTCGGCCGTTTATTATGCCTCTAAGGCTTATGAGCAGGCAGGACATTATGTCCATGGACGTACTGTGGCGTGTAATATGCTGGGGTTTGTGGCTTTCATGCAGATGGATTATGAAGGAGCGTTGCACTGGTATGAAGAGGTGGACAAGCGGTCGGGATGTGAACTTGAACGTTTTGTTGCCGATGTGGGGCAGATGAAGGTGTTCCAGCGCACGGCTGATAACTTGGCTTTCTATAATTCGCGGGTGAAAGCGATGGCACGCTTGCGCCATATCAATGAAGAGGTCGAGGGCTTTTCGCCTTCTGAATTCTATCGCCTGCAATCTATGGTCAATGAGCTTCATATGGTGACAGCGTTGCATCACTATATGATGGGGCAGCGTCCTGAGGCACATGCAGAAATGAATTGTGTTGTCGAGGATGATGTGCTGTTGGCTGATTCGGCCCAATGGCTCATGTATACATATATCAAGGGCCTCGGACTTGATGTCGAGGGTGACACGCGCGAGCAGCGTCTGTTGCGCCGTTATTCGTATCTTAACAACTGCTTGCGCTCAAGCCATATAGGAGGATTCGCCTATTTTGAAGGTGTTGCCTCTTTGGCTTTGTCGCAATTGTTGGCCGATTCCATACGCATGAGTTATATAGCTCAGCGACGCCCTACTTCGTTTGCTCTCTTAGAAGACTCTGTTGGTGGAGCAAATCGACTATGCCTGAATTTGGTCAATGATGCTCTATCGTGTTTGAAGACCTATGGGGGACGTTATGATGAGATGAATGCAATGGTACAGATGGCCTCTCTATATAATAGGATGGGCAATTACGAGGAGGCGCTTGATACATTGCAATGTGTGCTCGACCGTATTGCATGTATATATGCTGAAAATTATCTTCCGACTGATAGTATAGTGTCTTTGCCTCTGTATGATGCTTTCGGAACCCGACCTTTGGAAATTGAATGGTTGTCCTCGTCGGAAGGTCGCACAATACCTGATGTGCTATGTCGCTTGCGTGAGGAGGCAAGTCTTGCTTTCTCAGGATTGGGCGACAAGGTGGCCTCGGATTTCAATCGTAATATTTACCTCGACCTTTTGGAGATGACCCGTCAGGACAAGGAGCTGGAAAGCCGTTATCTCTCGCTCAAACGTCAACGGCGTACAATGAATTTTTTGCTTATTGCTACACTGACTGGAGCAACTCTTCTGATAGTACTTGTTTGGGGCTTGGCAAAGCGCAAACGCCGTCATGGCAGAGGCTATGAACAGCAGTTACGTGAGCTGATGGAGGAGGCCGAGAAGCGCGTCTATCTGCATCATAGGCATATTGATGAAGCAAAGCGCGACAATATAAAGCGCAAGGCTTCGTTTTCTATTGTCACGGGCATCATACCATACATTGATCGTATGGCTCATGAGGTGGATCGCTTGCAGCAGCCCGAGGTATGGGCAAACGGTGCATTGCGTACACGGAAACTGGAATATATCGGTGAACTTACAAGCGAGATTAACCGTCAGAATGAGATTCTTGCCCGTTGGATTCAGACCACACATGGGATGATATCCCTACATATTGAGTCATTTCCCTTATCGGAAGTGTTTGCTATGATAGAGCGTGGCGGCACCTCTTTTACGTTGAAAGGACTTTCGCTCACTGTGAATACAACCGATGCTGTGGTCAAGGCCGACAAGGCACTCACTTTCTTCATGCTCAATACGCTTGCCGACAATGCCCGTAAGTTTACTCCTTCAGGAGGACAGGTGACTGTTTCGGCAGAGGTGTGTGATGACTATGTGGAACTGTCAGTGGCAGATGACGGAATAGGTATGTCGGCCGAGGATATTGATCAAATTTTGCACAATAAAGTCTACAATGCCAGTGCTATCGGGCGTAATCTGTCTCCCGAGCAGTGTAAAAATAAGGGAAGTGGTTTTGGTCTGCTCAACTGTAAAGGCATTATTGAAAAATACCGCAAGACTGATAGCTTCTTTGAGGTGTGTCGCATGGGTATCGAAAGTCGGGTAGGAGAGGGTAGTCGCTTCTGGTTCCGCTTGCCCAAAGGTATACGTCGTACATTGCTCCTGCTGGGTATGTTGGTGGTACCTTTTATCACTTCGGCCAATGTGGCTTCTTACGATACTTTGTTGGTGCAAGCATCAGTTTTTGCCGATAGTGTATATTATGCTAATGTAGAGCAACATTATGAGGAAGCGCTTCGTTATGCTGATTCGGCTATTCATTACCTCAACACACATCATCGCAAATATGCATCTGAGTATATAGCTCCCCTTACCACTACGGTTGGTGAGATGGATACGGAACTTCGTTGGTGGCTCAGCGACTATGCAACGGATTACCACACAATACTTGATATTCGCAATGAACTGGCTGTTGCCAATTTGGCTTTACGTCGATGGAACGACTATCGTTACAATAATACAATCTATAATGATCTGTACAAACTTGTCAGTGAGGATCGTACGCTCATTGATTATTGCAATCGTATGCAACGCTACAATAGCAGTATTCTTATGGCTATTCTCCTTTGTGCACTTTTGGTAATAGGCTATTTGTGTATCATCGCATACGCTTTTATGGGGCGTGTAGAAAGTGCTTATCGTGACATGGAGTCGATAGAGGATGACGAACGTCGTGCACGTCACGAGGATAATAGGTTGCATGTACAGAATATGGTACTTGATAATTGTCTCTCTACCATCAAGCATGAAACCGTTTATTATCCTAATCGTATCAGACAACTTGTAGGGTGTCTTAATAGTCAAGACGAACGCAGTCAGATGAAGGAGCTAATCGGTTACTATAAAGTTTTGTTCTCTACACTTACGGGATGTGCTTCGCGTCAGATTGAAGAAATCTCTTTTCGGCGTTCAGAGATCACTTCGGACCAGTTATTGCAGTATGCTGCGGCCTATCATGCCAAATGTATTCTAAAATATGATGGAGCAGAGCACCTCTCTACATTGTCATGCATGGATAGCGTATATTGCGATATCAGTTTAGTTCACTATTTGCTGGAGCAACTCATAGATGCTGCTTTAGCATTATCTCCTACCGATAGGCTTACTCTTAAGACTGAAGCAGATGGTGAGTTTGTTCGCTTCACTCTTGTAAACACTTCCCGGGTACTTGAGCCTGAAGTTTTGCAAAATCTCTTTTATCCTACCTCGTCGTTCATCGATAAGGCTGATGGCGGATGTTTACAGGGAGCCGAATATCTCGTGTGCAGACAGATTATTCGTGAACACGATACATACTTCAATCATATAGGTTGTCGTATCAAAGCTGAACCATTAATTGTAGGTTATGCCATATGGTTCACTTTACCCAAAACAATTATTCATCACACTTAATATATATCATTTCTTATGTATAAAGTAATCATTGTTGAAGATGTGAAACTCGAGCTTAAGGGTACTGAAGAAATATTTCGTAACGAGATTCCGGAAGCCCAGGTCATAGGTACTGCTATGACGGAAGAGGAGTTTTGGCCTCTCATGGAACAACAGTTGCCTGATATGGTGTTGCTCGACCTTGGTTTGGGTGGATCCACTACAATAGGTGTCAGTGTATGTCGCACCATCAAACAACGTTATCCAGAAGTGCGTGTGCTTATCTTTACAGGTGAGATACTCAATGAAAAATTATGGGTCGATGCTCTTGAGGCAGGCGCTTGTGGTATCGTTCTCAAGACAGGAGAACTGCTTACACGCACCGAAGTGCAAAATGTTATGGAAGGCAAGCAGTTAGTATTCAATCAACCTATACTTGAGAAGATTGTATCGCGTTTTCGACAGGCAGTAAATGCTGAAACCCTACGTCACAAGGCGCTGCTATCCTACGATATTGATGAATATGACGAGCGCTTTCTGCGCCATCTTGCCCTTGGCTACACCAAAGATATGATTGCTTCGTTGCGTACTATGCCTTTCAGTCCCAAGTCTCTCGAGAAGCGCCAAACCGATCTTGTCTGTCGCCTCTTCCCTCAAGGAGAGCAGCGTGGAGTCAATGTCACCCGACTTGTTGTGCGTGCTATCGAGTTGCACATTATTGATCCTGCTAATCTTGTCGCTGATGACTGATCGTGCTACTCTGTAAGTGTTTACAAAGTATATTGATGTTTCTTTAGTAATATATGTTCGCTACGTTTTATCTGTCGCTGTTATTGCTTCTTGTCCTTTTTTCGTGGATATGCAATGTCTATGGTCTGTTGCTTCCCGATGGCGATATTGTTCCCAATCTGCTTAGTCCGGAGAGTTTGCGCTGGTTTGTACGTCACGGTATCGATCATATATCCGATGCTCCCATAGTAGCAATATCCCTTGTGTTGATGTTGGTGAGTGTAGTTCGCGGTGTCGGTTTGCCTCGTTATGTGTCTCAAATCTTTTACGAACATAAATTACCCTTTCTGTCTCGCCGTCAGCTTTATGCTTCACGTATTGCACTATTAGTCTTTGGCATAGGTGTACTGTTGATGCTTTCAGGCGTGTTGCTTCCAGGAGGAAATCTGCTCAGTGTGACTGGCCATTTGGCGGGTGGCCCTTTGTCCAAGGGATGGCTTCTTGTAGTATTGTTGGTAGTCTGTATTCCATGTCTTGTTTATGGCCGTATTGTCGGTCTATGGTATACAGAGCGTGATATGATTGGGGCACTCACTTCTGAGATTGCTCGTTGCTCCGGGTATATTGTACCCTTCATCGTTGTTTCGCAACTTATGGCTGCCCTTCATTATACACGTTTGTTTGAGTTTCTACAGTATGGTGATAGGATATCACAATTTTGCTCTTTCTTGTTCTATGTGTTGCCCCTGCTACCATACTATATGAATCCAACATCGAAAGATAAAGGGCGTTAAAGTGGTTTTTAGCTATAGAACTTACTCCTTAAATTCAAATGATAGCTGTTCCCATGTGCGTGTGTTGTAGTCCTCTTCGTCGTGTGGATTTGAAACCGATAAACCAATGAGGCGTATGGGGTGATCTTCATACTCTACTTCGGAAAGTAATCGTTTGGCCAAAGGCAACAATATCTTCATGCAGGTTAGCTCCTTTTCTTGTGTAATGCTACGTGTGATTTGGGTAAAGTCATGAAACTTGATTTTTAGGGTCAACGTATTACCACGGAACTTCTTTTCCTTCAGTCGGTGTATAAGTTCCTCGGCCGTATGGTACAGCTCCACAATTACTGCTGTCCGTGTGTGGATATCGTGCTCTAATGTACGCTCACATCCAATCGATTTTCGTACTCGTACTGCTTCTACAGGTCTCGGGTCAATACCTCGTGAGAAACCATAGTATAGTTTTCCCACTTTCCCAAATTCGCGTGTAAGTCCGTCAAGCGACCATTGTCTCAAGTCTTTCCCGTTATGTATTCCCAGTGCATGCATACGCTTGGCTGTAACCTTTCCTACACCCCAAAAGTTCTCTATAGGTAATCGAGCAATGAATTCCTCTGCATGGTCGGGGTGTATCGTACACAGACCATCTGGTTTGCGATAGTCTGAAGCTAACTTGGCCAGAAACTTGTTGTACGATACGCCTGCAGAAGCCACTAATCCTAAATTTTCGCGTATCCTTTGTTTGATTTCTCTTGCTATGTCAATACCTAGCGCGATTCCCTTTTTATTGTTTGTTACATCGAGGAATGCTTCATCCAAAGCCAAGGGCTCTATAATATCGGTATACTCGCGAAATATTTCATGTATATGATCTGATACCTCCTTATATACTTCCATGCGTCCTGGCACAAACACTAACTCAGGGCATAACCGCATAGCTTTGAGCGATGCCATGGCAGAGTGTACACCATATTTGCGAGCTTCGTAGCTTGCAGCCGATACCACTCCTCGTTCACCGGCATGCCCTACGGCTACAGGGCGTCCGCGAAGCTCGGGATTGTCGCGCTGTTCTACCGATGCATAGAAGGCATCCATGTCAATATGTATGATTTTACGTTCTGTCATAGCTGTAGAGGCAAAGATAGTGCAAATGTTCTTTAGCTCTATAATTTTAGCTGATTTTATTCTCTAATTTTGGATGTTATTGTTTCTCTTTTACTAGTAAAATAATAAAAACATAAGGAGATGCTCTGTGTAGGGCATCTCCTTATTGGTATAGGGTGGGCGCGATTACTTCTTGTTGTTGCGCTGCTGCTGTTGCTGCTGCTGGAGCTTCTGCTGCTCTTCGAGCTGCTGCTGCATAGCCTCAAGACGAGCCATCATGCTGCTCTTCTTCACCGGCTTCTGCTGGTTCTTGGCATAGTTGGCCTCGAGCTGCACGAGGAGCTTGTTCTCGTCGATCGTCTTACGCAATACCATCATGATGATGATAGAGGTGAGCGTAGAGATGAAGTAGTAGTAGTTCAAACCAGCCGAGTAGTTGTTCAGCGCAAAGATGAAGATGATGGGAATCATGAGCATCATCCACTTCATCATCTTCTGCTGCTGGGGGTCGCCACCTGCAGGTTGCTGCTTCATGGTGTACAGGGTGTTGACGATGTTCACTACGCTGAAGAGGAGGCAGAAGAGTGAGATGTGGTCGCCCAGCAAGGGAAGGTTGAAGTTCCAGTGCAAGAGGTCATCGTATGCCGAGAGGTCGTTGGCCCAAAGGAACTTCTGTCCGCGCAGCTCGATGGC
>JAZRMG010000003.1:0-9485 GCA_045647345.1 Bacteroidaceae bacterium | reverse complement strand
ACTCGGCAAATCAAGCAAGCTTGTTTGCGCTCGCTGCTCGAAAAGTTGTAAAAAATATCGCGACTGCTAGCGTTTGAGCGTCTAGCAGAAGATTGACTTTAATCTGCTCGTGATGTATCCTTATCTACTTAAAAGGAAATTAATTTGACGGTTCGTTCAATTACCCGATCTCGTGACGACATCACAAGATCGCTTCTTGTACTACTTGTCTGTATGGAAAATATTTTCAAAGAACTCTTTCTTCTTACCATCTCAAGGGGTGTCCCTCTCGATTGCGGATGCAAAGGTAGATACTTTCCGCAAACTGACCAAACATTCTTGGGACTTTTTTTTAAGAAATTTTACACTTTTTTGATAAGTGTCTGATTTACACCATTAGGGCAAATTAGGCAAAAATCCGCGGTTTACCGATATTGTCATCTCTACTTTGCAGAATCACAATTTGAACCCTTACTACCCAAACCCCACTGATTGATATTGTTAACACGAATGTCCATAAATGGCCCACGAATTACCATAAATAATATTCATGGCAAGCGAGCACAAGGGAAATATTCATGGCGATTTACGGGTAATTAATGGCAATTCATGTCAAGAAAAACACGAAACGAAGGCAATGCTTATAAACCATGAATCTCGCGACTGCTCGCATTGGGCAAATATCAACATCTATATATATAGAAATAGGAGGCAGCACTGCTACCTCCTATTATATAATGTATATATTGTTATATACTATCGCGGTGACTATCCTTATTCAGCCCAGAAGTTACCCCATGTGCCGCGACGTCTGTTGCCGAGCTGATTTTCGGCATCCAGTTCTTCTTCATACATTGCCAAGCTGGTAGCAATCATCTCTACGGTCTCTACGTTCATTATCTCCATTTCGGGAGTGATATATGTTTTCTTGTTCATATGTTCTGATTTATGACTTATTATTTATGATTTATATATTGTCTCATGCTTCCCGATTTACGATTTATTCCGCGCTGTGCGAAATAAATCGTAAATCAGAAATCATAAATGAGTGTTTAGCGGATTACCTTCTTGCCGTTAACGATGTAGATACCCTTCTCCATCGTCTCAACGCGACGGCCGAGAATGTCATAGATTACAACATTGTCAATTGTCAATTGTGAATTGTCAATTCCAGTTGTGCCCTCGCCACGGCCGAAGCTGAACATAGCAGCGCCAGCGGCAGCCTCAACATCGAGGATCATGTAAGCCTTGTTTGCATTGTTGGTAAACTTACCATCGGTGAGCATTGCCTTATAAAGACCTACACCCTTTGTGCCGTTACCCAAGATGTAAGCTGCCTTGTTCTCAGCAACTGTTACCTCCTTAGCAACAATTGAACCTTGGAGCTTATTGCTTTCGATAGCAGCAGCAGGAGCATCGATAGTTACGAATGTGTGAGTGCCTTCACCCTCGAGGATAACACCAGTGCGAGCAGGGAGAACACCTGTTACCTGCTGAAGAACAGCAGCGCCTTCGTTGGTCTCAGCTACAACATATGCCTTAACAGTCTCAGGGATAATCAAACGGTACAGTGAGTAATAGGTAGAATAACCTACAGCAGAAACCTCAACGGCATACTCCTTGTCACACTCAGTAGCAAAGAAGGTAGAACCTGCATCTGTTGATTCCCAGTGAGAAAGCTTACCAACACCATAGTTTGCATTCATGTATTGCTTAGAATTCTTGTTGCGCAAGCAGAAACCATATGTGGCGTTTTCGGAAGTCTCAGTTGTCGCTGCTACGAAGAACGCTGTACCATCCGCTGCAACTGCCACATTGCCGCTACCTGTTGAGGTAAGCTGCATTCTTGTGCCCTTGTTTACAACAACAATACCATCGAATACGTTACCAGCAAAACCCCATACGTAGTTGTCAGAGCCATCCGACTCCTTGTCTTTTGCAACGTTGATGGAACCATCTTCTTCGATATCGCCGATATAACCGGGTTGGTTGGTGTGCATCTGGAGATAGTACCAAGTATCGATGCTATTTACATCCGCAGCAGTCTTGAAGGGAAGTGCCTTCTCAACGGTCAGTTCAAAATTAACAACCTTGTTTTCATTCACAGTACCTTCGGGCTTAGTTGCATTTACAGTTACGCCATAAGGAAGAGCAGGAACAACCACCTCAGGGTAAGCGGCATCTTTAGCAACAGATATGGTTGTAGTATACTTAACCACATCATCAAATACAAAATTGTATACTACTTCACAGAACTGTGGAAGCTCTGCTTTTACGATATACCATGATGAGGCGGAGTTTGCGTTATTAGTGTTGTAACCCACGAAATGACTTGCAGAGCCAGAGCCGCCACCATGATTCATTGCATGCATCTGGAAACCGCCGATGATGAGACCATACTCAAATCCTTTGACATTTTGATCTTTTGAAAAAACTACTACACTAATGTTAGCGTTAGTACTCTCGTCCTCCATAGTCCATGCTACATTATGCTCATGACCTTGAAGATATTTACCATCCTTTACATTCTGGAATGCTACACCACCATTGGCAGTTTCTACAGCCAACCAATAGAAAGACTCATCGTCATTGTTCAAGGTCTTCCATCCAGGCTCCTCGCCATTGCTATACGCAGCCTTAGTCTCTGGGAATGCAGCAAGCGCACTATGAATCTGATAGTACTGACCTACTGTAGGAAGAATCACTGAAACCGCATCAATAGCCGCCTGAAGAGTATTTACATCCTCAGCTGTTGCTGAATTTCCTTTGCCTCTGGCTGTGGTGATTGCAGCGCTAAGAGTATTGGCTGTAGCCTGAGCATATTCGCCAATTTGAGTACCGATGTTTCCATTAACTTTGCCGAGCAATTCATTCGCCACCTCAATGAGCGCTTCGAGTTCAGCAACGGCACCCATCGGACGAATTTCTACCATGAAGGTAGAGCCTGCATCTGCACCACTCCAATACACAACTTTACCGCCTTGCTTGTTGAAGCGCTGAGTATTTTCACCATTAGAGGATGCCATAAAGAAACCATTTGTCCCATGAGCGCTTGATGTAAGTTGGAATGTATGTGCAGCAGTGCCAACTACAGCGCCATTTGCAGAAGCATTGAGTTGTTTGCTGGTGCCAGCAAGTCTGTTTACAACATTAAACCCATCAAAGGGATTACCAACAAACGCCCATGAGTAAGCATCCTTATTATTGGTTTCAACTGAAGTCTTTGACGCATCAAGAACATTCTCTGTTCCATCATAGTACAAATAGTTCTTTTGAGTCGCATGGAACATCAAATAATACCAACTCTGATTCGCTTCAATAGCTTCATAGCTTTCAGCATATGCAAAAGGAAGAGCTACGTTAAGTGCAATCTGTATAGTCTCAGCTTCAGAAACCTGACCTTCGGGCTTTGCTGCAGCCGTAACACCAAAAGGCAGAGAAATGTTGCAGTCTGGATATGCTGCACCAGGAGCAACCTCAGTCTTTTGTGTATATCTCACCTTGCCCTCATATACAAATTCATAGGTGATAACAACCGAGTTGTTCAAAATCTTAAGCGCCTCAGTCAAATCAAGTTCTTCCTTGACAATAGTAAGAGTGTATTGGTTGCCACCATCCTTTGTATTCCATCCGTCAGGGGCAAGCTGTTTCGAACCACCGATATTCATGTTGTGACTATCATCATACTTAAAGTAGTACTTGCCACCTTCGACATTTTCAACCTTGATGTCATCAATAGGAAGAGCATCAGTGAGGTTCATGTCCTTATTCACAAATTTCTTAGCCCATACGCTATAAAGATAAACCTTATTTTCGTGTTGAACAAAGGCGAATTCCTTCTGAGCCTCATTTGCAATGTCAGTGTTTCCAAACGAAACCATTTTTGTCGCTTCGTTATTGATTGCCCAACCTGGTTTAGCACCACTGTTGTGCCCTTCAGCCACAACGGTGTAAGATTTGTTAGCTGCAGGCAATGTCTGCGCCCACGCTGCACCAATACAAAGGAGGGCAGCAAAAAGCATAGTAATTTTTCTTCTCATAATTTTTTCTTTATTAGTTAATTAATCTTATTTTGTTCTTTTTACCTATCCGCCACACACATAATTAAATACGCGCATGTGCGCAACATGCAGAATCGGCTGCAAATGTAATGAAAAATATCGAAACAGATTTTATACAAAAATATGTTATACAACACGTTTCCACTCGTTTCCATCCTTGCAGCTTTGTCATGCTGAGCAAAGCGAACCTTTAGTTCGCTGGCCCGAAGGGGAAAAGCAAGCATCTATCGATAAAGAGATTGCGAGATCCTTCCTAACGTCAGGATGACAAATGAAATCAAGATGCACGGATTTGTGCACGATGGCAAGGGTCAATCCCATGGCACTCAGCACGGTAAGGAGCCAATTGTGCACGCTATGCCGCGCGCGCAATTCCCCTGTTGTTTCGTGACACCTTGCAATACACTCCCTGCCGCACACTCACGATGTAGCCCTTGACCTTGAGGGTGTGCAGATGCTTGTTTACGGTGCGATGCTTTATCCCCATCTCCTCACCCAGCTTTATGGCCATGGCCGTAGTGAACTGCTTGGGCAGCAGCTGCATGAAAGCCAGCGGACTGACCCTCACCACCGACTTAGGCTCCTCTTTCTCTTCGCCGCGCAGGCGGTTATAGAGGGCCGAAGTCTGCATCATGCAATAGAAGATGTAGGCCAGTCCCCAGCGCAGATCCTCATCGGTGGTGGCGAACAATAGCTCGTCAAACAACCCCTCTGCACCACCCATCGCCTCGTGGCGACGGAGCACGGCGACGATCATCAGCATGCGGTAGAGGTTCAGCCGGGTGCGCAGGATAGGCGCACGCAAGTCGCTGTCGGGCTGGGTGACTGCGATGAAGGAGACCATCTGACGGTAGTAGTCGTTGATAAGGCTGCGCTGCGCATCGCTGATGACCAGGCGGGGCAACTCCCCCTCGGGTTTCCCGTCGAAGCGACGCAGCTCCTTCCATATCGCGGTGAGCTGGTTGCAGTGGTGAGTATACACATCGTTGAATGCCTCGGCCATGGCCTCATCCATCTCGTCGCGTATGGTGCCCTTGGCTGGCAGGTTGTGGTAGAGGAAGCGCGTCGACAGGCCATCCTCAAGGTTGGGGATGAAAGCCCTTACTGACGATATGGTGCCCGTAGCCACCAGTGCCAGGCGCGTATGTTCGATGCGGTAGTCCTCATCATCGGTCTTGCGCGCCGTGTGCAGGGGCTCCTCGTTCTGTGCCGCCAGCATCATATACTTGAAGTCGCCGAACGAGGTGCGGTCGGCAGCATTCAGCTCGGCCAGCTCGGGTACAAAGAGGTACGAGATGTTCTCCCCGTTGGCGTAGAGCAGCTTGTGGTAGTTGGCCGCCGTGGTCTTTACAGGCAGCGTGTGCATACGACGCAAGGGAGCTTGGGGCTCATCTACCTCCTCATCGATATTGTTGATGTCCACCAGCTGGGTGATGTCGCGCTTGGCGGCACCATCGAGCTGCTTCTTCAGCCGGTCGTAGCGTCTGTGCTTCTTGCGGAAGTCGGCCATCTCCTGCGTCGACTCGGCACATACCATCTCGTTGATGCCATTCACGAGGCCGGCCACATCGCCCACAGCACCCTTGCCCGAGGCCGAAGGCCCCACACAGACGTTCATCATGCCGAGCGAGTAGAGCCTGCGCTCATGACGCACACGTACATTACTCATGGCCGACCCCAAGGTAGGCATCATCGCCATCAGCAACATGGTGCGCACATCGGCATCCTCATATATAGAGAGAGGTTCGCTTATCATCCGGGGCAGCGACCGCCACATCGAGTCAGGCAGGGCACAGGGGAGCGCCACGCCCTCCTCGTCGAAGCGGGAGTCCATCAAGGCGAGAGAGCTCTCCATGAAAGGTGCGGTCACCTCACTGAGCAGAGGGAACTCCGCCTGCTGGGTCTCACGCAGCGTGTCGGTGTAGGATGGTTGGGGTTGCACGTTTTTGAGTTCTTGAGTCTGTAAGTTATTCTCCATAGTCATTAAGTTGTTAAGTTCTCGGGTTCTTAAATTGTCAGGGGCTTGCATAGCTTGGTATGTTAAATCGTTCTCCATAGTTGTTGAGTCGTTCGCTTGTCATCTCGAACGGATGTGAGAGATCCCTCGTCACTACGCTCTGTCGGGATGACACAAAGTCGGTTTTGAGTAGGTAAGTGTTCCATATTATATATAGCTGTAAAGGTTAATAAACAGATTTCAATCAACATTCGCGGCACAAAGTTAAGCCATAAAATAGTATCTTCCAAATATTTGATACACTGTTTATTACGTAATTTTACAAAACTTTTCGCTGTATCGTTTGGTACTTTTCAGCCTATCTATTATCTTTGCTGCACGAAGAGAAAAACTCTCCTCTCCGCGGAGATGGCTTTTCCTCTCCGCGATGACGACTACTACTCTCCGCGGAGAACAATCGCCTTCTCCGCGGAGAGAAAACATGATTACTTAATCGATTTATTATCAACTATATAAAAAATGGCAAAGAAAAAATCAAGAAGCGCAATCAAGTGCCGCGCCACGCGTCGTCACCTGCGCAATGGCACCGAGACGGGCGACCTGCAGGGCATCCGTGTCACCGTAGCCTACCCGCAGAAACACACCCTACTCGATCTGGCCAAGAACATCAACAACGCCACTTCAGCCAATGTGGCCGATGTGGTGGCTGTGTGGACCGCCATGGAGGAGGAGATCATTCGCATCCTTAGCAATGGCGACCGCGTGGAGCTGGGTACCCTGGGCACACTCTCCCTTGAGGTGGGCACACACAAGCGCAAGAGTGCGCGCGAGGGCGTCACCAGTAAGGACATCGTGGCCAAGGGCGTCACCTTCACCCGCTCGAAACGCCTGAACCAAATGCTGGACGAGCTCAGCTTCGAATGCGACGGCACCGTGTCGCACCCACTCAGCGAAACACGCATGATGGAAGCATTGGAGGAGTATTTCACCAAGCACCAGTACATCACGGTACGCACCTTTGCCACGCTATGCAACTGCAGTATCAGCACGGCCGACCGCCGCATCAAGGGCCTCATAACCCAAGGCAAGCTGCGCAAGAGCGATATATCGTCGAGGATGTATGAGTGGGTGAAAGGGGAAGAGTGAAACATCCATCATCGGCATTGCAACACCATGCGCAATGTAGCACCTTGACCATTGATAATGATAGGGGTTAAGGTGCTTTTTCGTGCACAAAGTCGTGCACATCTCTCACGGACAAAAAAACACGCTCCGCGAGAGAAACCGTGTTATCCGTGAAATCTGTTGACAAAGAAGTAATCAACTGATGATACAGATGAAACAGATAGTGCGAGGCGCTACGCTCTCGCATACCATCCTCAAAATTGCGTAAATCCTTGTGTAACTACTTAATTTTTTGTAACTTTGCACCGAAATACGCAAAGTTGGCAACTACGCTTTGCAAAAAACCACGAAATAAAGCAAAAAACGATAATATTAACCAATTTCCAACATTCATGAAAAGACAAAACTTTTTGAGAAACACACTATGCCTGCTATTGGCACTGGTGTGCAATGTGGTGTGGGCACAGGACTTCGTTACGCCTGTAGCCGGAAAGCACTACAAGATCAAGGGACTCCATTCTACGAATCCCTGGTTGACTGCCACTGTGGAGAGTGGCGGTATTGACGTAGCAGCTAACGAAGCTGATGCGGCTGTGTATTTGAAGACCGCAAACGGCCTTCAAGCCATCGCCACTGGAAAGTACATTGGTACTGGCGGAAATGGTAGCCAAATCTCTTTGGTCGACGCAGAGGCCGAAGTTACAATCGAGGCTGCCGATAATGGCCGAATGTACATTCAGACAGGTGGCCGTTACTTGCACAACAACCAAGCAGACTACACCAGAGAAGGAGGCAAAGGTGCCACTTCGCAGAATCAATGGGGATTCATCGAGGTACCGACAGAGGTTCCCTCGGTGGAGTACACCATCCACATCAATGGCTCGCAGTCTATCATGATTGGTGGAGCCACATTCCAGGATGGCGATACCTACACCACCGAAACAGCGGTGACAAAGGGCGACATTGCAACCAATGCTCCCGAAGGCCAGTTTGCAGCAGTATCTATCAATGAAGAGGCAAAGACCATCAACGTATATTTCGCTGCTATCCCCTCACAGCCCGAGGTTGCTGTTTACGAAAACGCCGTGCTCTATCCTGCACAGCAGACTGCTGTAGGGGAGGCTAAGACAGCACAGAACGGTGATGCATACACCCTCAGCAACAAGGTGTTGGCAGCTTCATTCGTGAAGATGGGCAATGCGCTCTACTTCGGTGGCTCTAAGGCTATGGATCTCTTGCCCGGTACCGAGCTCTTCACCGTAGCCTTCGGCGACGGCGATGTAGTGCCCGCATCGGCTATGACACTCGGAGAGGTTGAGTTCGTTGACTTGGCTGTAAAGGAAAATGCCGTTGGCGGTGCCGACCACTATAAAGGTAAGGCACTCGTAGCCAACTATAGCTATATCTATAAGGAGAGCACCGTCAACATCGTATGGCGTGCCGTGTTGCGTGATGGTTCACACTACCTCCGCACCGAGATGGAGCTCACAGGTGCGACCGATGTGGACATGTTCAACATCATCCCCATGATCTACAGCGTAGACACCCAGGCTGCCGGCTCTACCCCCAAGGTGGTGGGCAACACCCGTGGTGCCATACTCGTGAGCAACAAGATCTTTGCTGGTCTCGAGACCCCCACAGCCTACAACACCGTGGGCGACGCTACCGGTGAGGAGGACAACTGGAACCTCACTACATCAGTAAATCCTGTAACACTCGAGTCTTCAGCATGGACCGTGTTGGAAGCAGGTGACGGAGCCCTTGCCCGCCTCACCGAGGTTACTGGAGCTGGTCATCCCAACGTGCATGTTTATAAGCAGGAAAACATCGCTCTGACCGAGGGGCAGAAGGTAGAGGTAAAGGTAGAGTATAAGCAGGGTAGCAACAAGCTCTATCTCGCCGGTGCCGACCTGTATGACAGTAGCAACAAGAGCATCGCTGCCAACGACTACCACGAAGGTTATGCAGGCAGTGCTCATGAAAACAACGTGTTCACCATCATCGCTCCTCATACGGGAACCTTCACCATCCGCGTGTTTGTGCACAACAAGCAGGAGGCCATCAATGCCAAGAGCGAACTCACCACAAAGATCTACACCGTCAAGGAAGGCGTGGTCATCGATACCGACATCGTAGCCATCCAAGGCCGCTGGAGCCGTAACACTACCCTCGCCGAGGGCGAGACTTGGAAGGTGGGTGCTGTGGTAGGTCTCATTGCACAAGATGGCACCGAAGCCAATACCGATATCCACTCTACCCAGAAGCGCCGCTCATTCCTCGCCTACTCAGAGCGCGAGCGTGCAGTGCCCTGGCGTGCCATGTCAATGTACCTCGCATGGTATGAGTTGCAGATCAACCGTAAC
>JAZRMG010000002.1:0-18828 GCA_045647345.1 Bacteroidaceae bacterium | reverse complement strand
CATATAGAGCGTGCCAAGCACAACCTCAAGGACGCATCCGTAGTGGTGGCTGGAGGTTATGGTGTGGGGTCACGCGAGGACTTCAACCTGCTCTTCGATCTTGCCAAAGAGTTGCACGGAGAGGTGGGCGCAAGCCGCGCTGCCGTAGATGCAGGCTTCGTAGAGCAAGACCGTATGATAGGTCAGACAGGGCTCACCGTACGTCCAAAACTCTATATCGCCTGCGGCATCAGCGGACAGATACAGCACACCATCGGCATGCAAGAAAGTGGTATCATCGTATCTATCAATACTGATCCTAACGCGCCTATCAATGCCATTGCCGACTATGTCATCATTGGCCGCGTAGAGGAGGTGGTACCCAAAATGATTAAGTATTATAAACGAAATTCTAAATAGAATTCCTATGGAGTTCAGGAGTCAGGAGTTCAGAAGTTCAGACAAATGTATCCTCGCGTTTTAACAAATGTGTTATCCATAGCCAAAGGTATTGTCTGAACTCCTGAGCGAAGCGAAAACTCCCGAACTCCTGTACTCCTAAAAAAAGATTATGGCCAACTTTTATACCGACAGTCCGGAACTCAAGCATTACTTGAACCATCCGTTGATGAAGCGCATCGTAGAGCTTCGCGAGCGCGGCTTCGAAGAGAAAGATTTATATGCCTACGCTCCTCAAGACCTTGAGGATGCAATGGATAACTACGACAAAGTGCTCGACATCATTGGCGAGATTTGTGGCGACATCATTGCCCCGAATGCCGAAGGCGTAGACCACGAGGGAGCTGCTTGTGAGGGTGGACATGTATATTATGCCTCAGGCACCGAACAGAATCTCGATGCACTGCGCAAGGCTGGCCTCATGGGCATGTCGATGCCGCGCCGCTATGGCGGACTCAACTTTCCGAGCGTAGCCTTCATGGTTGCTGCCGATATGGTGAGTCGCGCCGATGCCAGCTTTGAGAACCTTTGGGCACTGCAAGACTGTGCCGAGACCATCTATGAGTTTGGTAGCGAGGAGCAGAAGCAGCACTACATCAGCCGTGTATGCAGTGGCGAGACCATGAGCATGGACCTCACAGAACCCGACGCGGGCTCAGACCTGCAGAGCGCACAACTCAGAGCTACTTATAGCGAAGAGGATGGCTGCTGGTATCTCAATGGTGTGAAGCGCTTCATCACCAATGGCGATAGCGACATACACCTCGTATTGGCTCGCTCCGAAGAGGGTACGAAAGATGGACGCGGCCTCTCCATGTTTATCTACGACAAACGCAATGGTGGTGTCACCGTACGCCGCATCGAGAGCAAGATGGGCATCAAAGGTAGCCCCACCTGTGAGCTGGTATACAATAATGCCAAGGCTGAGCTCTGCGGTGAGCGTCGCCTCGGCCTCATCAAATATGTGATGGCACTGATGAATGGTGCACGCCTCGGCATTGCAGCTCAGGCGGTGGGTATCTCGCAGGCCGCGTACGAGGAGGCATTAGCCTATGCTCGTAGCCGTCGCCAGTTTGACAAGCCCATCATCGAGATGGTACCCGTGGCAGAGATGATCAGCAATATCAAAGCCAAGCTCGATGCTACACGTGCCATACTCTATCAAACCTCACGCTACGTAGACATCTATAAGGCTCTTGAGGATATCAGCAAGGAGCGAAAGCTCACTCCCGAGGAGCGCAAGGAGCAGAAGTACTATGCCAAGTTGGCCGACTCGTTTACCCCTCTCTCTAAGGGCTTGGGTAGCGAGCTATGTAACCAAAATGTATACGACTGCGTGCAGGTGCATGGCGGCTCGGGCTATATGAAAGACTATGCTTGCGAGCGCCTCTACCGCGATGCCCGTGTGACCAACATCTACGAAGGCACTACCCAGATGCAAGTCATCGCAGCCATACGCTACGCCACATCGGGTTTCTATGCTGGCGTGATGAAGGAGTTTGCCGAGTGGGAAGTGTCGCCCGAACTATCTTCCTTGAAAGCTCGTCTCGATGCCATGGTACCACGCTACGAGGAGGCTGTAAGCAGGATAGTAGAGCTGAAAGACCAGGAGCTCACTGACCTCACAGCACGTCGTTTGGTAGAGATGGCGGGCTACATCATCATGAGCTACCTGCTGCTACAAAATGCAACGGCCAATGCCGAGTTATTCACCACATCTGCACACGTATTTATACGTTGGATCGAAGGCGAAGTAGACAAGCATACAGGCTACATCAGTCGTATAAACCCCGATGAGATGGCTCATTTTTGCAAAAATTTTCTGTAGTCTGACCTTTTCCGTATCTTTGCGGTAAAATAATTCGTGTAGCTATTAAGTAGAACATGCCCATCATTCGTATCACATCGCTTTTACATCCGGGTGTAGAAATTTTCAGTTCGCTCACAGAAGCGCAGCTACGTCGCGACATGGAGCCTGAGAAAGGTATCTTCATAGCTGAAAGTCCGAAAGTGATACGTGTGGCACTTAATGCTGGTCACGAGCCTTTAGCCCTACTCTGTGAAGAACGTCATATCATGGGAGATGCAGCAGACATCATCGCCAGATACCCTGAAATACCCGTATATACAGGTGACCGTGAGATGTTGGCTTCTCTCACAGGCTATACACTAACTCGCGGTGTACTTTGTGCCATGCGTCGTCCCAAGAAGCTATCTGTGGCGGAGATTCTCAGAGATGCACATCGTGTAGTCATCATTGATGGGGTAACTGATACCACCAATATAGGGGCCATATTCCGCTCCGCTGCAGCATTAGGCATTGATGCTGTATTGCTCACCCATACCTCTTGTGACCCCCTGAATCGTCGTGCAGTACGTGTGTCGATGGGATCGGTGTTTCTTGTGCCCTGGACATGGATTGACAATCTTCAGAGCGAGATGAATGCTGAAGGCTTTCTTACTGCAGCTATGGCTTTGACCGATAACTCCATATCCATCGACAATCCTACATTGAAGGAGGCCTCAAAGTTAGCCCTCATCATGGGTACCGAAGGCGATGGACTTAATCACAAGGTGATTGCAGAAGCTGACTATGTTGTCCGAATTCCAATGTCGCATGGGGTAGACTCGCTCAACGTAGCGGCAGCGGCAGCTGTGGCTTTTTGGGAACTACGTAAGCCTCCAACCGTTCTAACTGGTGCATGTTAAGCCTGTCGTCACACCTCATGAAGAGGGTAGCGAAGAGTGGGCTGTATATCACCGTACAGAGCGAAGGTACATCGGGATCATTAAAAGGAAGGTCCTATATATCCATCACAATGCTCCTTGTTCGACCCAAAAGATAATCTCTTCTATCTCGGCATCTTCCAGTTCGGGATCGTACTCTTTCTTAAGGCTGGCTCCGAAGAGGGCGGCGAAGGTCTGGTAGAAGTTAGCTTTGAAGCTACCCATGAAGACACGGATGAGCTCATAGCCCGATTGGTCGCACTCGCGGTCGATGAGTTTGATGAGCATCTTGCCCTGTCGGAAGGTGAGTTTCTTCATTTGGGGGGTGTACTGCTCGAGCAGTCCCTTCTCTACTGCAGCAAGGTGGGCTTCACGGGCTTTTTCGTCGGGTAGCGTGAGCAGGTATTCGTAGGTTTCTATGATGATACCGCGTACCTCGCGAGCTATGGGAAGGGTTTTCTTCACATCACGCACTGTGCGCCAATAGAACTTTTCTTTACGTTGGTTCTTGAATTTGGGTCGCCGATAGATGTATACATCTCTTAGGTGTATCACAGGTAGGGTGTCTCCTTGATAAACCTCTACGGGGAGTATTACCTGCTTGCGTTTGTAGCTCTGCGCCGATACATCGCAGCAGGCCATTATTGCCAATAGTACCCATATCTTTATGTCGGCAAGCCATTTCATGCCGTAAAGGTACGGATAATCTTTTGTTTTTTCTCTCTGTTTAGTAAGATTTAAGAATAGATTTTGTATCTTTACCCACCAATTATGCATAAGAGTACAAAGTTTGTAGCTCTAGTGGCTATGTTGTTATATGGGGTGCTTCCTTGTGCTGCACAATACCTTTCGTGGGATGCTTTTGTGGAGCAGCTACTCATGGAGCATAGCACTGAGGAGGACGATTTGCGCATGGCCGAAAACCTTTACGATGACTACGCTTACTTGCATGCTCATCCAATCAACATTAACCGTGCCGATAGTACGGAGTTGCTACAATTGGGATTCCTCAACGAACGTCAGATAGAGGGTATATGTTACTATATACATAGGTATGGGCCGTTGCGCCATATAGGAGAGCTGATGCTCGTCCCCGAACTTGACTATCACACTCGGCAGCTGCTATCTTATTTTGTGATCTTTGGCAACCCTGATCCTGAGCCGATAGTGTGGCGCGAGGTATGGCACCGTATGCTTACTCAGGGACGCAGTGAAATTATTGCACGGACAGACATCCCTCTTTACCGCCAGGCAGGCTATCTTCCCCGCACTCAGAGCCAGCTCGAGGCTTCTCCCTCGCGTTACTACATGGGCAATGACCTCTACCACAATCTGCGCTACAACTATCGCTACGGGAACCGTCTCTCATGGGGTATCAGCACCGAGAAAGATGCCGGTGAACCTATCTTCAACTCTCTCACCCCCTTGCCCGACCATCTTTCGGGCTACCTTCAAATAGGCGATATGGGCATGGTACATAATCTCGTCATAGGCAACTACCGCTTGCGCTTCGGGCAAGGGCTGGTGATGAACTCTGACTTTGCTTTGGGCAAGAGCATGCTGCTTCAAGGGCTGGGTACCCCTTCGGCCACCATCAAGCCTCACCGGGGTACAAGCGAGAGCAACTACTACACCGGTGCAGCCACCACATTATCGTGGCACTCGTGGCGGTTCACCGCCTTCGCCTCGTGCCGTCGGCTCGATGCCACTCTCAAGGGTGCAGCCATCAGTACCCTGAAGACTGACGGCTATCACCGCACCCTCACCGAGCTGAAGCGCAAGGGCAACACGCGCGGCAATCTATTCGGACTTCACCTTGGCTACTCCAACTACGGCTTTCACTTGGGCACAACGGCCATGTACCAAAGCTTCGACCGCCGCTTTGCACCGCCCACACAAGAGTACAAGCGCTATGCCCCACAGGGACATGCCTTTCTCAACGCCTCGGTCGACTATGCCTGGCACCATCATCGGCTGAGCCTTTCGGGCGAGACAGCCATCGATGGCAAGGGCTCTCTGGCTACACTCAACATACTGCGCTTTAAGGTTGTGGACAACCTTCACCTCACCTTGCTGCAGCGCTACTATGCCCACGACTATTGGGCATTGGAGGCCAAGAGCTTTGCTACCTCATCGGACATCAGGGGTGAGCGGGGTATCTACCTTGGAGCCCAATGGCAGCCCCATCGCCAGCTGCAGCTCACCGCCTACGCCGATGTCTATCGCTTCCCCTTCCTGCGTTATCGCGTATCGGCTCCCTCCTACGGTACCGACGGGCAGTTTATGTCACGTTACAGCATCAACCGTGCACACAGTATCATGCTGCGTTACCGCTTTCGTCTTAAGCAGCGCGATGTGGCCGAAGGCTATCGATTGCCTCATGGCGGATTACTGAATGAATGGATCCACCGCCTCCATGCTCAATGGGAAGGCACCCTGTCGCCGACCTTTACCATGCGGGCACTCCTCGAAGGCTGCTTGGTGACTGCCGAGAAGCAATCGCAGGGCTTCATGGCCAGCCTCCAAGCCACCTATGCCTCCACCATTGGACTCCATACGATACACTTCGCGGTGGGCATCACCGCCTTCCATAGCGATTATGTCTCGCGTCTCTATAGTTACGAGCGCGGACTTCTCTATGCCTACAATTATCAGACATACTATGGCACTGGCTTGCGCGGTTACCTGTTGGCCCAATATACTCACAGTGCGGTTCCGCGCCTCACCGCCACGGCCAAGTTTGCCACCACCCATTACAACGACCGTCCCACTATAGGTAGTGGAGCGGCCATGATTGATGCCAATCACCGCGAAAACATTCAACTGCAGTTGCGATACACTTTCTGAAAGATATTTTCGGTTCACCGGCAAAATGTAGGGCTGGATAAGGGTGAGATTTGATCAATGGTTAGGGGCAAACCCTTATTATTTCCTTCATTCATTCGTTTTTTCCATAGATAATCGCTACATTTGTGCACTTATGCATGTTACCATGAAATATCGTTTTCTTTTGTCAGTGATTTGCCTGGCGTTTGGTCTGGGCTATGTTATAGCACAAGTGGATGAGAACTCGTATGCCCGACGTTTTGCCGATTCGGAGATGAAGCGTTGTCCCGAGGCTTGGCAGCTTGACCATGGCAAACGTCTGTTTTTCGGTTATCCGCAGGGGGTAGGATGCTTGGCCATGTTGCGCATGTGGCAGGCTACGGGCGATGATTGCTATTATAATTACGTGAAGCAGTGGACCGATACACTCATCAATGACAAGGGGGAGATTCATCTGTATACTCCCGAGACCTATAACATCGATTTCATCAATGCCGGCAAGGTGCTCTTCACTGTTTATCGTGAAACGGGCGATGCAAAATATCGCAAGGCGATGGACCTCCTCATCAAACAGCTGCGCAATCATCCACGTACTCACGTGGGTGGCTATTGGCACAAATTGTGCTATCCGCATCAGATGTGGCTTGATGGCATCTATATGGCCTCGCCCTTCATGGCGCAGTATGGCAAGGAGTTCGGCAAGCCGGAATGGATCGATGAGGCGGTGAATCAGATCACCATCTGTCATACCTATACATACGATAAGGGCACAGGATTGTATCACCATGCATGGGACGAGAGCCGCAACCAGCGATGGGCCGATAAGGAGACGGGTACGTCGCCCAACTTCTGGGGGCGGAGTATAGGATGGTGGTTCATGGCGCTGGTTGATGTACTCGATTTCATCCCTAAGGAGCATGAGGAATATGCGCGTATAGTCGGCTACATACAGGGGTTGGCCGATGCATTGCCACGATACCAGCGCGACGGCATGTGGTATCAGGTCATCGACTGCCCCGAGCGCGAGGGCAACTATGCAGAGGCTTCGGTGACGGCACAGTGCATGTATGCCTATGCCAAGGCGGTGAACAGGGGCTATCTTGACAAACGCTACAGAAAGGTGGCCATGCAGGCTTTCAAGGGACTGAAGAAACATTTGCTCATAGAGAACAAAGACGGTACGCTGACGCTTACCCGCTGCTGTCAGGTGGGCGGATTGGGTGGAACCCCCTATCGCGATGGTAGTTATGAATATTATATAGGAGAGAAGATACGTGACAACGATGCCAAGGCCACGGGACCCTTTATCATGGGGTGCCTGGAGTTGGGATTGTGAGTATAAAGGTGTAGTTAAGAATTGTACGGATTATTGTGTGATTAAGATCGAAGCATGATTGTGCTTATACATTGATAAATAAATTAAAAGATAGCGATGAAAAAGTTGTTTCGTGTAGTGTGTGCATGTGTGTGTATGGCGGTGTGTCCGTTGAGTGCCCAACAATTGGCATTCCCTGGTGCTGAAGGGTTTGGTAAGTATGCTGTGGGGGGACGCAACGGCTCGGTGTATCATGTGACGAATCTGAACGATAGTGGTGCAGGTTCGCTACGCGATGCCGTGAGTCAGCCAAACCGCATCGTCGTGTTTGATGTGGCTGGTGTCATTAGACTCGAGAGCCGCCTTGTATTCAAGAACAATCTTTACGTGGCAGGACAGACAGCTCCAGGCGAAGGTATCACGGTATATGGTAATGGTGTGTCGTTCTCGGGAGCCGACAATACAATCGTGCGCTACCTCCGTTTCCGCATGGGTGTGGTGGGTGACTCGGGTAAGGATGCTGCTGGTATATCGAATGGTACGAACATGATCTTCGACCACCTCTCCGTATCGTGGGGTCGCGACGAGACATTCTCAATAAGCAGCGATGGAAAGGGCGATTTGGGCAACATCACGATACAGAACTCTATTATTGCGCAGGGCTTGCAGACCCATTGTGCCGGTGGACTTGTGCAGGCCGATAATATTACCCTATACCGCAATCTCTATGTAGACAACGATACGCGCAATGCTAAGATTAAGGGGCGCAATCAGTACGTCAATAATATTGTGTACAATTGGTCGAGCGGTTGTTTCATCATGGGTGGCGATTCGGAGGGAACCCACTATGCCAACGCACAGGGAAACCTCTTTATTAATGGACCTTCGGGTGGGAGTAATGCCTTTGGTGGTGCCAATGCCGACTTCCATATCTATGCCACTGACAATTGGCAGGACAAGGACAAGGATGGCACGTTTGATCCTTACGAAATTCCGAAGAATGAATTTACGGGGGGGCCTACCTTTATGGCATCGCCCATGCAGGCTTATGACCTGCCCATTACTTCGGCTACTGCATTGCTTGAGGAGTCGCTGCCTACAGTAGGTGCATCGCTTCCCTACCGTGACTATGCCGACTGGTATGTCTTGGATGAAGTGTTCTCGCTGGGGAAGAGGGGTGCTTTTATTGCCCGTGAGTCGAGCCTGCCCTTCGGTGCACCTACCGACTGGAAACTTTGGGGAGGCACGAAGCGTATCGATACGGACAATGACGGCATGCCCGACGCTTGGGAGATAGCCAATGGTACTAACCTGTCCAAGAATGATGCCATGATGATGGCTGACAACGGCTATGTCAACATAGAGAACTATATTAATAGTATTACAGTAGCTGACCGTCAGAGCTACCTGCGTAGTCCTCTCTGCCTCGAAGCTGTAGTCTCAGCCCAGAATTCGCTCACCCTCGGATGGCTCAACTATACCGAAGGCGAGAAGGGCATCGCCATAGAGATGCAGCGCGATGGCGTTTTCGTAGAGGTGGCTCGTACGGCTGCCGATGCCTCATCGTTTGTAGTAGAGGGTTTGGAACCTGGTACACCCTATGTGTTCCGTGTGCGAGCATTTGCTGGTGAGGAATATTCGGGCTACACGGCTGAAGTCACCATGAAGACTCGCCCCTTGTCTACTGAAATGATTGATATTGTTACGTATGAACCCGACTACACATGGAGTGTGGACACTGGCGTATGGGATATGCAGACCCTTAACTGGAACAATATGGTGGCGGCATATACTGACAGCAGCAAAGTGCTCATCGCCCCGTTGGCCGATGTAGTCATAACCCTCAATGATACCATCGCTCCTTCAGCGATTGTTGTCAATAGCGATGCGCAGGTGACATTGAGCGGTACAGGCAGTATCGTGGGATCAGGGTCGGTGAACAAGGCGGGCGGAGGCACACTTGTCATGGGCACATCGAATACCTATACTGGGTCTACCGTGTTGTATGGTGGCACCATTGAGATTCCCGTTTTGAAGAATGCCGCAGAACCTAGCAGTATCGGTGCTTCGGAGGAGTTTGCACAGAATTGGATTTGGAGCGGTGGCACGTGGCTCTACACCGGTGGGTCGACCTCGACAAACCGTTCGGCCAAGTTGTACGAGCCTACTGAATTCAATATTGCCAAAAAGGGCATTACCGTCACGATGAATGGAGCGCTTGAAGGCGAAGGGGACTTTATCCTTGGTGGTATAGGGCAGGTGACGGTGAACAGTACCAAATATTTCAGTTATACGGGAAGGACTATCCTTGAGGGAGGAACACTCTATCTCAGCACCACAGACATTTCGAAAGCCGGTATCGGTGCCTCGTCAGGGTTAGTGTTTGCTGGTGGAATACTGAAGACCCGAGGCGATAACAACAACTACGAGACCTATTCCTTCCCCATCGAGGTAAAAGAGGGTACTGACTCAGAGTTTACTCCTCATCGCAATTGCTACATCAAGAGCAAGGTGACTGGCAGCGGAACAATCCAGCTCAATATACCTTATGTGCGTGAATATATACAGGGTGATTGGAGCGGATTTACCGGCCGTATTATTGCCAACTGTGTGAATTCAAACACGTCGGAAGGCTGCCTGCTCCTAATTAATAACAACAACAATGACTTCCCTAATGCAACGGTGATGTTGAAGGACAATGTTCATTTGGCAGGATGGAATACAAATTGCGATTTGGAGATTGGCGGTATCTCGGGTGACAAGAACTCCCTAATTCGTGGTTCGAGCAAGAACACATCGGGATTTACCTGTTCCTATACTGTGGGAGGTGCCGGTACGGATGAAACATTCAATGGGGTTATCAACAATCAGGCTAGCAGTAGTACTCGTGAGGGTACTGTGTCGATCAAGAAGGTAGGCAACGGTGACTGGCGCCTCACAGGCAACAATGTATATAAGGGTACTACTACGGTATCAGGTGGTCGCCTCATCATCAATGGTACACACACGGGAACTGGAACTATCACGGTCAATAAGGACGCTATACTCTGCGGTAAAGGCAAGGTGGCTGGCAAGGTGGTGGTAAATGCCGGAGGTATGGTTGCCGTAGGTGATACGGTTTTCAATCGTAGCGATGTGTTTACCATGTCTGCTGGAGCTAATATTAAGTCTGGTGCTATTGTGCAGGTTGCTCTCTATAGCAAAGAGTCGGTCAATCGTGCTTCGAAAATTAAGTTTGGCGGCGCTACTAACATTAACGATGCTATATTACAGCTTGATATGACCAATGTTACTGACGAACTTGTGCCCAATAGCGTATTTACCGTCTTTGACGTTCCCTCGGCAAAATCTGTCAAAGGAAACTTCAGGGAGATTGTACCCGCCGTTCCCGCCGAAGGGTTGGTTTGGGACACCTCATTGTTGTTTTCCAATGGTAAGCTATATGTGCGCGATACCAACAGCATTGATCTTCTCTCGGCCCATTCAATTCAACTGAATGGCGTGGTAGAAGGTGAACTGAATGTGCAGCTACCATCGAAGGCCGTTGCTACAATCTACTCTGTCACAGGTACTAAGATGGAAACCAAGGAGATGGGTGAGGGACATGCCGTATGGGATGTAGCTGACCTGCCTGCTGGTGTGTATGTGATAGATTTCCAGATGGGAAGTAGCCGCACAACACGACGCTTTATTAAGAAATAAGGATAAGATAATAAGGATATGAGGGTAATATACATGTTTACTCTCATATCGAAAGAACATTTGTTAGATTTATAATTATGCGAGAAAGAAAAATTATAGTAGTTGTTGTGGCACTATTCACCTTGGTGTACCCCCTTGAGGCCAAGATTAATCGCAAAGCGTTGTTGCAACGCAATAATCCGGTGGTGCAGTCATTCGACACTTTGTCATCGCTTTCTGTAGGTAATGGCGGCTTTGCCATGACGGTCGATGCTACTGGATTACAGACTTTCCCTGAGCAGTATTCCAAGGGAGTACCTCTTGGCACACAGTCTGATTGGGGATGGCATTCGTATAGTAATCCCCAAAAGTATGTGCCTGCAGATGCATATCGTGACTATGATTTCGGCCGAGGCCGTACTGAGCCCTATTCGGTACAGTTCAATGAGCCGGGGCGTCAGCAGGATGCAGCCAATTGGTTACGCATCAATCCTCATCGCCTGCATTTGGGTATTGTAGGCTTCGAGCTGCCTTCAACAACGACTATGGATGACTTCACTGACATCACACAGACGCTATTATTGGGCAGTGGCATCATCGAGAGCCGTTATATGCTGCAGGGCATTCCCGTTGCGGTACAGACGGTGTGTCACCCCGAGCGTGACCTCATAGCTGCCCGTGTCAGAGCAGAGCATCCGATGCCTATAAAGTTACGTTTCCCTTATCCTACAGGGGCTCATGCCGATGATGCTTGTGACTGGACTTCCAATGATAGGCATAGCACAGCGTTGGTGTCTAAACGTAATAATCTGGCAGTGTTTAAGCATACGCTTGATGCTACTACTTACTACATCGTACTGCAGTGGCAGGGTGATGTGTCTATTGTGAAGAAAGCAGACAACTATTTTGTAATTACTCCCGAAAAAGGCGACTTTGCCTTCTCTTGTGAGTTTCTTCCTACGTTTGCCGCAACATTTTCTGATGTGGTGATTCCTACATTTAAGGAGACCTCGGAGGCCTCTGCTGCCTCATGGGCTACCTTTTGGAATGAGGGTGGGGTAGTGGACTTCTCGGAATGTACCGACCCACGTGCTCCCGAGTTGGAGCGCCGTGTTGTTTTGAGTCAATATCTCATGGCCATACAGGCAGCCGGCGATACACCTCCTCAAGAAACGGGGTTGACATACAATTCGTGGTACGGAAAGTTTCATTTAGAGATGATATGGTGGCATCAGTCACATTTCCCGCTGTGGGGGCATGCCGATAAATTGGATCATACCCTCTCGTGGTACGATAAGGCTCGTCCTATAGCCCAAAGTATTGCCGAACGCCAAGGATATGATGGCATACGTTGGATGAAGATGACTGACCCTTCGGCAGAAGAGGCTCCTTCTAAGGTCGGTAGTTTCCTTATTTGGCAGCAACCTCATCTGATTTATTTGGCCGAGTTGGTATATCGTGCCAATCCTTCAACAGCGGTATTGGATAAATACTTTAATCTCATTCAAGAAACCGCAAAATTCATGTACTCTTTTGCCGACTATGATGAGGCAAATGACCGCTATATCCTTAAGGGAATAATCCCTGCACAGGAAACCTTACGTGCCGCTGAAACGGTGAATCCTCCGCTCGAACTGTCGAGTTGGCATTATGGCTTGTCGACTGCACAGCTTTGGCGTGAGCGTATGGGCATGAAGCGTGTGCCTGAGTGGGATGAGCTGCTTGCCAAGCTCTCACCGTTGGCTGCCGATGACCAACATCGCTATTTGGCAGCTGAGTCAGCGCTTGACTCGTACACCAACACCCGTTATCTGACCGACCATCCGGCAGTATTGGGTGCGTTGGGCATGTATCCAGATAATCGTCTTATTGATAAGGAGATTATGGGAAACACCCTGCATGCCTTGTGGAACCTTTGGGGATGGGACACCAGTTGGGGGTGGGACTATCCGATGACGGCGATGTGTGCCGCTCGTTTGGGAGAACCCGATAAAGCGGTCGATGCATTGTTGATGAATGAGACCAAAAATACATATTTGCCCAATGGGCACAACTATCAGTCATCGCGCCTGCGTCTTTACCTTCCTGGTAATGGCGGTTTGCTCACTGCTGTGGCCATGATGTGTGCCGGTTGGGATGGTAGCGAAGGTGTGAACCCAGGGTTTCCTTCTGACGGCACATGGAATGTAAGGTGGGAAGGCCTCTCTCCGATGCCATAATTATATGTATAAATAGTTAGCGGAAGCGTATCATACAGTATGTTTAGGCAAGGACGTTTTTTATTTGTGTGTTTAGTGTTGCTGTTTGTCAGTGATGTGTTGGCTATTCATAAGAATCGCTCATTGCGCTATATGCCTGATGGGGAGGATTTTGTGATTGTGAATGGTGACAGTAGATTTACTCGTGCCTTGTATGGGGGGCACAGTGGCTTCCGTCTTGAAACGAGTGATGTGCCTGAGTTTGCCTTTTACCTGCCACATATGGGAGGGAACTTGTCTTTTTATCTGCAATCAGAAAGCGGCCGTATCTCGTTGAATGATGCTGATAGGGTAGAAGCACGCTATCGTGCAGGAAGTCGCATATATCATATTACAGATTCCCTTATGGGAGTAGGCAAGCTTACCATGACTGCGCTTGCATGTTATGATGAAGATGCCGCAATATGGCAAGTCAAAACAGAGAATATGCCTGAGAGCCTCCGGTTGCAGTGGCTTTTTGGTGGTGCATCGGGTAGTCGCTTCAGTCGAGAAGGGGATATGGGGGTGGATCCTGCAGATTGTTTTGATCTGAAACCGACCTATTGTAAAGGCAATGAGTACATATTGTCGGGAGATGGATTCAAAGTGGTTTTCGGCCAAAAGAGCCGCTATGGCGAGAAAACATTGTATGCCACATTGCCTACTCAAAGTAATGTAGCTATTAGTCAATTGGCTGAAGAGTGCCCTCTGTTGACCGATGAGCCAGGTTGTCCTGTGGCACGTGGCGATATGGATATTCCAGTAGGTAATGCCACTTACTACATTTATATAGGGCGTGACCGTCAGCCAGCCTATACCGAGTTAGAAGCACTCTTTGCTTCTACCGAGCAGGCACGTTCACAATTGGCATCTCAACTTCGTTTCACCACTCCCGATCCATATTTCAATACCATAAGCAGTGCCCTTTCTGTGGCAGCCGATGCCATTTGGAACGATGAGGTATGGCTTCATGGTGCTATTGGATGGCGTGTGCCACTCGTCGGATGGCGTGCAGGCTATACGGGTGATGCTCTTGGGCTGCACGATCGTGCACGCATACATTTTGACAACTATGCCTCCTCACAGGTGACCGATGTGGAACCCACTATTCCACATCCGGCTCAAGACAGTGCGCTCAACATGGCTCGATCGGTCAAGGCGTGGGGTACGCCAATGTATAGTAATGGCTATATATGTCGTAATCCGAACAAACCTACTCAAATGCATCATTATGACATGAACCTGTGTTACATTGATGAACTGCTTTGGCATCTTAATTGGACAGGTGATTGGGACTATGCACGTAAGATTTGGCCAGTTATAGAGCGCCATCTGGCATGGGAAAAACGCAATTTTGATCCCGATGATGATGGCTTGTACGATGCATATTGCTGCATTTGGGCCAGCGACGCGCTATACTATTCGGGCGGAGCGGTCACTCACTCTTCTGCTTACAACTATCGGGCTAATCGAATGGCAGCGGAGATAGCTGCTCGTTTGGGCATGCCTGATAAGGCAGTTCAGTATGCTCAAGAGGCACGGCGTATTCGTGAAGGTTTGGATAGCCGCCTATGGCTCGACGAGCAAGGTGTATGGGCTGAATGTCAGGACCTGATGGGGCTGGGTCGTCTGCACACCTATCCTGCCGTGTGGACTATCTACCATGCTATCGACAGTGAGGTAGGCACCCTGGAGCAACGCTATCGGGCCACCCAGTATATTGATCGCGAAATCCCCCATATTCCTGTAGTTGCAGCAGGTGTTACACCCGAGGTCGATGGATTAGGCTTCGAGCGCTATGCTACAATATCCACCACCAACTGGCAACCCTATGCTTGGAGCATTAATAATGTTGCTTTTGCAGAGGTGATGCACACTTCGCTAGCTTATTGGCAGGCAGGACGCTATGAACACGCCTTTCATCTGCTCAAGAGTTCTGTGCTCGACGGCATGTATATGGGCAACAGTCCCGGTAATTTCGGTCAGATTTCGCATTACGATGTAGCGCGCTCAGAGTGTTATCGTGATTTTGGTGATCCCATAGGAGTGGCTTCGCGAGTGTATATACAAGGGCTTTATGGCATATTGCCAGATCGACTGAACAGCCGTATAGTCATTCGACCGGGGTTCCCAAAAACTTGGGATGAAGCTTCTATACATACTCCAGACATTGATTACGCCTTCAGACGTAGTGGTAAGCAGGATAACTACACGGTACATTTGGCTTCTTCTTTTGGAACCGATACGTTGGTGTTTCGTGTGCGTGCCTTCTATGAACATATTGCATCGATACGTGCCAATGGGCAGAAGATCTCCTGGCGTGTGCTTCCTGGTTGTGTAGAGTATCCCTTGGTGGAATTGTCTATCCCAGCTAAAGGGAAATATGATTTTGATATAAGTATCCGTTGGAATGGGGAAAAATTAGACATCTCTCCCTCTCCCGAAGGATTTGTATCAACCCGACAGGGTGCGATGGAATGGATACGTCCTGCAGTGTCGCAAGAGCGCTCTTTGCTGTCTATTGGCAATGCCGTATTGGGTGACTTTGATGAGGTGGTACCGGGTAAACTTGAGACTGTGCCATTGATACTCAATGATTCGGTAACCAACATCTTCGCACCGCGCTATTTCTCGCCGCGTCCTCCCTTTACTACTTTGCAAATCCCAGTCAATGGTATCGGCGAATGGTGCCATCCGAAGACGGAGTTTATGGTATGTGATTCCGCCATGCGCCGTGCCGAGATGTTTGAAACTCCGATGGGCGTACCCTTCTTGACTCCTGTTGAGGGAAACAATATCCTTTTTACTTCGCGTTGGGATAACTTCCCCACTCAAGCATCCATTCCGTTGTCTGGCAAGGCTTCTCATCTGTATCTGCTGATGGCAGGTTCCACCAATGCCATGCAGAGTCGTATAGCCAATGGTGTGGTTCGCATACGGTATGTTGATGGTAGTTGTGATTCGCTATTGCTCGTCAATCCGGTCACTTGGTGTCCTATAGAGCAAGATTACTATGACGACGGACTGGCTTTTGACCTTGAGCGTGAGCGCCCCTATCGTGTCATGTTGGCAACGGGCGAAATTGGCAAGACCTTGAGCGCATCGCTTAGTACCAATAGTTTCGATGCTCCTGCGTCGGCACGTATGGTCGACCTCAATAGTTCAGGTGTGTTTGGGAATGAGTTGCAAGGAGGTGCAGGGCAGTTGCTCGACATTCGGTTGCATCCTGATCGGGAGCTCCAGTGTGCCGAGTTGGAAACTTTATCCAATGATATCGTTGTCGGTGTCATGGCTGTAACTTTACAAAGGTAACACATACGAAAAGAGAGAATGATTCGTTTATAGAGTATTGGCGCATATATATAATGAAGCAACGTTTTCTATTCATCGTGATTGTCTTATTGGTGCACGCATGTACCAATTCTTATCCAATCTATAGTAACAAGTATCCCGTATCCTTCTCTTGCAATGTGTCAGTCTCTCCTTTCAATAGTGTGCATACGCTCGGATACTTCATCTATGTAAAGCAACGCCCTGCTAAAGATGGCTATACTGTATATACGAATACAGGTATGGCTTATCAGTATCCTCTTTCCGAAGTACAATCACGTGTGTTCAGTTACGGACTTGCAGGTATCATTATTGGATCTCCTTGGCATGCCGGAGGTGAGATTTTTGCTTACGATTTGGGATGTCCCCAATGTGACAGACCTTCTGCTTCTCTCACTATAGACACTACTCCTTATGCCAAATGCAGCAAATGCGGTACTCAGTATGAACTGAATAATAATGGCTATGCTAGCAATGGAGGGCACCCTTTGTATCGCTATCCTTTGACCCGTAATGGAGATATTCTGATGGTGCATAATTAAAAAACTCCTTCTGTAGTAAAATAAATGCTTGTTGTCGGTTGCTAATTGGCAATTATTTTATATCTTTGCATCCACATTTGCAGAATTCTTGCGCGAACGAGAGCAAAACAGACATCGTTTGATTATGCTAAGTGTTGTTGAGAATATTGCAATTTATGTGATAAATCGCGGAAATAGCTCAGTTGGTAGAGCATAACCTTGCCAAGGTTAGGGTCGCGAGTTCGAGTCTCGTTTTCCGCTCTAAGGCCGCTCGAATGGTGGAATCGGTAGACACGAAGGACTTAAAATCCTTTGGCCAGTGATGGCTGTGCGGGTTCAAGTCCCGCTTCGAGTACTTCCTTGGAAGCCAACCGTCCTGAGATGGTTGGCTTCTGTTTTTTATAAGTGTGATGCGCCGTTTCGCTTCGATATTAAAGACTATATATCTAATAAGGAGAATAATTTTATGACTGAACAGCTTTTTTCAACTCTCCCTTACAAGGTGGCCGATATGTCGTTGGCCGAGTTTGGACATAAGGAAATCGATATGGCCGAGCATGAGATGCCTGGCCTCATGGCACTGCAGGAGAAATATGGCGATAGCAAGCCGCTCAAGGGCGCTCGCGTGATGGGCTCATTGCACATGACCATACAGACCGCTGTGCTCATCAAGACCCTCAAGGCACTGGGTGCCGAGGTGCGCTGGTGCTCATGCAACATCTACTCTACACAGGACCATGCGGCAGCTGCCATTGCTGACCTCGGCGTGCCCGTGTTTGCATGGAAAGGTGAGAACCTTGCCGAGTATTGGTGGTGCACCCTGCAAGCACTCAACTTTGGCAATGGCATGGGTCCCAACATGATTGTCGACGATGGTGGCGATGCTACCCTCATGATACACCTCGGTGTGGATGCCGAGAAGGATGCTTCGGTACTCGATACCCCCTCGGGTGGTGAGGATGAGGCTGAGCTGAAAGCTATACTCAAGCGTGTGCTGGCCGAGCAGCCCGGACTGTGGACTGCCATGGCCAAGGAGGTGCGTGGCGTATCTGAAGAGACTACCACGGGCGTACACCGCCTCTATCAGATGAAGGAGGAGGGCAAGCTGCTGTTCCCGGCCTTCAACGTGAACGACTCGGTGACCAAGAGCAAGTTTGACAACCTCTACGGCTGTCGTGAGTCGCTGGCCGATGGTATCAAGCGCGCTACCGATGTGATGATAGCCGGTAAGGTGGCTGTGGTATGTGGCTATGGTGACGTAGGTAAGGGGTGTGCACACAGTCTGCGCTCATACGGCGCTCGCGTGCTCGTGACTGAGATTGACCCCATCTGCGCACTGCAAGCTGCCATGGAGGGCTTCCAGGTGGTGACCATGGAGGAGGCTTGCTCACAGGGCAACATCTTCGTGACTACTACGGGTAATATAGATATTATCCGCATCGACCATATGACCGCGATGCCCGATCAGGCTATCGTATGTAATATCGGCCACTTTGACAACGAGATACAAGTAGAGGCTCTGAAGAACTACCCTGGCATACGCCGCGAGAATGTGAAGCCGCAGGTAGACCGCTACTACTTCCCCGACGGGCACAGCATCATCCTACTCGCCGATGGCCGTCTCGTGAACCTTGGCTGCGCTACGGGTCACCCCTCATTCGTGATGAGTAACTCATTCACCAACCAGACGCTGGCACAGATAGAGCTCTTCGGTAAGGACTATCCCATCGACGTGTACCGCTTGCCCAAACAT
>JAZRMG010000001.1:0-12014 GCA_045647345.1 Bacteroidaceae bacterium | reverse complement strand
TGGGTAAGGTGACCGCAGTATCGCCAGGAGCTGCAACCATCACAGCCTCTTCCGGTACCGTTTCAGCGTCGTGCGATGTTGTCGTTAGCCGCAAGTACATCCCCGTAGAAGAGATCGTTCTCAGCGACAGCCTTGTCAGCCTGATTGAGGGCGACAGCCTCCTTCTTTTCGCCACCGTCACCCCCGAAGATGCGACGGACAAGCGGATCGTCTGGAGCAGCAGCGACCCCCTTGTGGCTTCTGTAGACACTCTGGGTAAGGTGACCGCAGTATCGCCAGGAACAGCAACCATCACTGCCTCTTCCGGTACCGTTTCAGCGTCGTGCGATGTTGTCGTTAGCCGCAAGTATATCCCTGTAGAAGAGGTCGTTCTCAGCGACAGCCTTGTCAGCCTGATCGAGGGCGACAGCCTCCTTCTTTTCGCCACCGTCACTCCCGAAGATGCGACGGACAAGCTTGTTGTCTGGAGCAGCAGCGATCCCCTCGTAGCTTCAGTTGACACTTTGGGTAAGGTGACCGCAGTATCGCCAGGAGTTGCAACCATCACTGCTTCTTCCGGTACCGTTTCGGCGTCGTGCGATGTTGTCGTTAGCCGCAAGTATATCCCCGTAGAAGAGGTCGTTCTCAGCGACAGCCTTGTCAGCCTGATCGAGGGCGACAGCCTCCTTCTTTTCGCCACCGTCACCCCCGAAGATGCGACGGACAAGCTTGTTGTCTGGAGCAGCAGCGATCCCCTCGTGGCTTCTGTAGACACTCTGGGTAAGGTGACCGCAGTATCGCCAGGAGTTGCAACCATCACTGTCTCTTCCGGTACCGTTTCAGCGTCGTGCGATGTTGTCGTTAGCCGCAAGTACATCCCCGTAGAAGGAGTAATACTTGATGTGACATCTGCAGATTTGATTGTTGGTGATAGTTTGATGATTCGCGCTACTGTATATCCTGATAATGCAACGGATAAGACTATCTTATGGAGTAGTTCTAATGATGCTGTAGCTAGTGTTGATTCAAATGGGACAATCGTGGCTTTGTCTGTTGGTACCGCAATCATAAGAGCAACCTCAAATAATTATGAGGCATCTTGTGTGATTGTAGTAAATGAAGTAGACAATATTTCCTCTACCCAGTTAAACGAATTTTATCCTGTAGATATTTATGATATGAAAGGACGTTTAGTGAAGAAGAGGGCATTTTCAATATCAAACTTAAAAGAAGGTTTTTATCTTATCAAAGGACGAAAATATTACATTAGTAAATAATAAGTATAGGATTTAATGAAAGTAGAGAAACGTGTTAGGGACTTTATTGCGCAACATCGTTTGTTTAGTGATGAAGCTCAAGTGTTAGTGGCCTTAAGTGGTGGCGCCGACTCTGTGGCTTTGCTTCTTGTACTACTTCATTTAGGATATAGATGCAGTGCTGTTCATTGTAATTTTCATTTACGTGGTACTGAGAGTGATCGCGATGAACTTTTTGTACTCGAGCTGTGTCGTTTGCTCGATGTGTCGTGTAAGGTCTTGCATTTCAACACACAGGAGTATGCCGCACAACATGGCCTTTCTATAGAGATGGCTGCGCGTGAACTTCGTTATCGTGAGTTTGAACGTTTGAGACAAGAAAGTGGGAGTGACGTTATTGCTGTAGCTCATCATCAAGATGATGCAGTAGAGACATTGTTGCTTAACCTTATTCGTGGTGCCGGTATTAATGGGTTAACTGGAATACGGGCTAAGAATGGATATGTTGTACGTCCCCTGCTATGTATCACGCGTGATGAGATTATCGGTTACCTTGGTTGCTTGGGGCAGGTCTATGTGACTGATAGCTCCAATCTTGTCGATGATTATGCCCGTAACAAAGTTCGCTTGAATCTTATTCCTATGATGCAACAGATAAATCCGGCAGCCAAGAAAAATATACTGCATGCTATGGAGCATCTGACTCAGGTTGCAACGCTATACAATAAGGTGATTGAGGAAGAGAACAAACGCATTGTAGAACCAGTTGATGACATTTCATCAAGAGAAGTTTTATCCATTTCTATTCCTGCTTTGCTTGCTGCCGAGGTTCCTCAAGCTCAACTTTTCGAATTGCTTTATCCCTATGGGTTCAATTCGGCGCAGGTGGCTGACATTTTTCGTTCGCTTTCGGGGGAATCGGGCCGTATGTTTTATACTACTGACTATATGTTGCTTCGAGATCGTATCCGTTTGATAGTATTTCGCCGTGTAGATAATATAATTAAAGCCGAGCCTTTTACATTACCTTATGAGGGGGCTTTAGCCCTTCCTGATGGAACGAGGCTATCCGTATGCCGAGTAATGCCTAATTCCACTTGGAGTGTGCCGAAGGAGCACCATGTATGTGTACTCGATGCTGCACGCTTTACGTTACCTTTAACTCTTCGTCATCCACGCGAGGGGGAACGTTTTCGTCCTTTTGGTATGCGAGGAAGCAAATTGCTGAATGATTTATACACAGATCTCAAACTAGATCGTATGGCAAAACAGCAACAGTGGCTACTTTGTCATGGAAATGATATCGTATGGGCGGTGGGCCTACGTACTAGCGAACTTTGTCGTTTGCATGGTGATGAAAAAGAGGTAGTTGTTGTAAGTGTTGAGCCTCGTAAAAGTTAAAATGGAGTTTTTCAAAGATATATAATATAGTTGATGTGAAAATACAGAACCTCGGTGGGGACCGAGGCTCTGCGATTTTCAGCGGACGCTTCCGCTTTGTCTTGTCACTGACTTTCGCAAGTGAGTGTTGACGATATTTATTTACTATGAAAAACACATGCACATAACATGTTATCGACATGTTTTGTTCTCAGGTGCTTTTGATTATATATAGTCTTCTATCTTGCGGTGACATAGAGTCGTAAACTTGCAGTATTTACAGTTGTCTTTGTTGTTGGTTGCGGTATATGGTATGTTGCTGTTGAAGATTTCGTCTATGGTCTGGGAGAATAGTGTCGCGAATTCTTCACTGTAATTGCTGAAGTTGGTGACAGGTTGCCCATTGATAATAATATCAGGTTCGAAGTTTTCACTTGATGTTTTACGTACGAAGAGAAGTGAAGGAGCTATTTGTTCATACTGCTGCTGTAGCAGATGAGCGTAATAGAAGGCTTGGAATACATAACTATCGCGTCCTTTATTGCTATTAAATAGGTCGGTTACACATTTTACGGTCTTTTGTTTTCCTCCAGTTTTATAGTCGATAATACGGGTGATACCTTCCTTGCTGTCTATACGGTCAATCGTTCCTCCTAGTAGAATAGTCAGCTGTTTGCCATGGCTGCTGATGGTGTGAGGAATGAGTACTTCTTTTTCGCTCTCTATGTAAGTGAACGGAGCACGATTCGCGTCATTTTTGAATAAATGTCGTAAGTAATGGGTAATAGCATGTCGTACAATGAGTTGAGTTCCGTTGAAGGGTAATGGTTCTCCTTCTGCAGTATGAAAGAAAATGGTGCGAAAGGCTTCATCGACCAATCGCTCGCGAGCTATATTATCTTTGTATAGTGCTTCTAAATCGTGTGAATGTATGATTGGTCCCCGTTGGGTGAGTTGCTTGTAGGCGAGTTCGACGCTTTTATGAAACAGAGTGCCGAATTCTGCCACATCGACATCAGGATGTATCTCTTTTTGAGGGGTGAGTTGTTCTATATGTGTGAGATAGAAGCGTAATTTACAGTCGAGATAATCATTGATGGCTGAGGGTGACAGACGGTAGTTCCTCTTCCGCTTAGGATTATATTCGAAATGAGCCTGTAATTTTTTTACAGATTCTGCTGTTTGTGCTATGCTGATGTTTGTATGTTGTTTGGGCTGTGCAGATACTTGTAAGTGGTGTCGTATAAGTGTTTTGGGAAATTCGACTTGTAATTGCATGATAAAGCGTGAGGGCTCCTGTTTGTTGAGACCATCGGTTCCATCGTTGTATACGATGGTGACGTGTTCGGCTCGCTGTATGGCCCGATAGAAATAGTAGGCGTATACCGCATTTTGGCGCTGTAGGGTGGTCATACCAAAGGCTTCGCGCAGGTTATATGGAATGAAAGATACTTCATTATTGCTCTTAGGCAGTTTACCTTCATTGGTCGAGAGAAAGATAATGCTCTTGAAGTCAAGATTACGAGTCTCGAGTACGCCCATAACTTGTAATCCGATGGCAGGCTCGCCATGAAAAGGAATGGTGGT
Source organism: Bacteroidaceae bacterium (assembly GCA_045647345.1). Classification (GTDB taxonomy): domain Bacteria; phylum Bacteroidota; class Bacteroidia; order Bacteroidales; family Bacteroidaceae; genus UBA1189. The sequence continues at coordinate 7,812 of JAZRMG010000001.1, read as the reverse complement.
TTGTTTGAGTACACGCTGCATGAGACGTATGAGTGTTGTGGGCTTTACCTTGAGTGTCTCATCTTCTACCATGGAAAGGAAACTGCCGATTTGTTGTTGACAACGGAATAATGATTCTTGATAGAGCTGTTTGTAGCGGTCCTCTTCGTCGGGCTTGTGATAGAAAAGTTTGCCCACGATGTCGATGAGCTTTCTGAGTGTCTGAAGTAATGCCTTGTTGTCGTGCGGGGGGATAAAGAGATATCCCAATGTCGGATGATTGCTTAGTGTTGTATAAGGTAGGTAGAGACGGTTGTCGTATAGCAATTGACTTTTCCATTCATCGGCTTGAACATAACAACGGCTAATGTAAGGGTGGGAGAGGAGTGTGATTACAGCATTGAGCATATAGGTGCCTTTACCTTCATCGTAGTCTCGGGTTTGTAAGGCAAGGTAGCTTTCGATGAGACTATATATAGGTGTTTGAGTGAGTTTGAAACCCATGGTAACATTGACATTGTCGATGATATCAGTAGGTAGGGCGTGTAGCGCTGATAGGGCTATGTCTTCGTTGCATAGTACAATGGCTGTTTCCTGTTCGGCTATTCTGTTATGGTAATTATGTAGCCAAGTATGTAAATAGCGCGTCTGGGCATTATCCGTAGGGGCTGATATGCAAGTAATATATGGTAAATTACTAAGATTGTCATAGATTGGAACACCTTTAAGAGCATTGCCGAAGGTTGCAATATTTTCGCGTAGGAAAGTACCAGCTTCGTGACGTGGATTATCAAGGTAATAGTGATCATAATCCCAATAGAAGATTGCTTTTCCGCTCTCCTGCAAATGGTGGAACAGAGACTTCTCCACGCGATTGAGCACGTTGAATCCAACGACGATGTAGTGGTCGTAGGTGAGTGAAGATGAACAGAAATTTTCTATGGCGTCACGATACATCATGCCTTCGTAAGCTAACCCCTCGGCTTGTAATTGAGTACGTAATTCATGGTAGATAATGCCCATTACCTGCCATAGCTCGATGAATTGTTCTTTAAGTTCGGTTTGTTCTATCCCAGTACTGAAAGCACCGAAGAAGCGTTTGAGTACCTCCTTTTGTTCCTCGGTGAGATAGTCAAATCTACTGTTGATAGATTTAATGTCGGATAGGTTGACAAAGAGATTGTCGGTGTCGACCATATTTTTATCAATATCATCGAAGTCGCTCAATAACAATTCACCCCAATAGTAGAAATCGTCAAGAGACTCGTGGCGTAGGGTATGCTTTTTGAATATATTATAAAGTCGGCAAACTTGGCGAATGGGGGCTTCGATCTGCAGTGCTGAGAGTTTGCCGAATAGCTCGCTAATGGTTATGTATGTAGGAGCCCAAAGGGGCTTTTCGGTGCAGTCGGCCAGGTATTGGTTGAAGAATAGACCTGCACGCTTCCCTGGGAAGATAACTGCGGTACGGCTCATGTCGTGGCCTATTCGGTGATAAATGTCTTCGGCTACAGCTTTAAGAAAGGGGGTATGGTTCATCTCTACTTTTGCTCTTTAGGATTCTTATGATTCAGTGTGTATGGGTACTATATGATTGGCATAGGCATACCAAACGTAGCCTTCTACATGGCGGTATCCCATTTCTTGTAATCGTTGTACATAATTGCTCACTTGTTTCTCATGGTCGGAATTCGGACGGGCAAATTTGAAATCTACTACAATGAGGCGGTCTCCATCTCTCATTACGCGGTCGGGGCGGATAATTTTGGCTACGCCTTTCTGTTTGTAGATGATGCTGCATTCATTGAATAGTTCATATTTGCCCGAGAACCAGTCTGCTGCTTGTGGAGATTGTAGAGCATGTGTAATGATGCCCTCTATGCTTTTGCGTTGGTTTGCATCGTTTATGATACCTTCTTGCATGAGTTGATCTATAGCGGCAGTGATATCAGTAGCGGTAGACATTCGCGACAGTACTTCGTGGAGGAGTAATCCTTGTTCCATGTACATGATATTCTCTTCTTCTTGTTCTGGAATGTAGCGCTTTGACTCATTTGATTGTCTGAATTTGGCTGTCAGCTCTTCGGAGTGCATCTCCACTTTTATGGCTGTAGATTGAAGTTCGAAGGGATTTATATTCTCCTTGGTTTCTGTCGTGTCAGATTCTATTTGGGGATGACTGACGTAGAGGTTCCCATACTCTATTACATCGTCATTCATATTGATGGCTCGTGAGATCAGTTTGCCCACGGTGTTTATGTTGTCATCGGTCTTTTTATTTTTGCTTGAAGTATTTTTTTCGACAGGTTTTAGTATTAAAAGGTTGCATTTGGGACGTGTACAAGCGACATAGAGGAGGTTGTAGTTGTCTACTGTCTGTTGTAGCAATTCCTCGTTATGTTCTTTGGTAAAGATGGAATTTGTCATTTTTTTACTGTAGGATATTGGTATTGTTGCCAAATTTTCCATCATGGGGTCATCGGTCTCTACCCACAATAATCCTTTATACTTGTTGAGTGCCCAATTGCAGAAGGGAAGTATCACAGTGTGGAATTCCAATCCCTTCGATTTGTGTATTGTCATGGCTTCTATGCCTTCGTTGTTTCCTGCGGGGATAGCTGCTTTGTGGAGCTCATCATCCCAATAATGCAGAAAATCAATCAGATTTCCAGGTTTGTCTGTGCAGAATTGTTGCAGCCGGTCGAAGAAGGTCATGATGTATCCAGCCTCGTAAGTGATGGATGAGAGGCCTAATAATCGATACAACTTCTCGGCAAGTTCATAGAGCGGCGTCTGTTGTAGTGCAAGACGTTCTTGCGTGAGTGCTTGGGGTAGTCCATAGGCACTACTTCTCATGGCAATGACGTCTTCAGGTTGTAGCCCGTCGTCTAATATCTTATGGTGATAGTCGATAGCTAAATGCAATAACGAGAGATCTTGTTCGTCGTTTATCCATCGCAAAGCTGCTATTATCATATTAACAGCAACAGATGTTTCGAGAAGATAGGCATCGGCCGAGAATAGGTGTATATCGGGATGATGTTGTCCCATGTAGTCTACCATATGGGCTATTTGCGTGTTGGTACGTGTGAGAATAGCTATTTGGTTGTCTTTTATGCCTGCTTGCCGTAGCTCAATGATATGTTCGGCTACGGCATGACACATGGCTTCGGTTTCAGTCTCTTCTTCCTCTGTAGTAATGTTAGAGATACGTACGTACCCACCTGCATTTTCAGACAGAAACTTTTGTTCTACATCAGCATAGGCCTGTAGTAGGGGACGTGCATTCTCTTCTCCTAATTGATTGGCTAGTATAGTGTTGCATTCTGTAAACAACATGTTGTTGAATTTTACAACATCTTGCAAACTGCGGCGATTGGTGTCAAGACGAATGGCAGTGGAGGATGTGTACTGCTGTAATATTGTTTGTACTTCTTGGTTAAGGATGCGCCAATCACTTCCTCTCCATCGGTATATGGCTTGTTTCACGTCGCCAACGAGAAGGCTTCGTTTTCCGCGCGACAGCCCTTCGAGCAGCAGTAAGAAAAAGTTGTCCCATTGCATGCGTGAAGTATCTTGAAACTCATCAATCATGATATGCTCAATGTAGTAGCCCAATTTCTCGAATACGAAAGAGGAGTCGCCATGTCGCATGTGACTGAGCATCTGACAGGTATCGGCCAAGAGGAAGCGGTTCTCCTCTTTGTTGAGGCGTAATACGTAGTCGTGAATGCTGTCGATGAGCTGTAGCTGATTAAGATGGTGTGTTACCAAGTCGCAGGTATAGATGACAGGTACATACTGACAGCATACACGATGTGTCTCGTTGATATGTGGTACGAGGTATGTATTTGCAAAATCAAGTATTTCTTTATACTGTTTTGAGCTGGCTGATACCCATCCCTTGGCATCATTTGCTGCGGCTTGTGCCCGTGCACTTAACTCAGTTGTATATTCACCTTTTTGTATCTTCAGATAGTATCCGCAGGCTCCTCCTGTTTTATTTGAAAAGTCATCAACAGTGTATCCGTGTCGTTCGATGAGATTGAAGAAATCGGTAGCTCGCTCTTCGATAAGGTGTATGGCTTTGGCTCTTTCGGTTATCAGATGTGAACGTAGTGGTTGTAACACCTTGCCCGTCTGCAATTGTTGACGCAGTTCGCTTGCTTTTCGCTGATAGCTTTCGTTGTGTATGTTAGCCGCAAATTTCTTGACATCGTGGGTGATGTTCCACTGTTGCCCATCATCTATTTCATCGGTTATGTAGCTTACTATCCACTCCAATGTTGCATCACCAGGCTTTAGCTCGCGCAGCATGATGTCTACCGCATCACTGATGACCTTTCTTGTGTCTAGCTCAATGTTCATGCCTGTGCCAAGATTGAGCTCGCGAGCTAGTCCGCGCAGTACCGACTGGAAGAAACTGTCTATGGTTTCTACTCGTAAGTGACTGTAGTCATGTATGAGTAGGTGAAGTGCTTCACGTGCCCGTTGGCGGATAGTCTCCTCGGGTAGTTTGGTCGTTTCCTTTATCACATTGTAGTATGACTTGGCATCAGGTGTAGAGTAGGCTATGCCATAAAGTTTGCTCAGTATGCGTTGCTTCATTTCGGCTGTTGCCTTGTTTGTGAATGTCACTGCTAATATGTGACGATAGTCATCGGGATGCTCTATGAGCATACGTATGAAGTTGATCGCCAGAGTGAAGGTCTTGCCTGAACCGGCCGAGGCTTTGTATATGTGGAGATGGTGGTCTACCATAACTTGGTGTTTCTTAATACTTGACAATCTTGATGCTGCCATCGGTTAACGTGGCTTCTACACTGCTGAAGTCATCGGCCACTTTTATACTCTTGATAGGACTGAGCTCTTTCTTTGTAAATGCTTTGTTCCCTTTCTTCCACAGGTGCAATGTTATTACAATGTGTTCTCCGCTTACAGCTTTTTCGCTGATTATAAGGCTACACTGGTCACTCATGGGATGCACCCCAGTCGGGTAGTGTACCAAGGTCTTATCCCATCCGTAGAGGGGTACGGTTGCTAGCTTGTACTCTCCGTTGCCGATTATAGTGGCCTCGGGTTTTTGTTTGCAGGTTTCTATGCTAAAAGGCTTTCCTTCGATTTGGGGTAGCGAGTAGCTTCCCAAACGGATTGTTGTGGCTTCGGGTACAGTTATTTTATCGATGCGGAGCACACCATTGGGGAGGGGGATGTCTGCAAGGTTGTAGCGTATTTCATGGTTTGTTTCCAATACAGCATCGCGGCGATATATTCCCTCCTCGAAACTCTTAAAGGTATATAGGCGTAACACCTCCCATTGTCCTCGGCTGTTCATAGTCGCATAGTTCATAGATACTTCACCATTTTTGCCGTCGGCCATCCAGGGGAACTCGGTGTTGTAGGCCAATTTATTATAGTTCTCCGAACTGCGGAACTTTTGCCAGTCTCTCGCTACTGTTTCGTGGCACCATGAGCGCATTTCAGCTCCTCCCAAATTGGGGTAGTCGGTGATGAGAAGATTAGTGGCGGGTTGGAACTTGTTGTATACATTGCCCTTTTTAAGTTCTTTACCCCAAGGGCCATTGTTTTCTTTTGCAGTCCAGAATGGATTGTCTTCAGGTAACAATAGAGCGAGAAATGCCTTGCCGCTCCAGTACACACTGCCTCGGCAGCTATAGATTTGTACGGCTGGTTCGAAGGGGCCATAGAAGCCAAGTGTAGGCACATTATCTTCTAAGAAATTGGGGTGTTGTAAAAATTGCAGTAGGGTTGATGAGGCTATGCGGCGCATCCATCCGAAGTTGATATTTGCTTCTGGATGATATCCCAATAGTGCAAGTGGTATCACTGAGCCGTAACGGTAGGGGATGCTTCGTCCCCACATATTCATTCGTCCGTCTTCGCTAAACATGTAGGGATAGTTGTCAACCAGGTCGAGCTGGTTCTTCATGAACTGTGCGGCATAGTCAGGATAGAAGTGTCCGTACATTTGTGCCCAGATAGGACCATACATTTGGAAGGCCCACATGCTATAGTAGTCGTATGCAGGGTCATCGTTATACCATCCCTCTCCGCGGTATCGCTCAAGAAGCTTCTTGAGACAATCTTCTAGACGCCAGTCGTTGACTTCGTAACCTTGCTCCTTGAAGAAACTGATGACAAAGACATTGAAGAACATCCAGTTACTTGTGATAGTAGGGCCATTACCATAGCTGAGCATGGTGGCCGCCAACTCATCTTTCTGTGCTTGTGTAAGAGGATCCCAAAGCACCTCCTTCGCTGTCGAGAGCGATATGGCTAATGCACCAAATTCGACAAGTATTTGGCTGGGTCCTCCGTTGGGTGCACGATGCTTGATGTAGCTCGGACTTTGGGGATTGGTGAGGCATAGTAGTTGATGGCGGTAATAGTCTGCTACTTTGATGCCATTGAGTGTGAGGTCAGGGCGCTCTTTGAGTAAGGGAGCTGCTACAAACAATGTACGGCATAGTCCCTCAAGCTTGGCTGTGGGTACGTCATCCTCATTTCTGGGGTAGGTTTTTTCGTGCTGTTTGGGAAAATACATAGGGTCGTCGATGGAGCGTATATAGGTGAAAGCTCCGTCGAGCAGCCATTGTGCAGCATCTATCCATCCCTGACGATCGAGTCCTGTGTAAGGGCTCACCTTGTAGTTGGGTGAAGTGATGGTGAAGGTTTGTTCGATACGGTGTGTTGGCGTAGCAGGTTGTGTCTGGGCAGTCATAACCGTTGCAGCCAATAGTAGTGCGGTGAATAGTGGATAGAGTCGTTTCATAGTGCTATTGTGATTTTATATCATGTCCTGCCTACAAATTTAGATAAAATAAATGAGTATTGTATGCGCAGAGGAAGATTAATGATGGGAAATGTAATTTTCGTAGTTGTTTTATTGCGTGTGATTAGGTATTTAAGAAAATAAGTTATAATTTTGCAGCAGCATATAATATGTATAACCATATAATATTTTAAGAAACAATGATTAACTACAAAGAATTGGGTCTTGTAAACACCAAAGAGATGTTTGCTAAGGCAATGGAGGGCGGCTACGCTATCCCCGCATTCAACTTCAACAACATGGAGCAGCTCCAGGCTATCGTGCAGGCTGCGGTTGAGACTAAGTCTCCCGTTATCCTCCAGGTATCTAGCGGTGCTCGTAAGTATGCCAACCAGACTCTTCTCCGCTACATGGCTGAGGGTGCTGTAGAGTATGCTAAGGAACTCGGTTGCGAGAACCCCCAGATCGTTCTTCACCTCGACCACGGTAACTCATTCGAGCTCTGTAAGTCTTGCATCGACATGGGCTTCTCATCTGTAATGATTGACGGTTCACACCTCCCCTACGACGAGAACGTTGCTCTCACCAAGAAGGTTGTTGAGTACGCTCATCAGTATGGTGTAACTGTAGAGGGTGAGCTCGGTATCCTCGCTGGTGTTGAGGATGACGTTGTTGCTGAGCACCACACTTACACACGTCCCGAGGAGGTTGTTGACTTCGTTACAAAGACTGGTTGCGACAGCTTGGCTATCTCTATCGGTACTTCACACGGTGCTAACAAGTTCAAGCCCGAGCAGTGCACACGCAACGCTGACGGTATCCTCGTTCCTCCTCCCTTGGCATTCGACGTACTCGAGGGCTGTATGAAGGAGCTTCCTGGATTCCCCATCGTTCTCCACGGTTCTTCTTCGGTTCCCCAGGACGAGGTTGCTACAATCAACAAGTACGGCGGTGCATTGAAGGACGCTATCGGTATCCCCGAGGAGGAGCTTCGTAAGGCTGCTTCACTTGCTGTTTGCAAAATCAACATCGACAGCGAC